>DASPKW010000200.1:0-2021 GCA_035627895.1 Tepidisphaeraceae bacterium | reverse complement strand
GCCGATCACGCCGGCCGCGGTCTCGCTCGCCGACGAACTCAAGGCGCACGTGACCACGCTCGCGGGCGACATCGGCCACCGCAACGTCCAGCACCCGGCGAACCTGGAGCGCGCCGCCAAGTACGTCGAAGCCGAGTGGGGCAAGGCCGGTCTGACGGTCGCGCGACAGGAATATGTCGCCGCCAATCAGACGGTCGCCAACCTGGACGCGGAGATCAAAGGGCGGACGGACGAGATCGTCGTCCTCGGGGCGCATTACGACTCGGTGCGCGGTTCGCCCGGGGCGAACGACAACGCCAGTGGCACGGCCGCGATCCTCGCGCTGGGCAAGCGGCTGGCGGCCGAGTCGAAGCGCGCCGGGCCGTTCAAGCGGACGCTTCGGCTCGCGGCGTTCGTCAACGAAGAGCCGCCGTTTTTCCAGACGGACATGATGGGGTCGGTCGTTTACGCCAAGCGGTGCAAGGAGCGCGGCGAGCGGATCACGGCGATGGTCTCGGTCGAGACGATCGGGTGCTATTCGGACGCCGAAGGATCGCAGCGTTACCCCAAGCCGTTTTCCCTGTTCTACCCGTCGCGAGGCAATTTCATCGCGTTCGTCGGGAACGTCGGGTCGGCGGACCTCGTCAAGCGGATCGTCGGCAAGTTTCGCAACGACGTGCGGTTCCCCAGCGAAGGCGCCGCGCTGCTCGGGTCGATCGAGGGCATCGGCTGGTCGGATCACTGGGCATTCTGGGAGCAGGGTTACAAGGCCCTGATGGTGACCGATACGGCGCCGTTCCGATATCGGGAGTATCACACGAGCGCGGATACCCCGGAAAAGCTGGATTACGAGCGGATGGCACGGGTAGTCGAGGGATTGGAGATCGTCGTAAGGGATTTGCTCGAGAATGATTAGGGCGTTCGGACAGGCGGATCCGGGGCGGCGCTTCGGGCGAAGCCCGTTCACTCTGCCCCGGCTCGTTTACGACTGTGAGAGGTGGGCCGGTCGTAGGAATTAGGTCGTTGTCTCGACAGGATGGTTCACTCGAATCCGTTAGAATCAGGGGTCGGAACCCGTCGATGGGATGAACAGAAGGAGACCACGCCATGACTCGAACGATCACGTGTGCGATGCTCGCCGGACTTTTGACCGCTCTGCCGGCCCGGGGGGAGGATGCGAAATCTGAAACCCCCGCCAAGCCCGCGGCGGTGGCGCCGGCCGACCGGAAGACCGAAGTCGCCGAACTGATCATAAAGCTGGGTCACGACGACCCGAAGGTACGCCAGGACGCGACCGATGCGCTGCGCAAGATCGGGAAGGACGCGCTGCCGGCGTTGAAGGAAGCGAAGGGGAGCGAGGACCTGGAGGTGTCGTCGCGGGCCGAGGCGCTGCTGAAGAAGATCGACGAGGACTCGAAGCCCAGGCCGGCGGCGACCCCGGGGGCGGACTTTGACGGCGAGTTCGGGGGCGTCCGTCGGAACGGCAACGTGCGGATCATGCAGGTCGGCCCGGGCGGGAACGTGCGGGTGCACGTGAACGCGGTCGCCGGCGGGGCGGGGCACGCGATGGCGATCAGCCGGTCGGACGCGAACGGCGTGACGACCGTGAAAGCGCAGGAGAACGACCGCACGGTGAAGATCGTCGAGTCGGCCGACAAGGGCGTCGAGATGACGGTGACTGAGCCGGGCAAGGACGGCAAGCCCGAGACGAAGGAGTACAAGGCCAAGGACGCCGACGAGTTGAAGAAGGACCACCCCGAGGCGCACAAGCTGTACGAGCGGTTCATGGCGGGGAACGGCGGCCAGATTCAGATCAACGGCGTGATCATCAACGGCGGCGCCGGCCCGGGGGCGGTCGGCGGCGTCAACGGACTGGACCCGCAGATGCGGCAGATGATCGAGGCCCAGCAGCAGGTCCACCAGAAGATGGCCGAGCTGCAGGTCCGGAACGCCCGGCGACCGGCGCGATCCGCGCCAAGGTCGACCACATCAGCCCGGCCGGCCCGGTCGTCCGCCTGTACCTCGCGCGGCTCGACACGCAG
>DASPKW010000199.1:0-4987 GCA_035627895.1 Tepidisphaeraceae bacterium | reverse complement strand
GATGCCGAGCCGGATTTGAGGCTCCCATTCGCGTCGTAGACGACGGTCTGCCGGGGGCCGCCGGCGGAAATCGTGATGTCGTAATCGACGGTGGTGGCGTTGGTGGAACTGCCCGCGAGGACGTCCGGCGGGTCCAGGGCCACGTTGAGAAGCTTGGCGCTCTCATTCGGGGCGAGGACGATCCGGTCGAGGCGCCGCGCGGTCCCGCCGTTGCGGGACACGGTGAGGAGCACCGTTTCGGTCGTACTCGCCGAGGTGTTCGCCAAATTCACGTTGACGACGCGCTCGGCCCCGCGCGCCGTCTCGGCGCCCAGGATCGTCCCGGACGAAGCGGCCAACTGCCCGTTAGCGAGACTCTGCCCCATCCGGCGTACCCCCTTACTGCGCGTCTTCGAGCTTGGTGATCTCGCGGCTCAGCCCGCGGAGCCGCCCCTCCTGGAGCGACACCTCGAACGCCCGCAGCGCCGCCCGCGTCGGGTCTTGCGGGTTGTTCAGCTTCAGCCGGTTGGCGGTGACGAACTTCGCCCAGGCGTCGGCCTCGCCGTTCGCCTCGACGACCAGCTTCTTGATGGCCGCGGGGCTGTGGCGGAGGACGATCCTGTACTTCCCCGGGCCGCTGTCCGGCAGCTTGGCGGCGGCGGCGTCCCGGCGCTGAATCTCCGCCTCCAGCTCGGCGACCTTGGCGCGGAGCTTGGCCGCCTCGTCCAGCAGGCTGTCCTGCGGGGCGACGGTGGGGTCGCTCAACACCATCGCCGCGGCGATGTCCGGAGGGAGGGAGGCGGCGTCGAGGGCCTGGATGTCGGCCGCCGGGTCAATCACGTCAACGCCCGAGTCTTTACGCGGTCGCGGCACAGTCGAATCCCTGGGTTGTGGGGTGAGGCGCCGCGGCGGGCGGGCGGTCCGCCGCGGCGCACAAAAATCCGAACGGCGTGTGTTACACGGACAATCGCTTACGCGCGGTTCTCCACGGCGTAACGCGGATCGACCACGCTCACGGCGTCCTTCACCGTCACCTTGACCTGCAACACGATGTCGCGGTTGAAGGCGTCGGGGTGGTTCGCGGGGGCCTCCTCGGTCGTGATGTCCCAGTTCACGAACCGGTTCACGACGTTCTTCACGTCCGCCAGCCACCAGTCGGTGTCGGTGGCGGCGCGGGCGGCGAGGAGTTGGGAGGAAATGACGCGGAACCCCATCCCGGCGAGCGGGTTGATGGAGCTGGTGTCCATCAGGTTGCCGGAGGTCGCGTAGCCGCCGGCGTGGGTGCGAATTTCCGTGGCCTCCAGCACCCGGCGGGCCGTCATCATGTTCTGCGGCGTGACGACGATGTCCCTCGCCATCACGTTGATCGGCTCGCCCGTGTAGGGGTCGGTGATGCCCGCGAACCGCAGGAGGGCCGCCTCCACGTCACTCCAGTCCACGAGGGCGTTGGACGTCTGGACGTTCACCCAGGGGGTGGAAGCCTGGAAGGAGGCGTAGCTCGTGCCCTTCCAGTGGTAGCGGTGCCCGCCGAGGGCGGCGGAGACGGCGCCGCCGTTCTCGTCGATGAAGGCGTCAATGCACCGCTTCTCCAGGTTCAGGCCCGCCTGGTAGCCGGCGTCCTTGGCGCGCTTGAGGACCAGGCCGGTGCGGTCGCCGAAGATGAGTTCCTTCGTCAGCTGGACGATCATGCCGCGCTTCTGCTTCGCGGCGACCTCGATGTAGTCCTCGCTGAAGCCGACATACGGGTAGGCGTTCCCCTCCAGGACCACGCTGGCCTCGTCGCCGATCCGGGACATGCCCGGAATCTTCTCCATGTCCTGGATGTCGCTTTGGACGACCGGGATTTCCTTCTGGAAGACGAACGCCGGGTCTTCGTACCCCTCGTTGATCTTCGAGAAAATAATCTGGCCGGTGATATTCGACATATCACTGTAAGCGACGGCTTCCGTCAGGGCGGCACTCCACTTCCCGGCCTTCGGGTGGAGGCTATTCACCCACTCGACGCCCATGAACGCCTCCGCCAAATCGCGGAGGCTAAAATCGTCAGGCCGGATGTGCTTGGCCGCCAGCGCCTCACTGAGGTGCTCGACGGTCGCACTCGTGCCGTTCAGCTCGCACTGGCGCTTGAGTTCGCGGCAGTTCAGCAGGCGGGTGCCAGGCATGGTGTGTTTGTAACCTCTTCTCTGTTGGTTTCAGTTGGTTCCGTTCGGGGTGTTCCGGCCCCGCCGTGGTGAACTTCGGCCATTACACGCGGGTGCTGGCGAACGCGCAGTAGTCCAGGTTCAGCGTCTCCTCGGTGGTGCTCCCGCACTTCAGGTAGCCCGCGACGACGCGCATCTCCGTGGCGCTCGCGTACGCCAGGGTGTGCTTGATCGGGCGGTTGTTGGAGTCGGTCAGGGGCAGGCCGTCGAGGAAGTAGGTGAACTCCATGTTGGTGGCGTCCACCGCCTTGCCGACGATGCGGAGCGTTTGATAGGACGACCCGCCGGCGGTCTGGACGCTGGCCGTCTCCTTGACGGTGCCGTTGTTCTCGCAGGCGCAGCGCCAGGTGGTTTCGCCGTCCACCTTGAAGATCAGGACGCCCGAGCTGTTGATGTTGTCGCCGCCGCCGTCGTCACTCAGGAGGTTGGCGCCGGCGGCGTTCGCCAGGCCCACCGCCACGTTCGCGGCGCTGGTCGCCGCCTCGGTGAACTGGACGCGGGACTCGTAGACGAAGCCGTAGTCCGCCTGGAACAGGGCCACCTCGTTGGTGGACCGCACCATCACCTCGTTGTTGTCCGTGGTGCCGGTGAGCATCGTCACGACGCCGTATTCGGCGTCCGACTGCGCCGGGGCGGTCACGCCGGCGTCCGAGGCGAGGTTCGTCCACAGGTGCGGGGAGATGTACCAGTCGAAGTCGTCGATGCCGGTGCCGTTCAGCAGGTACTGCGACCGGGCGCTGGCGATCACTTCGGGGAGCTTGAAGTCTTTCATCGGGGTGGTAAGCCTCTCGGTAGTCCGGGGTGTTCGCCAACGGCGGTGTTAGTTCCGGCTGGTCTTCAGCAGTTCGGCGAGGGTCTTGCCGTCGCGGGCGGCGGTGCTGGTGCTAGACTCGACGAAGCGGTGTGGCGATTGGCTGCGCGGGGCGGAAGCGCTCGGCTTGGCGATGGTCTTGAGGAAGTCGAGGTGGTTGGTGATGAGCTTGCGGTCCGCCAGGCGCAGGCACGTCTCGACCAGGGCCTTTTCCGCCGGCAGCTTGCGGCTCTCGCACTGCTCCTTGACCCACAGCTGGAGGGCGGCGGCGGCGGCATTGGCGTCCGCCTTCTTCTTCTCCTCGGTGAGGGTGGTGAGTTGGGCGGTCAGGGCGGCAAGCTGCTCTTGCAGCTCGGCGACCGCCGGGTCGCTGGCCTTGCGGGAGGTGCGGCGGGAGGGCTTCTTGCCTTCCATCTTCTTCGGCTCGTCGCAGGACTCCTCGACCGGGGCATCCTTCTCCTCGTCCCCATCCTCCTCGCCCAGCGCGGCGGCGTCGTCCACCGGCGGGACGACTTCGGCGCTCTCCGGCTTGAGCAGCTTCATGATCTTGCCGGCCAAATCGTGGGCCTCGGCGTCGTCGCTGGCCGCCAATTCGCCGACGACGTCGGCGAGCTTCTTCCGCCAGTCGCCGGAATCGGCACCGTCCGCGGGCATCTCACCGGGGACGTCGGCGTCCATCATCGGCATGTCGCCCTCGTCCTCCAGCAGGGCCTGAATCGCACCCGCCTTGGCCGGCAGCTTGGCGGCGACCGCCTCGAAAAAGGCTTTGAACTTCATTGGTTTCTGTTGCCTCGCAGATTCCCAGAGGTTGGAGACGGTCGCGGCTTCGCTGACGATATCGACCGACCGGCAGTGACCGATCCGTGTGATGACTTGCTCGCCGTCCTTGCCCATCTCGATCTCGCACTCAGCGTTATGACTCAGGCCGAAAAACCCTATGCCTCGCTCCACGTCTTCGCAGAGTTTGGCGGCGAGCGGGTCGGTGGTGAAAAAGTGAAGGTCGGCGTAAAGCCCGTCTTCCCGCCATTCGACGTTCCGCAGTTTGCCGAACCCGTCTTCCGATTCGCGGGGGTCTTCCGGGCGCCGGGGGTGGTCCCAAAATACCTTGGCGCCCTCGTACACCTTGCGGGCGACGGCGTCTTTCCCGGCTTCCGGCTTGTAAAAACGGTGGTTGCTCGAGCGCCAGCCGAGTAGTTTCACTCCGTAGATCACCCCTTTCTCCCTGTCCACCTTGAGGGGGGCGGAGGGAGTGAAGAAGTCTTCTCGGAGGACCAGCTTGGTCGGCGCAGCCCGCTTGCCACTCATGCGAGCGAAAATACTAGCGCGGCATTTCCGGGAGCAAATCGCGCAAAAAGAAAGCCCGGGGCCAACACCCCGGGCTTGTCAAACGGCGGGAAAAATCTTGGTTCGCTAACTGGCGGCCGGCTTTTTATGGGTACCCGCGTACCCGAAACAGGTCGGTTGGATGTGGAAAAACCCCTGGATTTTTAGCGTAAAACTCCCGTCGCGTCCACCTTGCCGGAGGCGGTAGAATGGTGGGTGACGACACTCCTTCCCCCTCCCCGCGAGAGCCGATGACCGACTCCCCGAAAACCCTGGAAGAACTCTTGGCGCTGGGCGGACGCTTCTACGAAATGCAGGGAGAGGCTTGGTGCGACACGCCCCTCGACTCGTGGAAGTTGGTCCCCGGGGTCGGGTGGGTGCGGTGGGAAGAGGGTGCGGAGGCAGAGGGCGACGACCCATGCTGACTGACGCCGACCTCGCCGCCATCGAGCGGCGGTGCGACGCCGCGACCCCCGGGCCGTGGACGGTCCTCCACAACCCCCACAACACGGCCTACGGGAGCAAGCCGCTGGTGGTGCCGGCGGACGGCTCTGACCTCCCCCGGTGGATCGCCGAGGTAAACCACGGGCGGGGCGGTTTGGCGGAGGCGATGGCGTGGGCGAAATTCATCGCGGCGGCGCGGCAGGACGTGCCGGCACTCGTTGCCGAAGTC
>DASPKW010000198.1:0-2944 GCA_035627895.1 Tepidisphaeraceae bacterium | reverse complement strand
GAGCGCAAGCCGGCGGGGGCGCAGGCGTACCCGCTGGCGGCGGGCGGGTCGGTGTCGACGACGCCGCCGGCGGCGAGCCCGCTGGTGGCGACGGCGTGGGTGGGGGATTTCGGGGGATTGTGGTCGTCGTCGTTCGCGCCGCGGGGGCGGAATGGCGTGTTCGCGGACGAGTTGATCGAGACGATCGCTGGGGCGGTTTACTGAGAGCTGGATAAAGATCCCCGCGTCGCTCGATCCGGGGCGTCGCCTTAAGCTCCGCCTCCGGCTTGATCTGGCGCTACTGATCCGGTCCTTAGGAGCGGCGCTCCCCCTGGGGGGACTATCGCGCGCGGGGCGAGGGCCGTGAAGTGTTACTGTCGTTCGATCCAATCCGCTCACTGGACTCGGAGCAGTATCGTGCCGTCCTTCTGCGACACGCTCAGCCAGTAGCCGCCCGGCGCATACTTGAACGATGCTCCAAAGGTCAACGTGGGCTGCGACAGGACGTCGGACGCCACCGGGTCCTCGACGACGGCGGCGAGGAACGCGGGCAGGTAGTAGTGGAGCGCGTCCGGGGTGAGGAACGACAGCGCGGAATCGTGGCGGCGCAGGTCGGCCGGGGCGTGGCCGGTCGGCGGTCGGCCGCGGAAGTACTCGACGACCCCTTCGTCGTCCTGCAGGGTGTCGACGATGCGGTCGTCGCCGGGGTACGGGACGTCGGCGAACGCGCCCAGGATCGTCGACCGCAGTTCCGTGGGGGTCATAC
The DNA here is from genome assembly GCA_035627895.1 of Tepidisphaeraceae bacterium. Lineage (GTDB taxonomy): Bacteria > Planctomycetota > Phycisphaerae > Tepidisphaerales > Tepidisphaeraceae > DASPKW01. The sequence goes on along the minus strand of DASPKW010000198.1, from coordinate 2,199 downwards.
GGCAGTTGGAAAAGGGGTCGGCGCCGGCCGGTCCGCCGCGGTCTGCGATCCTATCACAACTTCGGCCCGCGCGGCGACGATCGGCCGCGTGGGCCGAGGCGGGAGCGGTGCGACACCCGATCCCTTCCCTGCCGCCTTTACCGTCGCCGCGGTCCGCCATCCGCGGGTCAGGTGCCGTCGGCGGTGATCTCGTCGCACAGGAAACTGATCTCGCCCTGGCTCGCGAAGTCGAGGAGCACTCTCACGCGACCGTCCGACAACCGCTCCGCGCCGCCCTCCCAACTAAAGGGTTGGGAAGGGCCGTTGTCCGGTTGCGCAATGGACACGAGCAGATGGTTTACCCACGAAAAGGTGAACCGGCGCATCGGGCCTTCGGCGAGCTCGATACGGATCACCAGGTCGCGCCCGTCCTGCTCCCAACCGAACGACATCAGGGTCGCATCGCAGAGCGGTCCGAAGGTTTCCGGGGCGATGCTGCTCATAGGCACATAACGTATCGCCGTTGAGCGGCTGCGGCTGCGCACGCGCGAGGTATGCCGCCGCCGCGGTCCACTGCAGCGTCGGCTTATCCGGCTCCACCGGTCGGCCGCAAGTCGACTTCTTTGAACAGCAGCGAGCGCGTGCCAGCGTTTGTCTGGAGCGTAACGCTGCGGTATTCGCCCTCGCGCCCGTTGTCGTACGCGTCCAGCAGTGTCGGCGGCCCGGCGAAGGGGCCTTCGTCGACGCGGTAGTTCAGCACGTCCAGAAACAGGATGGTCCGCGGCTCGAAGACGTTGTTCTCCCAATCGACCGGGTACTCGACCTCAAAGTGCAGGTCGTGCGCCTCCGCGTCTTCGACGACGCGGATCAGGCGGCTGTCGTGGAAGTGGATGTCACCGAGGTCCAAGACGCTCCCGAGCCGGATCCCTTCATCTGGCGCGCCGGCGCGATCACGTCCCGGCCGGCCGTTGCGACGGCGGCGCGCAGCCCGTTATACCGGCGGACCGGTTGACCGCCCAGTTATCGTCCGGCGACCGAGCCACGCCCGAGGCGTCGACCACGCGATCGCACCGGACGTGGGGGAACACGCGCGACCGGCATACGGGGACGGGGCATGAGGAGACAGGATCTGTTGCCCTTTCTACCTCGCGGACTGCTCCCGCGCCTTCGATTCGTGGATCGCTTCGGCGGCCGCGCGATCGACCCACGCGTCGTCGACGAACCTGTACGTGCCGGCGTTCTCGGCGGCGATCCGCTTGAGCATCGCCTCGTACTGGTCGCCGCGGTCTAGCCACCCGACCGTGTGGACCTGCACTTTCGCGCCGGGCGGGCGGGCGGCGTTCAGCCGGCGCACCTCCCTGACCACCGCGTCGTCATTGGGGTCGTCCCCGTTCGCCAATACGAAGATGCGGTCCGGATTCATTCGGAACGCGCTGCGCAGCGGTTGGATCAGGTCGCCGTTGTGGGCCGTCCACTTGTCGAGGAAGTCGCGGGCGCGGCCCCGGTTGGCCGCCGTGGCGGGCAGCGGGGCGTCGGCCAGCGCCCGGCCGGTGTCGGAGCCCAACAGGATCAAGTTGAATTGCTGCGCCGGCCCGAGCCGGTCGACCGAGTCGAGCGTCAGGGTGCTCAGCAGGTAGGCCGACGTCATAAGCGAACCGTCGGTCGGGATGATGAAGACGACCCGCCGCGCGTCCCCCGCCGGGAAGAGCGGCCCGACCGACGCGGGACGCGTCGAGGCGGTCCCTGCGGCGCTCGGCCCCGGCAACCGCGTTGGTGCACAGGCGGTCGCCGAGAAGAGCGAGACTACCGTCACGCCCACGAGCAGGCGCCACGGCGTAAGTGGGGATTTATTCATGCGGCGCGACTCCGCGATCGGCAGAAACCCGGGCGGCCATTGCTGCGCTCCATCGTACCAGACCCTCGCCCTGCGCGGCCGCGATCGTCACCCCACCTCGGCGCAACTCGGCGGCATCGGTCTGCCCCCCTCGTTCGCCCGGCGGGCGTGCGGACTCTCCGCCTCCGACCGCGGCGAAAGGGGCGGACGGCCTGGCTTGCCGTCCCGCGTTTTCGCGTGGCTTGTTTGGCGCTCTCGGTTCACGCTCACGGGCGGGTGGGGGCGGCGGGGGGCGTGGCGGGGCGGGCGAGGGCTGGGCCGGTGACAATCTTGAGCGTGACCGTGTCGTCGGCCTGGAGGTGGCCGTCGATCAGGCCGGGGAGGTC
>DASPKW010000197.1:0-2762 GCA_035627895.1 Tepidisphaeraceae bacterium | reverse complement strand
GCGCCGGCGAAATAGGGACGCGTTCCCCGCCCCCGTTTAGCCGCGACCCGTAGGGCAAGCGACAGCGCCGCCCGAAGGCGAGCGCGTTGCGGTAGATCCAGCGCAACGCGCTCGCCTCCGGGCTCACCTGAGGCTCCCCCTTCGGGTCGCGGCTAAACGGGGCGCCGGAACCGGCACCGCCTTACTGCAGTTCCTTGACGTAAATGTTCTTGAACCACAGCGTGTTCCCGTGGTTCTGCAACTGGATGTTCCCCTTTTCCAGCAGCGGCTTGCTCCGGTCCCAGTAATTCTCCAACACCACGTTGTCGACGACCAGCACGTCGTTCAGCTTGATCGTGACCTTGTCGCCGACCACCTTGATCCAGAACCGGTTCCACTCGCCGATCGGCTTGTCGGCCTTTTCACTCGGTTTAGACGGGTTGTTCTTGTTGTTCCAAAGCCCGCCCGAGCCCACCCCGTTCGCGGTCTTGCTCGCCGGGTCCCAGATCTGGATCTGCGGCGTCTCCCGCACGTAGATCCCACTGTCCCCGTTGGGCAGGATCTTCCAGTCGACGTACATCTCGAAATTGGCGTAGTCCTTCGCCGTGCAGATCGACCGCCCCTTCCCGCTGAAGACCATCACGCCGTCCTGGACGACCCAGTTCTTCCGCATGTTCTCGTCGGCCTCCCCCTGCGCCGCCGCGAGTTGCTCGGGCGTCAGCTTCGCCTTCATGTACGGATTATCCAGATTCCCCGGCACCGCCGGGTCCGCCGACTTTCCCGGCTTAAGCAGCCCCTTCCATCCGCTCAGGTCCTTCCCGTTGAACAGCGCCACGAACCCCTCGGGCGGCGTGTTATCGCCGGGCCCCGCGACCTCCTTCTTTTCCTCGGCCCGGGCGGTCAAGGCGAGCATCAGCGTCAACACGGAACAAACGGCGCGGTGGCGGTAATCGGGCATACGGTCTCCGGAAAATCGCTTCGGTCGTGAACGGGCTAACGCAAAACGATACTCCCCGCGCGGGCGAACGTTTTCGCCCGCCCGCCCCGGCACGTCAGACCCGCCGGCCCGCGCCATTCGTCCCCGCGGCCTTCCGATCTACCTTATCGCGGTCTGCGCCGATCGCCCCATAAGCTGGCGTGCGCGTCGACGGTCGCGGCGCGCGGCAATTGGCCGCCGCGCACCGACCGCACCTCCGTAGTTGAAGGAACACGGTCATGGACGATCTTAAAGGCCCCGCCCGCACGCTGCTCGCGTGCCAGGACGGTCACACGCGGTTCGAACTCGCCCTGTTCGCCGACGGCAGCCTCGCCATCCGCAAGGCCGGTCACACCCACAGCGTCTGGGAGCCCGACGAGCGCGACGACTGCCTCCGCACGTTCGGCGGCCTCGTCGGCCTCGACGGCCCCCACCCCCGCGCGGTCGTCGTCATGGTCCCCAAGGGCGTCCTGGGCGCGGGCCACGGCGCAGAGATGAACTGAAGGTCGTTGCCGGCGACCGCCGGACGCGCGCCGCAACCGCGCGCCCGTTCACGCGCGCGCGATCATCAGGATCACCCACCCGATCGCCACCGCGACGAACGCCCACTCCACCACCGCGCCGACGGCTTGCGACGCCGTGATCCCGTCATCGAATCTCCCGGCGCCCGCGTCCGCGTAGGGGAGCACGGGGCGGGCGTTTTCGTCATCCGCCGGTTTGACCGTCGTCACCGCTTCGTCCTTCGAGTTTCGCCGTTCACCGCTCCCCCTACGGCAGCCGCAAGTCCTTGAACTCGAACGGCACTTCCATCTCCCGCGTCTCCGTCGGGATCTCCCACGTCAGCCGGTACGGCTCGCCCGGCTTGCCCCCGTCGCCCCCGCCGAAGTGCTGCTGCCGCCCGAACGTCCAGTTGAACTCCAGCTTCTGCCCGTCGCTGCTCGTCCCCCACCCGTTCGACGACAGCGCCCGCCCGTCCTTGTCCAAGAGCTTCACCCCGTGCGCGCTCGAGCTCATCGCGCCCCACTCGGCCTGGGGCATGCCGTCCCGGTGCAACGTGACCTGCACCTCGTACTGATTCTCGTTCTGCTTCTTCGCCTGCTTGAACGCGATCCGCCGGTTCGCGATCCGCCGTTCGACCGGCTTGGCCGTCATCACGTCCGTCACCTCGAACACCTCCGAATCGAGCTGCACCAGGAACTTCATCGACCCGCGGAACCGCACCAGCCGCTGGCCCGGGTTCTTGTCGGGGTAGGCCAGCCGCGCCTGCAAATTCCACATCCACTGTTGTCCCGAGCTCATGCCGTACGACGCCTGCCCGTCGGCCACGAGCGAGTTGCCGTTCTCGTCCACCGCCTCGCGGACGTTGACGTTGTACGACGACTGGACGACCCGCACCTTCGGTTCGGCCAGCGCCGTCAGCGTCAGCGTGCACTCGCGCTGCACGTTGTCCGGCGTCGCGAACTCGACCGAGTTCGTCCGCTGGATCCGGTTGGCCACGACCAGGAACGGCCCGCTGACGACGCTCGGCCCGCCCCACTGCGGGCTCGACCCCTGCTGGAGCGTCATGCGCCCCTGGTTCCCGTACGGCTGCGGGTAGACGCCGGACTTCTGGCACAGGTCCTTGAACGCCGTCCAGAAGTCGACGTCGTCGTGCCGGACCGTGATGGACCCGTTCGCCGCCTGCTGCCACAAAGTCGGCGGCATCGTCGGGAACTCGTACCGCGCCTGTTTCCCGAGCGCGGCGAACGCCTCCTGCGGCTTGGCGTCCTTGAGTGACAGGGTCACCCGCGTCCCGCCCACGCGCGCC
>DASPKW010000196.1:0-3641 GCA_035627895.1 Tepidisphaeraceae bacterium | reverse complement strand
CATACGCTCCCCGCCCCGCCCAGAGCGGGGCGACCCCCCTCGGGCGGCCACCCCCCCTCGAGGGGCGGAGACGGCCCGCCCCCCTTCAAGCGGGGGGGGCCGCGGGGATCGCGCCGGTCGCGCGACGTCGCCCCCCCCGTTTGAAGGGGGGGGCCGGCCGGAAGAGCGCGGCCGGCTGATGCCTCGCGGTCTTCGAGGGGGAACGCCCTTCACCGCCGGGCGAAGGGGGGGCGGCCCGTCCGGGGGCCTCTGCCGGGGCGGGCCCGTCCGTTAGTCGCTCCGATCCTGTCCACGCTCCCCGTTCCGTATTAGATTGGGACGCGAGCGTGGAGAGGGCCGCGACTGTCGGCGGAGGAGAGGGACGTGTACAGCGACTTTGACCTACTCGGCGGGTTCGTCGTGAAGCTCGTCCCGCCTACGCAGGGCCGTCCGCTCCGCGAGGCGCTACGGCGTCTGGGGTTCACGACGTACGCGCTCGACCTTGCGGGCGTCCGGGACAAGTCCGACCTGTTCGGGCGGCTGCACGGCGCGCTCGGCCTCGGCGAGTTGGTGCCGGGCGTGCCGACCGGGTGGGACGGGATGTCCGACTGCCTGTGGCAGCGGGTGACCCTCGACGGGCTGACGAACGCGGCGCTCGTCCTGCGCGCCACGAACGCCGCGCTCGCGCGGAACCTTGACATGATCTTCCAACTCGCGGAAGTCTGGATTCAGTTGGAGCAGGCGGTCTGCGAAGCGAGGCGGGAGGCGGGCGAGCCGCCATTCCGGGCGCGCCTGTTCATCGAGCACGCGGCGGCCGACGAACCCGCGGAGTAGAGGCGCGCGCGGGGGGGGCTGGGAAAGCCAAGGGGGACGGGCGCAGGGACGATCACGCGGCGTTGCCCGCCACTCCCTCGGTCTACGCGGCCGATCGTCGACCCCCCTTGGCGCGACGGGGCGGAAGCGGGCTGCGCCCGACGGGCGTGCCGGCGATGAGGATGCCGAATGCGAGGAAGGCTCCCGGACCACCCATAAGTCTCCGTGATGGATGACTCCCCTTCCTCGTCGCGCCGGTCGAATCACGTCCCGGGCGGGCGCCCGGGCCGCGCGGCGCGGGGGCCGTTATACCGGCGGGGGTCGCGGCGGTTCCAGTGGAAAGAAGGGCGGGACGAGAACCGGCGGCGCGGCCGGCGCGGCGGTCCGCCCCGGCCAGAAGGGCGTGGCCGGCTTATGCACGGCGGTCTTCCGGGGGGGAGAGCCCTTCACCGCCGGGCGCAGCCCGTCCGGGGTCCTCTGCCCTTCGTCCAGGTCATAGGCCCGCGGCAAGGTCGAACGGGAACTCGTGCGGGTTGTCCGGGTGGCTGGCGAAAAACTCGGTGAGGCAATCGGGGCACTTGCAACGGCTCTGCTGCGCGACGAACGTTCGTCCGCACGCCGGGCACGTCCGTGGCTTACCGCGCCACGCCGCGTCCACCACCGCGAGAGCCCCCTTTCGCTTGGCCGCGACCTCTTTCCCGTCGGGCGCGCCGACGCCCAACAGCTTCGCCGCGGCGGCGCGGACGTGCCGGTCCTCATCCCACACCATCACGCCCAATGGCCGGACGGCGTCCGGCCCGCCAATGCTCCCCAAGGCTCGCACGGCCTCGCGCCGGTGGGCCGGGGCGGGGCTGGCCAGCACCTTGGTCAGCGGGGCCACCGCCCGACGGTCGCCGATCCGTCCTAGGGCGACGGCCGCGTGAAGCTGCACCTGAGGCATCCCGTGGCGACGCCGGCCCTCGAGCGCGTCGATCAGGTCGGGCACTGCGAGTGTCGCCGACGGGCCGAGCTTGCCCAGCGTCTCTGCCGCGGCGCGCGCGGCAATGTCGTCCCCGGTGCGCAGTTGGTCCAGGAGCGTGTCGAAGGAAGCGGACGGGTTTGCGCTCTCGCGGGCCATGGCGGCGCAGTATATGGGTTGCGCTGAGAATCGCATCCCTGACGCTGGGTTGCCGCCATCATACCTTCGCCTGCGCGGCCGACCGTCGCTGCGCGACGAAGCGGAAGCGGGCTGCGCCCGGCGGGCGTGGGGTTCTCCCCTTGTATGTTGTCGTCGTGGATCGTTCGAGGTGGTAGACCTGTCCCCGCCGACCCCGCGGGCGTGGCGCGCGCGAGCGCCAGGCCCGCGGGGCCGGCGGGGCGGGAGGTCGCGCTCCCCGGGGTGCTCACGACACCGATCCGGAGCCGGACCCCCGCCCGCGCCGTCGCATGAAGCCCGAACAGTCGCCGGGGACGCCGCCGCGCGCGGCGATCCCGCATTCGCAAGAGAGGGTACCATGTCCGCGAAGCCCCGTCGTCGTCCCGCCGCGCCCGCCCCCGTCCCGCCGCGGCCGCCCAGCAGAAGCTGACGGACGCGATCACGGCCCGCAACGGGGCCAAGACGGCGACGGCCGAGCTCCGCGCGGCCGTGCGCGAGATGCGCCGGGCCGGCAGCGACGTGATCCGGCAGGTGCGCACCAAGGCCGCCGTGGACGGCAGTTCGGCGCCGTACTCCCTGGCCGAGATCCCGGCCCCGGCGACGCCGACCCCGATCGGCGCGCCCGGCACGCCGTTCGGGTTCCGGGTCACGCTCGAGCCCAACGGCATGGTGCGGGCGACCTGGAAGTGCGCCAACCCGGCCGGGTCGAGCGGCGTGATGTACACGGTCGCGCGCCGCGTCGGCGGGCCGGGGGGGGGCGTTCGTCCCGTGCGGCGGGAGCGGCACCAAGTCGTTCGTCGACGCGACCGTGCCCGCGGGCGTCCCGACGGTCACGTACGAGGTGCGGGCCGTCCGCTCGACGGCCCTGGGCGTCGCGGCCCAGTTCAACGTCAACTTCGGCGTCTCGGGCGGCGAGCTGACGGCCTCGGTCGTCTCGGCCCCGAAGCTCGCGGCCTGATCGCGCGAAGCAGATTCACCACGGAGGGCACGGAGGACACGAAGAGAGGCAGTTGTCCTCCGACCCTCCGTGCACTCCGTGTCCTCCGTGGTGATGTCTTCGCAATGGACAATGGACCATTGACCGTGGACGACTGACATGCTCTTCCTGACCGCCGAGACGTTCCAGCCGCGCAAGCCGCCCCGCCGCCGGGCCCCCGAGGCCGAGGCGGTCGCCCCGACCCCGCCCCCCGGCCCCGCCGTCGTTGTCTCGGCCGGGGTGGGGACCGGTGGCGAATCGGCGGTCCTCGTCTTCGACCGACCGATCGACTCGCCCGGGTCGATTGACCCGGGGCCGGCGATTCAAATCGCCGGGTCGTGGGCCGAGACCGTCACGCGCCCCGCCGCGAACGCGCTGGAGTTCCACATCGGCGTCCCGCTCAACCCGTCCGATCCGTGGGAGATCTTCGCCCAGCCCGCGTGGGTCGTCACGCCGCTTCAAGTTCCGCAGAGCGGCACGCTCGAGGGCTGACGTGCGGGGTGCCCGTGCCACGGTCGAAGGATTCGCCACAGAGGCACAGAGGCAGGAGGCACGGAGGCACGGAGAAGAGAAAACGAAAGAAGAATCAGCCACAGATTACACGGATGGCCACAGATGAAACGGCAATTCATCTGTGGCCATCCGTGAGCATCGGTGGCTGACTCTCTTTGTCTTTCCTCTCCGTGACTCTGCGCCCCTGTGGCTGTGCCTTTTCACGCCGGGCGGCGGCGGCGGGCG
>DASPKW010000195.1:0-12865 GCA_035627895.1 Tepidisphaeraceae bacterium | reverse complement strand
GGGGCACGTGTTGGCGTTGTTTCGGGAAGACTTGATGGCGGATGCGGTGGGAACGGCGGGGTTGGCTGCGCCGGCGGGGCGGGACCGGGTGGTGGTCACGTTCGGGGTGGACAATGTGGACGGCGCGGCCGCGGAGTTGCGGGGGAGGGGCGTGTCGCTGGTGACCGAGCCGCATGACCGGCCGGCGTGGATGATCCGCGTGGCGCACTTGCGTGACCCGGCGGGGCACCTGATTGAGATTAATGCGCCGTTGCGAATCGCGTGAAACGCAGGACGCGGAGGCGCGCGACGGGTCGCGCGCCTCCGCGTCGGAAGCAGGGGTGGATATCAGTGCGGACGCGACGTCAACCGCGACGAGGCGAAGCCACTGCGGCGACCATTGCGAGGGTGGGACTGTGAAGGCGACCGTGTCGCGCTAGAGGGCGCGGGACTTGTCGGGGTCGACGCGGTCGGACCAGATTCGGTCGTCGGTGTAATCGGGGTTGAGGTCGGGGGCTTCGGGGCTGCGGTCGCCGCGGGCCATGGCTTCGTCCATGCCGGCGAAGGTCTCGAGTTCGGCGGCGTGATCGGGGGCGACCTTGCCGTCGGTGATGTCGGCGGGCATCTGGGAGCGGTCGTCGGCGCGGGCGGGGGAGAAGGCCGAACCGCTGTGTTCGGTGTCCGGGCCGGCGGGGTTGAAAATGCTGTTGGTCATCGTGAAAACTCCTTGGTTAGGCGAACGGATAATGTGGTGCAAAGGGGGTGCCGCGGCTGATGAGGACGTCAAGGGAATGAGAGGGAATTCGAGGGGGCGCTTTACACATCCCGTGCGCGGCGCCTGCGGAAGTAAGATACGTCTTATGGCTAAGGCACCTGCCCGGAAGGCGAAGGCGAAGGTGAGCGCGAGTACTTCCGGTCGCGCGAAGGCGGTGAAGGCGGTGAAGTCACGGCCGTCGAAGCGGGCGAAGGCTGCACGGACGCGGTCGCTGAAGGAGTATCAGGCGAAGCGGAACTTCGGGGTGTCGCCGGAACCGGCTGGCGACAAGACGTCGGGGGCGAAGACGCCGCGCGCGGCGCGCGGGAAGGCCAAAGTGAAGGGGTCGACGTTCGTGGTGCAGAAGCATCTGGCGTCGCACCTGCATTATGATTTTCGATTGGAGCACGGCGGGACGCTGGTGTCGTGGGCAGTGCCGAAGGGGCCGTCGCTGAACCCGCGGGACAAGCGGCTGGCGATGCGGGTGGAGGATCATCCGCTGGACTACGCGGACTTCGAGGGGGTGATTCCGGAGGGGTACGGGGCGGGGATCGTGATGGTGTGGGACGCGGGCACGTGGACGCCGGAGCCGGGGTTTGAGGACGTGGATGCGGCGCTGAAGGACGGCGAACTCAAGTTCCGGCTGGAGGGGGTGAAGCTGAAGGGGAGCTGGGTGCTGGTGCGCACCGGAGGCGGTCGGGCGGACGCGGCAGGCGAGTCGCGAACGTGGCTGCTGATCAAACACCGCGACGACTGGGCGGGGGAGGTGGACGTGTTGACGGCGGCGCCGAAGAGCGTGAAGAGTTTTGGCGACTTCGAGGACATCCTGGCGGGGAAGGAGCCGGCGGTGTGGGAGTCGCACAGGCCGGCGAAGGGGGGGGCGGCGGGGAAGATGCTGGCGGAGGTGATTGAGCGGGCGGCGAAGAAGAAGGTCGGAAAAGGGAAGCGAAAGCCATAGCGGCATCGCGCGAACGGTCGGCAGGGGCGCCCGACGGAATCGCGACGACGCGAAGCGGCTGCGAGGGGCCGTTCGAGGGCGATGGGCGTCGGTCATTTCGCGCGGAGGCACCAGAGGAACTTGCGGCCTTTGAGGTAGATGGCGCCGTCGGCGGTGGCGGGGGAGGCGTAGTTGTTGTCGGCCAGGTCGTTCTTCGAGAGGACGGCGGGGGTGTCGCCGGGGGTGAGGACGAAGGAGGTTCCGGCGGAGGCGGCGTAGAGGTGGTCGGGGGTGGCGACGAGGCTGGCGGCGGGGGTGGCGCCTTCGAGGCGGAGGGAGGAGAGCTCGGCGCCGTCGGCGAGGTTGTAGGTTTTGAGGATGCCGGGGGCGTGGAGGCGGTAGAGGCGGTCGTTGAGAATGACGGGGGAGCCAAAGGCTTCGGGGACCTGTTGGAGCGTCCACTTGGTGTGGGTCTTGGTGACGTCGCCGGCGGCGGCGGGGTCGATCGAGATGGCGTAGCCGGGGCCGCCGCGTCCGGAGTCGATGTAGGCGAGTTTGGCGTCGGCGGAGTAGACGGGGGAGACGGTGTCGCCCTTGGCCTTGGCGGACCAGACGACGGCGCCGGTCGCGGGGTCGACGCCCTGGAGGGCGTCGAAGGCGGCGACGAGGAGGAGGGGCTTGCCGGCGAGGTCAATAAGCGTGGGCGTGCTGTGGGCGAAGTTGACCGTGGGGCGCGGGGCGTGCCAGGCGGGCTTGCCGGTCTTGCAGTCGAGGGCGATGAGGGCGGACTGTTTTTTGGTGGTGTCGGCCTGGACGATGACGGTGTCGCCGACGAGGAGGGGCGAGCAGCCGATGGCGACGTCGAAGGCGGTGGCGTTGGGGAGCTCGTAGCGCCAGACTTGGTTGCCGGCGTGGTCGAGGGCGGCGAGGACGCCGGAGCCGAAGAGGGCGTAGACGTGGGCCGAGTCGGCGGCGGGGGTGGGGGCGGCGTATCCGCCTCGGAGGTCGGTCAGGAGCCAGGGACCGGGGGCGACGGCGACGTTCCAGAGTTCCTTGCCGGTCTTGGCGTCGAAGCAAAGGACGCGGTGCTGGCGGTCGGCGTTGATGGCGATCGTGACGAAGACCTTGCCGGCGACGACGATGGGCGAGGAGTAGGGCGTGTCGGACTTGGGGAGGGGGGATTTCCAGGCGATGTTTTCGTTGGTCTTGGCGTCCCACTTGGTGGGGAGGGTTTTGTCGGTGGAGAGGCCTTGGCCGGTGGGGCCGCGCCATTGGGGCCAGTCGGTTGCGCGGGTGGGGAGGGTGAGGAGGGCGAGGGTGAGGAGGAGGCGGTGGGGCATGGGGGGCTCTGGGGGTGATACCGCGGGAGGGGGCGAGCGCTGTGGGCCTCGAACTTTGGGTGCCATGGCCCGCTCGACGTTCGGCATGCTCATCCCGGCCGATGACGGGCGTGCGCCAGCGACGTCCGTCTCGGCCGGTCTGAGCATGGCACCCGCGCTCGGGGCGCGGGGTGGGGTTACACGTACTCGATCGCGCGGGAGTTCAGGAAGACGAGAGCGACTTCGGTGACGGGGCGCTTGGTGATATGCGCGAGGGCGCGGCGGTAGAGGTCGACCTGGGGGCGGTAGAAGTCGACGCGGGCGGGAAGGGCGGGGGCGGTAACGCGGTCGGTCTTGTAGTCGATGACGGTCAGGCCGGCGGGGGTGGGGAGGAGGGCGTCGACGCGGCCGCGGATCATGACGCGGTCCTCGGGGGAGGGGACGGATGTGGTGGTTGATCCGACTTCGGACGGCTCGACGGCGAAGGTGAAGGAGAGCTCGCGGCGGACGTCGGGGGCGTGTTTGGCGAGGCGGCGGCCGAGGGGGGTGTCGAAGAACCATTCGATGGCGGCGCGGTCGACGGCCGCGACCTGGGCGGGGGTGAGGATGCGCTTGGCGGCGAGGGTGGCGAGTTGTTGGTCGAGATCGGTCGCGCCGCGGGCGAGGTCGATGTACTGGAGGGCCGCGTGGGTGGCGGTGCCGATGTCGGCGGCGGAGGTGACGGAGGCCTCGGCGCGGCAGCGGGGGGTGACGAGGGGGAGGAGGGGGGTCGCGTTCGCGGCGTGCGTTACATGGTGCGCCGCGGGATCCGGGGCGTCGCCGTTAGGCTCCGCACCCGGCTTGACGAAGGTGGTGCGGGGGTCGTACCCGGCGGGCAGTTCGCGGCCCTGTTTGAGCCAGGCGGTGACGCCGCGGGCGGCTTCGATTTTCGTGAGGTCGGCGTGGGGGTAGCGGGCCGTGAGGCGATGGATGATCGCGTCGGCCTCGGCCGTCATTGGGGGTGCGGGGGCGAAGGGCTCGAGGCGCGCGAGGTGTTCCTGTTCGGGGGTGAGGGAGGGGCGGCGGAGCTCGGGGCCGGTCCAGCGGGCGACTTCGTCGGCGGTGTGGGGGGTGACGGCGAGGGCGTGGTCGGCGGCGGTCATGGCGGCGACGGGGCCGAGCCAGTCGAGGGTGGTGCCGGCGGCCTGGACGTCGGCGGCGGGCATGGGGCCGGGGTGGCCGGTCCAGGCGGTCTGCCAGGCTTCGAGCTTGGAGGTTGCGCAGGTGCCGCTGAGGATCAGGTGTTCTTTGGCGCGGGTCATCGCGACGTAGAGGATTCGGAGCTCTTCGGCGAGCGATTGGCGGCGGATGGACTCGCGCACGAGGACGGTCGCGAGGGACGGGTAGCGGATGCGCTTGGCGTGGTCGACGGCGGAGAGGGCGAGGCCGGCGTTGCGGTCGAGGAGAATTGGGCCGCGCGTGTCCTGGAGGTTGAACCGCTTGCCCATTTCGGGGAGGAAGACGACGGGGAACTCGAGGCCCTTGGAGTGGTGGACGGACATGATGCGGACGACGTCGGCGGCCTCGGAGAGGACGGACGGCTGGCCGGCGTCGGTCTCGGATTCGAGCTGGTCGAGGAAGCGGAGGAAGCGGTAGAGACCCTGGCGCGCGAATGAGCCGAACTGGGCGGCGCGGCGGTGGAGCTCGAGGAGGTTGGCGACGCGCTGCTGGCCGGCGGCGAGGCCTTCGATGAGGGCGAGGTAGCCGGTCTGGTCGTAGATTTCCCAGATCAGCTCGGCGAGGGGGCGGTGGCGGGCGACGTCGCGCCAGCGGGCGAGTTGGTCGAGGAAGTCGCGGAGGCGGGCGGCGAGCTCGTCGTCATGCTCCTTCGCGTATCGCGTGACGGCGATGTGGAACGGGACGGGTTCGGTGTTGCGAGTTGCGAGTTGCGAGTTGCGAGTGGGGTAGGCGAGGCGGATGCGGGCGAGGCAGTCTTCGGGGTCTGGGAGGCCGGCGAGCGGGCTGCGGAGGACGGCGGCGAAGGGGATGTCCTGGTGCTGGTTGTCGAGGAGAGTGAGGAGGGAGCGGACGTCGCGGACCTCCATGGAGTCGAAGTAGCCGGCGCCGCCGTCGCGGTAGACGGGGATGCCGGCGGCGCGGAGGATCGAGGCGTACTGGTCGGACTTGACGCGCATGGAGCGGAGGAGGACGACGACGTCGCCGAAGCGCATGGGGCGGGGGACGAACGAGCCGCCCTCGCCCTTCTCCATGACCTGCATGCGCGGGCCGACCTGGTTGCCGGCGGCGTCGATGCCGAGGAGGTCGCGGATGCGGACGGCGACGAAGGCGGCCTCGCGTTCGGCGCGGCCGAGCTCGTCTTCGTCGGCGGGGGCGGGGTCGGGCTCGCCGGTGTGATCGTCGTCGGCGGACAGGTCGTCGGGGAGGAGGTGGAGTTCGATCGGGGCGCCGGGGAACGTGTCGGGCAGATCCTGGGGGTAGCCGGCGCCGGGGCGGAGCTCGTGGGAGGCGTCGTACTCGATCTCGGCGGCGGCGCGGGTCATGAGGCGGCGGAAGACGTGGTTGATGCACTCGAGCAGGGGGCCACGGGAGCGGAAGTTTTGTTGGAGGTCGATGACCTCACCTGGGAGGGCTTCGTTGGCGGGGTGCTCGGTCACTGAAGTGATCAAGCCTCGATTGGGGGCTCGGAAGCGCTGGTCGCGGTCGAGGAAGCGCGTGGGCTCGGCGAGACGGAAGCGGTAGATCGACTGCTTGACGTCGCCGACGGTGAAGAGGTTGAGGGTGGGGATCGCGGATTGTGGATCGCGGATTGCGGATTGGGGGGGGGCGACGTCGGTCGCGGGAGCGGTGGGCGGAGCCCACCCTACGAGGCACTCGCGGCTGACGAGGTGGAGGATGGCGTCCTGGACTTCGTTGATGTCCTGGTACTCGTCGACCAGGACGTGGGAGAACTGGGTGTGGGCGGCGCGGGCGACGGCGGACGGGCGGAGGTCGGCGCCGGTGCAGGACTCGTCGCGGAGTATGCGGAGGGCGTAGCGTTCGAGGTCGTTGAAGTCGAGCCGGCGGGCGCGGTCCTTGGCGGCGCGATAGCGGTCGCCGAACTCGGTGACGACGGCGAGGAGCTCGGCGGCGGAGGGGAGGAGGGATCTGAGGCCGGCGCGCCACTCGGCGACGGAGAAGCTGGCGAGGGCGTGGATCTCGCCCGCTTTGAGGGTGTCCTGGATCGACTTGATCAGGGCGCCGGCGAGTTCCTTCCCGGGCAACTCGCCCTTGATGATCGGCTTGCGGATCTCGAGCTTGTACCCGAGCACGACGCCGGCCAGCCCGTCGAGCCCGCGCGCGGCGAGCAGGTCTTTCCAGTCGTTGGCAATCAGGCCGAGGTGGCGGACGTAGTCGACGTACTTGCCGAGGCCGTCGTAGGCGGCGATGACGCGGGCGGCGTCGTCGCAGCGGCGGCAGAGGGTGTCGAGGCGGGCGCGGAGGAGGCCGACGAGTTCCTGGCCCAGGGCGGTGGTTTCGAAGACGTGGAGCGGGTCGGCGGCCTCCGTCAGGCCGGTCAGGGCGCGGTCGACCCAGGCCCGCGGGTCGACGAGGCTGCAGAGCATTTCGTAGGTGCGGAGGACGTGGGGGATGAGGCGCTCGTCGTCGCCGCCGGCGTAGGCGTCGACGAGGGCTGCGAACGCACCGTCGTCGGTCTCGTACCTGTGGGCGAACACGTCGCGCGCGACCTCGGCGCGGAGCAGGTGCTGCTCGTCGCCGTCGAGCATCTGGAAGGTGGGGTCGAGGCCGAGGAGGTGGAAGTTCTGGCGGATCAGCTTCGAGCAGAAGCCGTGGAGCGTTGAGACCTGGGCACGCTCGACCATGGCGAGCTGGCGCTCGAGGCGCGAGGTCTCGTCCTTGACGTGGGCGAGGCGCGCGCGGAGGGCGCGCTCGATGCGGGCCTTCATCTCGGCGGCGGCGGCCTCGGTGAACGTGACGACGAGGAGCTCGTTCACGTCGCAGGTCGGGTCGGCGTCGCAGACGAGGTGGGCGCAGCGGGCGGCGAGGACGGCGGTCTTGCCCGATCCCGCCGCGGCGGAGACCAGCAACGAGCGGCCCGTGGTGCGGATGCCGCGGAGCTGGTCGAGAGTCCAGGATGGGGTGGGGGGGGAGGCCATTGGTTGGACGCGGCTTGGTAGGATCGGAAAAAACGAAAACGAGAAAAACGTAAAGAGGACGCGTGTGCTGCTTTACGTTTTTCGTCTTTTCGTTTTCTCCCTCACTTCCTCTCCTCCACAACGCGTTTGAGCACGTCGGCGCGCGAGAGCACGGTCAGGTGCGTGTACTTGTTCATCGAGGGGTCGAAGCGGCAGAGGGGGCGGAACGCGCAGTAGGGGCAGGGCGTGTTCTTGCGCATGTTGTAGGGGCTGATCTCGATGTGGCCGCCGAGGAGTTGGTCGGTCATCCGCGCGAGCACGTCGCGGACGTGGTCGATCAGGGCTTCGAATTCGGCCGCTTCGGCGACGTCGGAGCCGCTGGCGGAGTACCCGCCCTCCTTCTTTTCGTGGGCTGCTACCACGTCCGACTTCACGCCGGGGCCCATGGCGGTGTCGAGGTGGCGGACGTAGTTTGCGTGTAGCAGGCCGCGGGGCTTTTCGCGGAGGTCGAGGCGCGCCGGGTCTTCGGCCGGGTCGACTTCGGAGGGGTGGCCGACGTCCTCCAGGTCGCGCAGGAGCTTGACGTACAGCGCGGCGGCGGGGGTGAGCTTTCGGCCGGCCAGCTTTTCGCCGTTTTCGCGCAGGACGAGCAGGTACGTGAGGAGTTGGAGCGATAGGCCGTGGTAGACGTTCGCGAGGGACAGCGGCTTGCCGGACAGCTTGTAGTCGATCACGGCGAACGCCGACCGGTCGGCGGTGACGTCGACGCGGTCGATTTTGCCGGAGAGGATGAGGCGGTGGCCGGCGGGCGTGGGGATCTCCATCGCGGGAAGGTCGGCGCCGGTCGCGGGCCCGAAGGTGAGCTCGGCGTAGGCGGGTGTGAAGTTGCCGCGCCGGGCGGCTGCGTCTTGCGCGGCGGTGACCCGGCCCAGCGTCGCCTCGATCCGCTGGAGCAGGTACCGGTTGCGCGCGGACGAGAGCAGGATCTCGCCCTTGAGTTCCTTGCCGACCTGCTGGGCCGTCTCGTGGATCAGCCGCTCGCGCTCGGTGATGGGCAAGTCAGGCCAGCCCTGGTTGCGCTCGACCAGGAGGCGAACGATCTTCTCGAGCACGTGGTGGAAGACGTTGCCGAGGTCGAGGGGGGAGACGGCCTCTTCTTCGTCGCGCGGGCGGAGGTCGAGGCCGAAGCGGGCGAAGTGCTTGAACCCGCACGCCGCGAACGTCTCGATGCGGGTGACGCTGGCGTGGAGGGCGTCGCCGAAGAGTTGCCGCACGACGGGGCGAGAGAGTTTGGCGCCGTTCGCGTACTGCAGCGCCCGCCAGGCGCGGAAGCGCATGACGTCGATCGACGAGCCGTCGGTGTCGCGCGTCGCGATCCAGTGGTAGAGGGCGCGGAAGGAGTCGTGGGGGATTGCGGATTGCGGATCGCGGATCGCGGATTGGTCCGGCTGGGTCGCTTCCGGCCTCTTCTCCGCACCCAATCCCCTCACCCACTCCATCAGCGTCGTGATCAACTGCCTGGGCGTGCCGATCGTGCCCAGCTTGTTTTCCGACTCGCCGGCGACGTTGACGATGCGCGCCTTGAGCTTTGGGAACAGCTCGAGGAACCGGTCCCAGAAGCGCGACGGGCCCAGGGGCTTGCCGCCGTCGGCCGCCAGGGCGCGGGTCAGGATCAAGCGCTCGCTGGCGCGGGTGAACGCGGTGTAACCGAGCAGGTTCTCGTCGAGAAGCTTGCGGTGCGTGTCCGGGTCGACGTCGAGCCGGCGGGTGCGGAGCTCGCGGCGCTCGGCGTCGGACAATACCGTGTCCTCCCGCGGCAACTTCGGGAACACGCCTTCGTTCAGGCCCATGACGACGACGACTTTGAGATCCGGCGTGCGCGTGCGATCGACTTGGCCGACCAGGACCTGGTCGAGCGTGGGGGGCGTGATCGCGAGCTCGAACGACTCGACGCCGGCCTCGTAGATCTCGACGAAGTCGGCGAGCGTCGCGGGTTCGTCACCGAGCAACTCGACCATCTGGTCGAGTAGTTCGACGAGCGTCTTCCACGCCTGGGCGTGTTCGTCGCGCTGTTCGAACCGACCCTCGTCCTGCGCCGCGGCCATCCACCGCGCGACGGCCTGGGGCACCTGGAACCGGTCGAACAGGTCGAACACCGCCAGGACGATCCGGCGGAGCGTGAGGCCTTCGCCGGCGAGGGCCTTGACCAGCGGCTGGATCGGCCCGACGAGTTTCCGCCGAAGCGCGTCCACCCGCGCGGCCTGGGCGATCTCGCGCGGGTCCTCGTCTTCGGCGCCGAGCATGCGGCGGGCGAACGCCCAGGAATCGCGCTGCGTCCACACGCCGGCGCCGCGGATGCGGTGCGCGAGCACGTAGTTCTCGAGCTCGTCGGCCTCCGGGTTGGTCAGCCCGGTGAGGCCGGACTTGAGGATGGACATGACGCCGTCGTGGGGCCAGCCCTGCTGCACGACTTGGAGCACGCCGCGGAGGAATCCGAGCAGGGGGTGGTGGGCGACCGCGCGGCGGCGGTCGACGAAGTAGGCGATGTCGTGTTCGCGGAAGCTGGCGGCGATCAGCTCGTGGTAGTCGTCGAGGTCGCGGAGCAGCACGGCGGTCTCGCGGAGGCGGACGCCGCCGGCCGTGCAGAGCTCGCGGATCCGGCGGGCGACGGCGTCGACCTCGGCCCGCCGGTGCTCGGCCTGGATCATCTCGATCTCGGCGGCCTCGACGTCGCGGTGGATCGCCAGACGGCGGACGACGTCGCGCTCGACGAGGCTCAGGGCATCGGTTCGAAAGCGGTGCACGTCTGGCAGGACGATCGGCCCCTCGATTGGCACGTTCTCGCGCGCCAGGGTCGCCCGGAGCCGGCGGTAGGTCTCTTCGACCGAGTGGAAGGGGCTCAGGTCTTCGGGGTTCAAGTGCGGGTTGGCGAGCAGGGGGCTGGCCGGGTCCATCGTGAGCGTGACCTCGACGGCGCGGCACGCCTTGCCGAGGGCGGCGATCACGCGGAGCTCGAACTCGGTGAATTGGCCGAAGGCGTCGATGTATGCGGTCGAGCCGCGCAATCGCCCGCTGGTCGCGATGCAGGTGAGCACCTGCTCGAGCCGCCGGTGGCGGTCGAGGCGCTCCTGGCCGAGGTAGGCGGAGTAGGCGTCGTAGAGGAGGCGGAGGTCGCTGAACTTCGCGTGCAGGGCGCGGAGTTCGGGGGGGATTTCGGATCGGGGGGAAGACAGACCCGCTGAAGCGGGCCCGCCGGGGGCGGGCGTCGTTTCTGCCGCCTCGGTCGCTCCGTCCCCTTCATCCTTCGCTCCTACCCCCGCGCGCTCCAGGTCGTAGAGCAGCGCGGCCATGTCCTCGGTCGTGCGGCCGTTGCGCTCGAAGTCGGCGAACGTGGAATCGAGACGGGCGGCGAGGCCCGGTTGTCGGGCGGAGTGGGCGAAGAAGCGGAGGTCCTTCTGGTGCTTGCGGAGGAGGTGGCCGAGGATCATCTGCCGGCCCTCGGCGGTGACCTCGGGCACGGCGGCGCCGCCACACTCGGCGAGGATCTCTTCGCCGAGCAGGTCGAACGAGAGGACGCGCGCCCGGGCGAAGCCGCCGAGTTCGGGCGCACAGGTCAGCTCGCGCTCGGCTTGGAATGTCGCCTGCTTGGGGACGATCCAGTAGATGGGCGGGCCGAGGGGGTCGCGCGCGCAGGCGTCGACGATCGCCCGGAAACACCGGCGCGTCTTGCCGCTCCCCGCCTTGCCGATGATCAGCCGAACGCTCATGAGGAAATCCCTGGCACGGAGCGTACCGTGGGGAGGGGGGGAATCAACGAGCGCCCGTGTTGGGCGGCGTACGCACCGGACACGCGCGTGAGGGGCGTCGCACAGTTCGCACACCTTGAATATCCGTGAGATCGATGGGCCGATCCAGGGCGCCCGTTACCCGCGCAACTGCGTCCACGCGTACCACGTGGCGGCGGCGAGTGCGCCGGTCGCAAGTACCCCCACGAACAGGCGGCCCCACACCCGCCACCGGCGGGCCCGCAGGTCGCCCGCCACGACCCGCCGCACCGCCGGGGCGACCGTGTCGACCGCCGGTCCGAGGTTGCGGTAGGCCGCTCCCAAGTCTGCCAGGCGGGCGTCGAGGTCGCCGCCGGCGACGGCGCGGAGCGTGTCGTTTCCGGCGGCCAGATGTGCCTGGGCGGCGCTCGTGGAACAGTCCATGGCGACGGCGACGTAGCGCTCGTTCAGGTGGGCGGCGTGGTGGAGGACGACGGCCTCGCGCTGCTGGGGCGGGAGCGCCCGCACGGCGCGGACGAACGCGGCGTGGGCGACGCCGGCGCCGGGCTCGGCGCGGGCGACCAGGAGGTCCGCGTTCGCGTCGGGGGGCTCGGCCGGAGCGGTGCGGCGGACCTCGATGATCGTGTGGTGCAGGAACCACCGCTGGGCGTCCGCGTCGTCGCGCCATTTCTCGACGCGCGCGAGCGCCCGCCGCATGACGCGGGCGACGACGCCGGCCGCGAGGTCGGCCCGCCCGAGGAGGGCGTGGGCGATGCGGTACACGGGCGCGTAAGTCTGGGCCAACAACTGCTCCGATTCGGCGCGCCGGTGCTGTTTCGCCCGGGCGAGCATTTCCTCGGTGATCGGCATGGGGGCGGATTATAGGGACGGGCGCGCGTGATGTCCGAACAACGCGCCGCGCGCGCCGGCGCCACACAACCCCCGGAACGAGTTCCGCGGGCTTTCGGGTTCGTTACCGATATCACGCGGTCGGTTGCGGTCGCACCGAAGTCGCGCGTGACCTCTCGTGCCAAACGAAAAGCCCCCGGGTTTTCACCCGGGGGCTCGGTCTTCATTTACGAGTGACTGACGGGCGCTCAGGTGGCGTCAGACGACGCCTGGGCCACGGCCTTTTCTTCCGGCTTGGCCTCGGTCTTCTGGGCGTCGAAGTACAGGTGCTTCGTCCCGTCGTCCTCGGTCTTGATCGAGATCTTGATCACGTCCTTGCCCTTGAAGTGGCCGCGGAGGATCTCCTCGGCCAGCGGGTCCTCGACGTGCTGCTCCAGGGCCCGCCGGAGCGGCCGGGCGCCGAAGTCGGTGCTCGTGCCCTTGTCGATCAGGAAGTCCTTGGATTCCTGGGTCAGCTCGATCCGCAGGCCGTGGTCGACCAGTCGTTTGGTCACCTTTTTCAGCTCGAACTCGACGATCTGCTCGAGGTGCGTGCGGTTCAGCGGGCGGAACACGATCACGTCGTCGAGGCGGCCGATGAACTCGGGGCGGAAGTACCGCTCGACCTCCTTCATCACCGTGTCCTTGATCTGCTGGTAGTTCCGCTCCTCCTGGCCGGCGCCGGTCTTCGGCCGGCCGATGTTGCTCAGCACCATCGACGGCCCGCCGCCCTTGATCAGCTCCGAACCGATGTTCGAGGTCATGATCATGACGACGTTCTTGAAGTCGACGTGGCGGCCGAACGAGTCGGTCAGCCGGCCCTCTTCCATGATCTGGAGGAGCATGTTGAACACGTCGGGGTGGGCCTTCTCGATCTCGTCGAGCAGGACGACCGAGTACGGCCGGCGGCGGATCCGCTCGGTCAACTGGCCGCCTTCCTCGTACCCGACGTACCCGGGGGGCGCGCCGATCAGGCGGCTGACGTTGTGCTTCTCCATGTACTCTGACATGTCGATCTGCACCAGCGCCTCGGCGTCGCCGAACATGAACTCGGCCAGGGCCTTACTCAGCAGCGTCTTGCCCACGCCCGT
>DASPKW010000194.1:0-15068 GCA_035627895.1 Tepidisphaeraceae bacterium | reverse complement strand
TCTGGAGCGCTCCGTGTGCTCTATCAGGGACCCTCTCGCTGGCCCCGGATCGGATCTTTGGGACGACCGCTCGGGCTATCCCCGTGGGCAGTTCTCCGTGTCTCCGTGTCTCCGTGTCTCCGTGTCTCCGTGGTGAGTCTTCCCGCCGGCGAACGACTACGCCGCGCGGCGGTCGCCCAACTGGACGCTCAGCGCGCCCCCCGCGGTGCCGCCGAACCGCACCGTGAAGCACGCCACCGGGCCGGACTTGGTCGACCTCACGGCCCGCACCTGGTACGTCACCTCGGCCGCGCCCGCGGGGACGGTGTCGTCGACGAACGCCTTTTCGCCGACCACGCCGAGCAGTTCCGTCCGCCCCTTCGCGCCGATCTGCCGGGCGACCGTGTAAACCGTCCCCTGCGACCCGGCCGGGTTGGCGCAAGTCCACGTGAGCTCGATCTCCCCACCCTGCCGCAGCGCGACCGCGAAGTTCGTCGGCGCGCCCGGCGGCGGGAGCGGCGCGGGCTTGCTGGGCGGGGTGATGTTGGCCTTGCTGTACACGCCGATCCCGCCCTCGGCCGCCGCCTTCGTCTTGGCCTGCTTGATCAGATCGCCGCCCGCCTTGGTCATCGCCGCCACGGCCGCGTGATACGTCTGCGTGGCGGCCCGCGCCGCCTGTTGCGCGATCTTCTGCGCCTTGCCCGCCTCGCGCGCCGCGGCAGTGAGCACCGCGAGCTCGGCGACGCCGCCCGCGGACATCCCGATCTCTGCGTAATTCGCCTGCCACACCGGCACGTGCGTCGCGAAGAACGTGATCTTCGGCCCGCGACCCTGGGGGAGAATGGTGCTCATGTGCCGATGCCCTCAACTCTAAACGCCCGTCGCCCGCACGTCGGCCCCGGGCTCATCGCCGGCCTTCCTCGTGCCGTCGCGCGGTCGTGGTTCAATCCGTCGTCGCGACGAATTCGCGACTCCCCCTTCCATCGGCCCACTGACCCCCCGACTTAACCCGCCCCGCGGCCCCCGCAGACCCCTGGCCGGCCACCGAGCCCCCCCGTCCGCCGGCCGCCGCCCGCGCTGCGGCGGCCGAACCCCGCTTTTCGGTCACCGAAAAGCGGCGATTGACGATCGAATACCGGGCCGCGACCGCCGAAGCCCGCGTGACCCCCGCCGACCACCGCGCCGCGCCCGCCGAACCCCGCGCCCGTGAGACTCGTGCGTGATTCGCGGTCCCGCCGAAGCGCGCCTTCGCCGCCTCACCGTACCCCGCCGCGATCCGACGGTACGGACGCCGCCCGTCGGGTATGATCGCGGACGACGTCCGCCACCGCCGGGCCGCGAGGGACCATGACGCCCCGAAACGTGAAGATGTACCGCACGAATTACGACTGGGCCGAGCAGGGCCTGATCCCCGGCGGGGAGTTCGACTGGTTCGCAATCGACGCGACCGGCGCCGTCGCCGCGTTCAGGACGGCGGGGTTCGGCCCGACGCCCGACGCCTTTTTCGGCACGGCTGGGAGAGCTACCTCCGGCTCGTCGAGTACTTCGAAAGCTTGGGCGAACCGCTGCACGGCGAGGGAGTCACCCCGTACGCGTCCCGGCGCATGTTCGTCTTCGACGCCGAATCGAGCGAGAACGGGACCTACTGGCGGTGGCACGCCCCGCCCGAGCCGATGACCTTGGCGGCGGTGCCGGCCCACCTCCACCCGACCCTTTCGCTCCTTCGCTTCCCGTCGGCGTTCCACGAGCACGAGTGCGTCGTCGTGAGCGCGCGAGGTCTGGAGCCGCTGCTGGATGAGCCGTTCCCAGGGACGCCGTGAACCAACGGCGCGGACGGGCTGCGCCCGGCGGTGAAGGGCTCTCCCCTCCGGAAGACCGCGAAGCATAAGCTGGCCCCGTTCTTCTGGCCGGGGCCGATCGCCTACCGCGCCGGCGGTCGGCCCTCTTCCGCCCCCGCTTTCGCGGCCTCAGGCGCCCCCAACATCACCGCCGCCGCTTTCGCCATGAACCCGGCCGGGTCGAGCAGGCGCACCGTGACCGTGTCGTCGTCGGCCAGTTGGTACTCGAACGTGCCGGGCACGCCGCAGAACACGAATGGCGCGGTCCACCGGGACCGATCCGCCGGGTCAGGGGTGCCGGCCCCGACGCGGAGGGACCCCGGCAGGTAGTTGGTCGAGCCGAGCGCATCCTCGGTCGTCCGATCCCACTCGGGCATGCCCCGCCACGCCACCCGGGGCCGGCCCCCCGTCCACCCGGACGGTTCGACGACCGTGGCCCGGGCCGACCGCCGCCACCCCTCGACCACGACGAGCCGCCGGCGTCCTGCCGGCGTGAACCGCTCGTGGCAAAACGTCGTCGGCTGCGTCCACCCCAACAGGACGTACGGCACCGGGCCCATGCCCGCCTCGGCCGCCAGCGCCGCCCACCGCGGGTCGACGCGGACCGCCCGCGCCGCCTGATCACCCACGTCAAGGGTGTAATCCGCCGGCCGCTCGGCCGCGAGCGCCGCGGCGGCGGCCGGATCCTCCTCGTATACCGGCCGGTCCTGCGGCAGATCCGCCGACAGACACGCGGCCTGGAGCCGCATCAGTTGGTAATGTCGCCGCGCGTGCGGTCCGTACGCGACGGCAAGGACGGCGACGAGCACGAGCAGCCCCACCGGCCACCACCGACGCAGCCGCCGGGCCCACGGACGCACGGGCCGGGCGTAATGCAAGGCGAGGGGCGCGGGCGTCGGGTCGCTCATTGCAACGGCAATCTTACCGCGCGGCGCCCCACTCCACCCGAAAGCCCTTCGAGGGCGAGGGAATGCCCGCCCCTCGTCCACCGGAACGACCCCGCCGCACGCCCGGCGAGGCCCGTCCGATCTTCAACCCACGCATCCCGGCGTGCGGCGGGGTCGGCCGTACGTGTTGCGCTCGGCAGTCCTATCTCATGGACCTTCGGCGTGGGACGGCGCGGCGGCGTGAGCGTCGCGCAACCGCATGCGTGGGCGAGTACACCCACCCTACGAGAACGCCGAGCGCCGCGAACTAGCGCCCTCCGCGACCCTCCTCAACGGCTCGGACGCCAGCCCGCGCCCTCCCGGCCGGGCGCACTGCCTACCGCCTACTGCCCACCGCCTACTTGCCTTCGCATCTCGTCCAGCACCCGCTGGTTCCCCAGCGAGTCCGCCTCATCAAAGAACGGCGGCGCCTCTCCCGCTACCGCCGCCGCGAATGCGTCCGCCTCGTTGCCGTACAAGTCGCCCCCCGCGTCCACCACGAACGTCTGCCGCGGCGGCGGCGGTGGAGCCGAACCCGGCGAGTCCATCTTCGGCGGGGTCGAGCGGCCGATCGTGTACTGCGCCCCGACCGTCGGCGGCTTCCACGGCACGGGGATCTCCACGTACCCCTCGCTCCCGCACACGCTCGACGTGTTGTCCGCGTGGGCCACCATCCCGCACGAGAACGTCGCCAGCACGCCGTTCGGGAACCCCAGCGTGCCGACGACGAGGTCGTCCACGCCGGATTCGTGCTTGTGGTGCTGCACGTGGATCGTCGTCGGCTCCGCCCTCGCGTACAGCCGCGCGAAGCTGACGCAGTAGCACCCCACGTCCATCAGCACCCCGCCCGCCAATCCCGGTTCGAAGCGGATGTTGCCCGTTTGCTTGCCGACCTTGAAGCAGAAGCTCGCGCGGATCAGCCGCACGTCCCCGATCGCGCCGGCGTCGATTTGCCGCACGATCTCGTGCGTCATCGGGTGCGCGCGGTACATGAACCCCTCGATCAGCACCCGCCCCGTCTGCCTCGCGACGTCGAACATCTCCTGCGCCTGCGCGAGGCTCGTCGCCAGCGGCTTCTCGCACAGCACGTGCTTGCCCGCCTTGAGGGCCCGGATCGTCCACTCGTAATGCAGCGTGTTCGGCAGCGACACGTAGACCGCGTCGCACGTCGGATCGGCGATGGCCGCTTCGTAAGACGCATGTGCGACCGGGATCGCGTGCGCCCGCGCGAACTCTGCCGCCTTCACGCCGTCGCGCGAGCCGACGGCCCCCAGCCGGCAGCGGCGCGACGCGCGCACGCCAATCGCGAACTGCCGGGCGATGTTGCCGGTGCCGAGGATCGACCAGGTGAGCGAGTTGGACATAACCGAAAGGATAGGCACCCCTCGGTGAGCTGCAACGCAACGCGTTGCTGACGCGCCCTACGCTCAATTCCCGTCGATCGTTCCAATCCGCTACCCGACCCGCACCGTTACCCCCGCGGCCACCGTCCGCCTCAGCCTTCCCCGCGCCGGCGACACGAGGTCGGCCGTCGCGTCCTTCGTCTCCACCTCGCACAGCGCCACCCCCGTGAGCACGACCTCCCCGTCTGCCCGGTGCCACCCGTTAAGCACCGCGGTCTCCACCCCCTCGCCCAGCGGCGGCACGACCACCTCTACGCGCCCGCCCTCCGCCGCCGACGCCAGCGGCTGCGGCCCCAGCGGCGACGCGCGCCCGCACTCGGGGCATTGCTCGGGCGAACCGCGCAAATCGTACCCGCAATCCGGGCAGAGGCCCGCGGCGGCGCGGACGGCCGCCCGCTCGGGTCGTCGGTACAGCAACAGGGCGATCACTCCGACGGCGAAAAAACCGTACGGAAACACCCAGTCCCGGTACGCGCCCGGGACGATCCACGACACGATCAGACACGCGATCAACGCGCTCATCCATCCGGCGACGATCCGTTCACTCGACCCCATCCGCGCATTCTACGCGCCGCGTAGTCCGCGCCCGCGCGATCTGTTAAACTTCGCCGCCGGGCGTCGTATGATCACCACGCGGAGCGAGTACGAGAAGGCCGTGGACGAACTCCGGTCGGTGGAGCGTCGGCTCGACGACCTGCGCGACGGCGTCGCGCGGAAGCACTACACCGAGGCCGGATTGCTCAAGATGGCCGATCGGCTGCGCGACGAGATCCGCACGTTCGACCGATCGAATCCCCGTTGATCCGCATCCACAGAAGGAACCCCACCACCGCAATGCCCACCCCCTCCCCTACCACCGCCGACACCCTCGCCCTCGGGCGACAGCTCCTCATCGGCAACTACGCCCGCCTCCCGATCGTCCTCGCCCGCGCGCACGGCTCGCGCCTGTACGACAGCGAAGGCCGCGAGTACCTCGACCTCTTCGCCGGGTTCGGCGGCACCGTCCTCGGGCACGCCCACCCGGCCCTCGTGGGCGCCGTCCGCCAGCAAGCCGAGACCCTCTGGGCCGTCGGCAACACGTACTACTCCACGCCCCAGATCGATCTCGCCGCCGACCTCGCGCGGCATGCCTTCCCCGGCCAGGCCTTCTTCTGCCACTCCGGCGCCGAGGCCAACGAGACCGCCGTCAAACTCGCCCGCCTCAAGGGCCATCAGGACGGAGGCAAAAAGTGGAAGACGATCTCCCTCCACAAGAGCTTCCACGGCCGCACCCTCGCCATGATCGCCGCCACCGGCAATCCGACTTACCGCGTCGGGTTCGAGCCGACCGTCCCCGGGTTCCTCCAAGTCGACGGCGGCGACTTCGACGCGCTGACCGCCGCGATCGACGACGAGACCGCCGCCATCCTCATGGAGCCCATCCAGGGCGAGGGCGGCATCAACGAGTACCCCGCCGACTACCCCGCGCGCGTGCGACAGCTCTGCGACGAGCGCGGCATCACCCTCATCTTCGACGAAGTCTGGACCGGCGGCGGCCGCACCGGCCGGTGGTTCGCCCACCAGTACTTCAAGATGCCCGACGGCTCCCCAGTCCTCCCCGACATCATGACCCTCGGCAAGGCCGTCGGCGCCGGCCTCCCCGTCGGCGCGATGTGGGCCAAGCCCGAGATCGCCAAGCTGCTCGTCCCCGGCACGCACGGCAACACGCTGGGCGCGAACCCGATCTGCATGGCCGTCGCCCACGCCGCGATGCGGGTCATCGAAACCGAAAACCTCGTCGCCCACGCCGAGCAGCTCGGCAACCACGCCGTCGCGCGCCTGAAGGGCGAGCCGAAACTCAAGGACAAGGTCGCGGCGATCCGCGGCAAGGGCCTCATGCTCGGCGTCGAGCTCAAGACCGTCCCGCCCGCCGGCTTCGTCGAGCGCGGCCTCGCCAAGGGCGTCGCCCTCAACCTGACCGCCAAGACCGTGGTCCGCCTCGCGCCGGCGATCAACATTTCCGCGCAAGACTGGGATCTGGGCCTCGACCGCTTGACCGAAGTCCTCGCCCACGAGAGTTAATGTCGATGTCGCGACTCCGTACGTAGCGGTCGCACCGAAGGTGCACGTGAGCGCTCGAACGGTCGGACGTATCCGGCGCGCGCGACGTCACCCGGAGAACCCGACGGTGGGCAGTGTCCACCCTACGTCGCACCGAAAGTCCACGCGATCGACCTCCACCCCCGAGGAGCACCTCATGACGCCCTCCACACTCCTCACGTCCGCCGCGCTCGCCGCCCTCGCCCTCCTCCCCTCGTGCGGCCCCAAGAATCTCCCCGCCAGCACCGACGCCCCCTCCGCCGACGGCGCGACGACCAAGCCCGCCTTCACCCTCCCCCAATTCTTCCCCGCCGACGCCGCCGCCCAGGCCGACGCGATTAAGGAACAGCAGTACCTCGTCCAGCTGATCGCCTACCGCATCACCATCCCCGCGGGCACCGTCAGCCGGTCCGACGACTTCTGGAAGCGCGTCAACGAGCAGGCCGTCGACCCCGCGGCGTACGAGCTGCTCTTCCGCAACAACGTCCGCGTCGGCGTCGCCGGCGTCGACGAGCTCGAGTACTTCAAGAACCTGATCGAGAAGCACCCCGTCGTCACCCAGCCCTCCTCCTGGACCGGCCGCGAGGCCAAGAACCTTGACCTCGAGATCGCCCTCAAGGTAGAGAGCCAGCACATCTTCTGGTTCCCGCCCGCCGAGCCCATGACCGGCCGCACCTTCGAGCGGTGCGACAACCTCCTCCGCATCGCGTTCCAGCCCGCCCCGCGCAAGCACGGCCACGTCCGCATGGCCCTGTGCCCCGTCGTCAAAAGCCTGCGCGAGGTCATGGTCGCCGTCGGCGAGGTCAACCAGCGCTCCGTGCAGCGCTTCCGCCCCGAACACCTCTACGACCTCAACCTCGCCGTCGACGTCCCGCTCGACTCGTTCCTGGTCGTCGCCCCCACGCCCGCCACGCCCGGCGTCGACTCGCTCCTGGGCGACGTGTTCCTCCGCGCCGACGGCCCCGCCGAGCGCACGGAAACGCTCCTCCTCTTCCGCCCGATCATCTTCCGCCAGAAGTTCGACCCCGCCACGGGCACCGGCACCATCACCCCCGAGCCGGGCGCCGCCCCGACGGCGCCGAAGCCGCCGGAGTCGACCCCTCCCGTCGCGCCGGCGATCCCGTCGCTCGAACTCCCGTCGCTCACCGATCCGGCGCCGAATAAGCCCGCTCCGACGCCCGTCGACCCGCTCTCACCCGATTCGCCGTTTCGCGAAAAGAAGTGACCGCCGCGCCGGGCGGGCGAGGCTCCGTCCGAGCCGATTGAAATGAATGCCGGGACGCCGAGATCGCCAAGGCCGGAAGAGACGTCTGAAACGCAGGACGACGCATCGGTCGAATTCACACATGACGCGCGCGACGGTCCAACCCCGGCCTTCAACTCTTCACCTTCTCTTCTGACCTTGGCGTCCTTGGCGTCTTGGCGTTCAACTCACATCGAATTCAGACCGGCTCGGACGCGCGGGCTCACGCGATGATTCCCTCGA
The DNA here is from genome assembly GCA_035627895.1 of Tepidisphaeraceae bacterium. Taxonomy (GTDB): domain Bacteria; phylum Planctomycetota; class Phycisphaerae; order Tepidisphaerales; family Tepidisphaeraceae; genus DASPKW01. The sequence continues at coordinate 7,357 of DASPKW010000194.1, read as the reverse complement.
TCGCCCGCCCGTGATCCATGTCCAATCGCTTCCGCCCCGGCACCTCCAAGCGGTGCGAGTCGAGCCCCATGAGCCGCAGCACCGTCGCGTGCAGGTCCGTCACGTAGTGCGGCGAGTCGACCGCGTGAAATCCGATCTCGTCGGTCGACCCGTGTTGCACACCCGCCTTCACGCCCCCGCCGGCCATGAACGCGCAGAACCCGTTGGGGTGGTGGTCGCGCCCCGCGGCCGGGCCCGTCCCCTCCGCGCCCGGCGAGCGCCCGAACTCGGTCCCGAAGACGACGATCGTCTCGTCCAGCAGCCCGCGCCGCTTGAGGTCCCTGATCAGCCCCGCGATCGGCAGATCGACCTGCCCCGCGAGCTTCGTGTGGTTCTCTTTGATCTTCCCGTGGGCGTCCCAGTCGCCGCCCCCGCCACCGCCGTGGAAGAGTTGGACGAACCGCACGCCGCGCTCGACCATCCGCCGGGCGACGAGGCACTTGGTGCCGAAGTCTTTCGTGTGTGCCTGGTCGATCCCGTACATCGCCCGCGTGGCCGCGTCCTCCTTCTCCAGTTCCAGCGTCTCGGGGATCGACCGCTGCATCGCGAACGCCATCTCGTACGCCTTGATCCGCGCGCGTAGCTCTTCATCATCCGGATAGTCGACGCCGGCGAGGTGATTGAGCTTGCCAATCAGCGAGAGGTTCGCCGTCTGCTCCTCGAACGTCGCCCGCGGGTCGGCGGACGAGATGAACGGGAGCGGCTTCCGCGGATCGGCCTCAAGATGCACGCCGCCGTACTGCGGGCCGAGGTAGCCGGCGCCGTACGTCCACGTCCCCCCGCAGCAGTCGCCCGTCGGCTTCCCGAGGACGACGAACTCCGGCAGATTCGCGTTGCCCGTCCCCAGCCCATAGCTCACCCACGACCCGAGCGTCGGGTGCGCCCCCTCCCGCGGGTGCCGGCCCGTCTGGAACGTCAGCTGCGCCCCGTGGTCGTTGTGCACCGTCCACAGCGACCGCACGACGGCCAGGTCGTCCGCGCACGTGCCGATGTTCTTGAACCAGTCGCCGACGACTAGGCCCGACTGCCCGTACGTCGCGTACCCCGTATTGAGCGGCATGATGACCTTGCGGTTGCCGTGCTTCGGGTTCCCGCCGAGCACGATCCGGTCGGTCTTGGCCGGGTCGATCGCGGCCTTGTACGGCGTGTCGGCGATCGACTTGCCCGCGTACTTGTTCAACTCCGGCTTGACGTCGAACGACTCGAGGTGGGAGACGCCACCGCAGAGGAAGATCCAGATGACGGACTTGGCCTTGGGTTTGAAATGAGGCTCCACGGGCAGTGGCACTTCAGTGCCACTGCGCAACGGCTCCGCGCGCGCCGACGAGTCGCGCCCGAGCATCGCGGACAGCGCGAGGCCAGTGAAGCCCATCCCCGTATCGGTCAGGAAAGTGCGACGCGATCGGCGGCAGGGATATGGATTTCGTTGCGACATAACCTGATCTCTCCACCGAACTCCACGCCGACTCCTGCGGAGCCGAATTCGCACCGGAGGTGCGAGTCGTCATCGATTCGCGCGCCCGCCGGGTGCCATGGGTGCCATGGGTGCCATGGTCAGACCCGCCGCCGACAGCGCCCGATCGCGCGATCCGCACACTCGGCGGGGATGGCCATGCCGGACCTCGACAGCCTTTCGACCGCCGACATGCCCATCCCGCCCGACCGACGGGTCATCGCGTTTTGGCGCATTCCGCGGCCGGTCTGAGCATGGCACCCAAACCGGCTGCCCGGCCGCCGCCGCACTCACCACTTCTTCCGCTTCACACCCGCCCGCACCTCGCCGTCATCCGTATAAGCCGGCGGCGCGTAAAAATTCACCGTCACCAAACTCTCCGACCCCGTCGCCGTGATCTGGTGCGCCTCGTTCCGCTCGATCAACAACAACGACCCGGCCCGCAGCGCCACCGACCGCCGGTTCGTCTTCGCCCGCCCGCTCCCCGACACCACGTACACCCACTGCTCGGCCCGCGGGTGCTCGTCCTCCGGCTCGTCACTCGACGAGTCGCCCGGCCGCAGCACCATCATCGCCGCCTGCACGGACGACGACGCGAGCAGCGGCGCGAACTTCGATCGCTTCTTACCCGTCGACACGTGCTTCATCGCGGCCCGTCCCGTCTCCAGTGGGGGAGACATCCTTATCTGTCCGGGCGGGTAATCCCGCATTCAGTGGGGCAGACATTCTTGTCTGCCGCGGGCGGGCGAGTGGAGGCATCCTTGCCTCCCGAGCCCGCAAGTCTCCAATCACCGCACCGTCACGAAGTCACTGTGGTTGAACAACACCAGCGCCAAATTCTCCCGCGCCCGCGCCGTCTCCTTCGCGCCGCTTAAGAACTTCAAACACTCCTCCCGCTCCGCCCCCGTCGGCCGCCGCGCCAACACCAGCAAATACGCCTTCTCCACGAACTCCCCATCCTCCCCCGCCACCCGCCGCGCGACGGCCTTTGCCCCGTCCACAGCCAACTTCGAGTTCCCCAGCGCCAGCGCCTGCTGCGGCATCACGCTCGTCCGCCGGGCGTAGCACTCGACCGGGTTGGGCCCGTCGAACAGCTTCAAAAACTCCACTTCCTTCTCGGGCGCGACGCGCAAGTACAAACTCCGCCGCGCGCTCGTCAGGCCAAACTTGTGATCGACCTCCGGCCCGCCCGCCGACACGTCGAGCGTCCCCGCCGCCCACAGCACGTTGTCGCGCACCAACTCGGCCTCTATGCGCTTCGACGGCGTCCGCCAGTGCCACGCGTTGTCCGGATCGACCGCCGTCGCCCGCGCGTCCGGCGCACTCGACATCCGGTACGTCGCGCTCGTGACGATCAGCCGGTGCAGCGGCTTCAATTTCCACCCGTTCTCGCGCAACTCCGCCGCCAGCCAATCGAGCAGCGCCGGGTGCGTCGGCGGCCGCCCGCCGCGCCCGAAGTCGTCGGGCGTCGGCACGATCCCCCGCCCGAAGTGCCGCAGCCAGACGTGGTTCGCCGCCACCCGCGCCACGACCGGGTTCTCGGGCGCCACGAGCCACCGCGCCAGCGCCGCCCGCCGCCCCGTCGATGTGGCCGGAAATCCAGCGACCGCCCGCGGCTTGTAGGCCGTCGACGCCTCCCCCTTCAGCGCCGCCTCGGCCGCCGCGAGCGCCTTCTCCGCGTCGGCCAGTTCCTTCTTCGCCTTGGCCGCGTCGTTCGACGCCCCCTCGACCGCCGGCCGCGCCGCCTTCGCGTCCGCCGACTTCGAGACCGCCGCGGCCCTCTTCTGCTCCGCTGCCTCGACCTTCGCCGCCGCCTTCGCCCGCGCCAGCTTGGCGTCGGCGAGGTCCTGCGCCTTTTGCGCCGCCCACGCCGCCGTCGCCGCGGCGTCGCGCTCGGGCCCGGTCTTCTCCGCGTCTTCGAATTCTTCCACCTTGAGCACGGCCATGAGCGCCGCCTGTTTCGCCTTTGCCGCCGTCAGTGTCAGTTCCGCCTCCTCGCGCGCCGCCGCGGTCGCGGCCCGCCGCTTGCCGTCGGCAGACAATTCCGCCGCCCGCACCTGCCCCGCCGCCTGCTCCAGCAGCGCCGCCCGCACGAACGCCTGCCGCCCCGGCCGCGCCGCGCTCGGCGGCAGCTTCACGCCGTCCTTCGGAATCGCGAGCTCCCCGCCGATCATCTCCGGCACGCCCGGCCCGATCGCCCCGCGCGCCTTGTCCGGGCTCCGCTCGTCCCCGCGCACGAAGAAGTACGTCGCCGCGGTCGCGTCCTTGTCGTACACGCGGGCCAGCCCGTCGGCCTTCGGGTCGACCGACCCGGGCACGTAATCCAGCCGCACATCGTGCGGCTCGAAGATCGCGCGAAACTGGTAGTACTCCTCCTGCGTCACCGAATCGAACGGGTGATCGTGGCACTTGGCGCAGTGCATCGTCACGCCGAGCAGCCCGCGGGCGGTGTGGTTGACGGTGTCCTCGAGCCACTGCTCGCGCGAGAGCATCTTGAAGTTCCGCGCCAGAAACCCCGTCGCCCGCAGCGCGCCCGGATCCGCCGGCGCGAGCTCGTCCGCCGCCAGCATCTCGGTCACCATCGCATCGTATCCCTTGCCGGCGTTCAGCGACTCGACCGTCCAATCCCGCCACCGCCAGATGTGCGGCTGCGAATCGCGAATCTGCCCCCCGTCCGTCCACCCCGCCCAATCCGAATACCGCCACACGTCCAGCCAATGCCGGGCCCACCGCTGCCCGTACCGCGGGTCGGCCAGCAGCCCATCGACAACCTTTTCGTACGCGTCCGCCGCCGCATCCGCCTCGAACGCCGCGATCTGCCCCGGCGTCGGATTCAGCCCGATCAAATCGAGATACACGCGCCGGAGCAACACGCCCCGCGGCGCCTCCCCGTTGTGCCCGAGCCCGCGCTCCTCCCGCGCCGCCGCGACAAACGCATCAAGCGGATTCCGCACCCACCCCGCCTCTCTCACGCTCGGCACCGCCGGCCGCGCCAGCGCCTCGAACGGCTGCCACCGATACCCCGCGAGATACCCCGCCAGCGCCGCCTGCTTCTCCCCCAACGCCGACAACTCCGCCGCTCGCGGCGTATCCTTCGCATCCCCCGGCGAATGCCCGAGCAACACCTCCGCCTCGTTCGCCACCCCGTCCCCATCGCTGTCGAGCCCCGCCACCCGCGCCAGCCGCGCCGGCAGATCGCGCTTCAGCCCCGCCGCCCGCAGTTCCTCCCCCGCCCGCCGCAGCGCCGCCCCGAACGCGTTATGCGGGATCTCTTCCAGCGTCTCCGGATTCTTCTTCTCCGTCGGCACGTGACACGTCGCACACGCCGCCAGCCGCTTGGCCAAAAACCGGTCGTAATGCCGCCCCAGCGCCGCCTGATTCGCCGGCGTCCCCCCCGCCACCCCCGCGCCGCCGACGACGACGCACACGATGATCGTGCGAACCCATTTCATGCCAAAACGCCTCGCGCGCGAGAAGTTCAATCGAACAGACGTGGCGGACGCCCCAATATACCCCCCGACCCCGCCGCGCGTTCGCCGAATTTCAGGAAGAGATCGAACGCCAAGACGCCAAGGACGCCAAGTTCGGAGGAGGGGGACGAGAGTTGAAGTCGGGGGTGGTGGTCGACGCCCGCCCTCGACAGCTGAGCCCTCACTCTCAAACCCCCTCTCACTCTCTCTCTCTTCCGGCCTTGGCGTCCTTGGCGTCTTGGCGTTCATTTTTCTTCCCGTTGCTTTCCGCTGCCCCGCCCCCACAATCCCGCCACATGCTGCACTTCTACAAGTTCCGCCAGGAGCTGTTCGCCCCCGCGCCGGCCAGGGACGTCTACGTCAAGCGCGGCCCCGGCAAGGGCTGGCCCGAGGAGTGCCCGCCGATCCGCGCCGCCAACGGCTTCGGCTTCGACCTGCTCGCCAACTTCGACGTGACCTTCCGCAAGAAGCGCGACAACTCCTGGACCCTCGACGGCGAAGACCTCACCATCGCCTCCGACTTCGACTACGCCGCCACCGACGACGCCCCCGGCCAGCCCCTCGCCCAGCAGTACGCCTGGTTCTGGCAGCGCGGCCAGACCCTCCCCCACGTCATCAGCGAGAACGTCTGGCAGTCCATCAAGAACCAGGTCAAAGTCTCGACCTTCCTCTTCCTCAAGACCGACCCCAACGAGCTCCTCTACTTCACCGACGTCCCCAACATGCCCGCCGACCGCGGCTACCGCGCCGTGACGGCCCTGGTCGACACCGACTGGTACCCCGCCAGCTACCCCTGGCACGCCGTTCTCGAATTAGACCCCACCGCCAAGCGCGTGACCATCAAGAAGGGCGACCCGCTCTGCCGCGTCATCCCCGTCCGCCGCGACACCTACTTCGCCGGCGAAATGACCCCCGCCGAGTTCGACGCCTTCTTCGAGCGCGGCCAGAAGTGGCTCGCCACCCACGGCAAGTTCGAGCACGAAGCCGCGGATTCGGCGTCACACGTCGACATCACGCGGACGTACGTGAAGCAGGTCGTGCGGTCACGATTCGTGGTCAGGTAGTCAATGGTTATGGTTAATGGTCATTGCCCGGTGCCCATCGCTCTCGCGAGCCGCGTCCCTCCCTGTCATCCCAAGGAACGAGGGATCTGGCCGCGAACGTCAGGGCCCACCGGACCACGGCGGTCCGCACTCGAATACAGATCGCCAACGTCGAGCGGGCCCCTACGCACCGGCCAGATTCCTCGGCGTACCTCGGAATGACAGGTGGGACGCTCACCGCGAATCAGCGCAACGGGCCACGCGCATTCGACCATTAACAATTAACAATTGACTATTAACAATTGACCCTTCACGCCGCCTTCTGGAACACCGCCCCACCCGCCGCCCCCCCTGCCCCGCCGAACTTCACCGCGAACCGCGCGATCTCCCCCGCCCGCGTCGAGCGGATCGCCTGCACCTGGTACGTCACCCGCGCCGCGCCCGCGGGCAGCGTGTCGTCGACGAACGACTTCACGCCCACGCTGCCGAGGACGACGAACGGATCGGACGGGCCGATCTGCCGGGCGATCGTGTAGATCGTCCCCTGCGACCCGGCCGGGTTACGGCACGCCCACTTCAGCCTGAGCGACCCGTCCTGCCGCAGCTCGACGGCGAAGGAGTCCGGCCGGCCCGGCGGCGGCACGCGCGACGGCGCGGCCGGCCGCGGCAGCATCGCCAGCGAATACACCCCGTCCCCGTCCGTCGCCGCTTTGGCCCGGATCTGCTTGACGACGTCGCTCCCCAGCGCCGCCAGCGCGTCGACGGCCAAATTCAACTCCAACGTCGCCGCCTCGGCCGCCGCCCGCGCCGTCGTCGCCGCCACCCGCTTGGCCCGCGCGTCCGCCACCCGCGCCGCCAGCTCCGCGACGACCTCGGGCGCCGCGCCGATCTGCGCCGCGTGCGCCGCCCACGGGCCCGTGCGCACGTGAAAGAACATAATCTTCCCGTCGAGCGTGTCCGGTACGAGGGCCATGGTCGTTGCTCCTGGCGTGAGTTGCGAGTTGCGAGTTACGAGTTGCGAGGAAGAAGGAACGATCAGACGCCTGCCGGGCGGCCGCCGTGGCGTGGGCTACCAGCCCGCGAGTCACAAAACTTTCGAGCCCAACCACCCGCGCGACCGCGCGCCACATACCACCTCCTTACAAATCGGCCCGCGCCCCCCGCGACTTCACTCCGCCACCCGAAAACCCCGCAAATCCGCCCCCCAACGTCCGAATAACCCATGCCGGCGCGACTCCCGCAGGCCCGCGCGCAACCCCCGCACCCCCGCGCGCGATTAACGCACCCCCGCCCGCCGCCCCCGCGGGTCCGCGCGCGACGCCCGCACCCCCGCCCCCCGCGCCCGCACCCCC
>DASPKW010000193.1:0-5388 GCA_035627895.1 Tepidisphaeraceae bacterium | reverse complement strand
ACGAGATCCACCCCCACACCGTCCCGCCGCCGACGTTCCAGGTGTCCCCGGGCCACGTCTTGAGTCCGAGGTCCGGCTGGCGATCCTGGGCGTAGAACGGGCGGAAGCGACCGCCGATCAGCACGTCCTTGTCCGGGCCCGTCGTGTATGCGCGCCACGCCACGCGCCCGGTCTCGAGATCGAGCGCGGTGAGCCGCCCGCGCACGCCGAACTCGCCGCCGCTGTTGCCGACCAGCACCTTGCCGCGCACGAAGAGCGGCGCCATCGTCATCGATTCGCCACGGTTGATCTCGCCGACCTTGGTCTTCCAGACCTCCTTGCCCGTCTTGGCGTCCACGCAGACGGTGTGGGCGTCGAGCGTGTTGTAGTAGACCTTGTCGTCGTGGAACGCCGGCCCGCGGTTGACGTAGTCGCAGCACGCGACCCCCATCGCCGCCGCCATCGGCTTGGGCTCGTACTTCCACTTCAGCGAGTACGGCCGCTTCTCCGGGTCCGTCTTCGGGTCGTGGAGTTGCAACGCGTACAGAAAGTTCGGATAGGGCGTGACCACGTACATGGTGTCGCCGACCACCAGCGGCGCCGCCTCCTGTCCCCGAAGCGTCCCGGTGCTGAACGTCCACTTGGGCACCAGGTTCTTCGCATTCTCGGGCGTGATTTGGTCCAACGGGCTGAACCGGGTGTTCTGGTAATCTTTGCCGACCATGGGCCACTCGCCCGCCTTGCCCGCCCCATCGTGAGGCGTGTTGATGCCCGGCGCGGCCGGCGCCTGCCCGGTCGCATCGAGGGCCAGTGCCAGCCATGGGACGAACGCCAGAATCGCGCGTGATTTCCCCATGCGTTAACCCAGCTTCCTTGTGCTGACGATGTCTGCATCCGAACGACGCGTATACATTGATGGCATCGCGAGGATAGGGCCGCCCGGGAACCGCTGCCTACTAGGGAAAAGCCTGAGGCCGGCCAGTGCCCTACCCACACTTCCGCCATGCTTTTGGCCGCACGTTCCCGTTCCACCGAACTCTCGGTCCGAAGGCCCGGGTAACCGGGCGACGTAGAGGCGGATGGCTGCCGCCCAGAAGTACCGAATCTACCCGCCGATCGGCATCGCCCGCCTGGGGAACAGTCCGGACGCGTCCTTCGTCGGCCCCGAGGCGCCCGGCTCCCCGGGCGTGGAGATCGGGGCCGACGGCACCGAGAGGCCGGTGGCCGCCGCGGCCGGACGCCGGCGTAACGTTTGGCGAGGAAATGCAGTTGCGGACGCCCGCCGCGGTCGACCGCCGCCGCCGCTGGTTCCCGTGCGCGCAGTCCGAGAGCCGATCGCGGTACACCGCGGCGACCCGCATGGGCGTTTCTCTTTGCCCATCGTCCGCTCCCGCCAAGGACTTCCTGTTCAAGCGGATCGCCTGGCGTATCCAGAGTCTGGCCGAGGGCGGCCTGTCGGAGCGGGCCCGCCGCCGGGCCGAGGAACTGGCCCGCGACGCCGACGTCCGCACGACGGTCCCGCGCCCGCGGAAGGCCGGCGCCGAGCCGGGGACGACGACGGTCACCTTGCCGGCGCCCCGGGGCGCTCAAACGGTCCACGACCGCCTGCCGGTCGCGGGCACCGTCCTGACCCGCCTGTACCGGGGCAAGCGCGTCGAGGCCAAGGTGCTGGCCGCCGGGTTCGAGCACGACGGGCAGGTGTACCGGTCGCTGTCCGCGGTCGCCAAGGCGGTCACCGGCACGCACTGGAACGGCCTGCTGTTGTCGGCCTGGGCCCGCAGAAGAAGGAGGCCGCCAAGTGAACGTCCCAGATGAAAAGGGTCCGGCGAACCCCGTCACCCGAACAGGTGAGCGCCGAGAAGAAGGCGGTCCGGTGCGCGGTGTACGCCGGTTGGAACAACGCGAACAATCCGGTATTGAGCATTGTGCCTTGGTGCATGTGCGGGCGGGGGCGGCCGGTCGCGTCCGGCCGCCCCCGCGTTGGCTGTCCTCACCGACTATGCGGCGCGTCACTCGAATCCTCGTGTGGTCGCTCCGCGCCGCGTTCGCGCTTCTCGCCATGGTGACCGCGTTCTTCGGCGTCCGGAGTTACGTTGCGGGCGACGTCGTGTCCCGGTCGGGGTACGCCTCGCCCCCAGCCGCCGGCCATGTGGCTCAGCAGTTCTGGTCGCACAAGGGGAAGGTCCTCTTTTACGTGATCGAGACAGACGTGGTCGGCGATGCGGGCGGCCGGCCGTCCCACCCGCAGGAGCCGATCCGCGTTCGCCACGCTCGCACGAACACGGCGGGGGGCGGGTGGGGACCGTTCGTCGGTACTCCCCGCCCCGGGGTGGTCGACAGGTGGAGCGGGTTCAACGCCGCACGGGTCTCGTCCTCACGCCGCGTCTGGCGGTCGGAGTTCGGCCCGCCGAAGGCCGGGCCGAACGCAACCCAAGTCGAGCGGCTGACCCTCATCGGCCTTCCGCACTGGTGTCTGTTTGCCGCGTTCGCCGCCTGGCCGACCCTCTCCCTGTGGCGATGGCGCCGCGCCCGAAACCGTGTCACCGACGGCCGATGTGGCCTGTGTGGCTACGACCTGCGAGCGGGTCACATCCGGTGCCCGGAGTGCGGCAACCCGGTGGCCACGAGCAGGGGCGCGAACTGAAATGGGCGGGCAGCGGACTCAACGTCGAGCTGCCCAGTTAACAGCCCCGACATTGTGAAATTGCTTTCACGAAGTAGAGAACCGTTATGAAGAGGGTTACGACCGGGGAGCTAAAGAACCGGTTACGGAAACGCGTAACCGACCAGTTAACGGAGAACCCCGAGAGGACGACTCTCGGGGTTCTCGCGTTTATCGGGCTGGAAATCGAGAGTTTTGGATCGGCCGAGAGCGCGAGAGCGGGCGGGTAGAGCGCGACGAGAGCGGCGTGCGCGCCGTCGGAGGGCGCGAGTCGGCCCCGCGCTCTCGATTTCTCTGCCCGCCACCCCGCAGAAGTTAACAGCAGCGTAGCGGATCGGCGCGATCGGAACCTTCGCGGGGAACGGAGAAGGAGTTGGTGAGGTGGGACCCGCCCGGCACCGACCGAACCGTGTGCTTCGCTCAGGCCGCTTGAGCCCGGCCGGGCCGGGCCGCGTCCGGCCCGGTCCCGATCCTCCCGCTCTCGTCCATCGACGACTGAGCTTCGGCCGCCAGCCGGGCGTCGATCCCGTCGGGAAAGTTCAGCCGGGCGTGCTCGCCGAACAGTTCGCGGGCCGCCTCGTCGTACGCCTCGGCGGCGGCCAGCTCGTCGTCGAAGTTGCCTAGCCGGCGGGTCTGACCGTAGCTGCGGATCTGCGCGCGCCACGTGCCGCGCTTCTCGATCCAGCAGACGCCCTTGAACCGCGACGTGCACGGCCTGCCCGCCGCCGTCCGCCGCTTGCGGGCGTGTCCGAGGTGCTCGGTCGGGTCGCGGACGACCAGGTTCGCCCGCCGGCAGTCCAACGCGTCGCCATTGCGGTGGGCGACCTTCCACCGGTGCCCGGCCTCGACCAGCCCGAGCAGGACCCGCCGCAACTGCACCTGCTCGCCGGACGGGGCCGACCGGACGATCGTCGCGTCCTCGCCGTCCGTGCGGTCGGACCAATTCCACCGCATCCCCTCGATCAGCGGCAGGTCGGCCGCGTCGACCAGGGCCTCGAAGCGCGTCTCGCTCCAGCTCATGATCGGCACGCGGGCGACGGCCGGGTCGGCCGGGTCGACGTACGGCTTGCCGGCCTTCTCGAACTCCGCCACCAGGCGGGCGATCTCGTCGACCGGGTACGCCCGCCGCCCGCTGACGCCGACCGGCGCGCCGACCGGGGCCCGCGCCCACCGCCCGCACGTGATCCGCCCGCCCCCCTGCCAGTGGACGAACGTGCCCTCCGCCACGCCGAACATGGCCGCCGCCCCCGCCCGCCCCACGTACCCCGCCGGCAGCCGCCACCCGCCCGCGCCGTCGGACTCCACGAAGAAGTCGTGGTCCCGCCCGGCCTCGGCTACCAGCCGATCGACCTCCTCGACCGCGTACAGCTTGCACTTGCCCCCGGTCGGCCGCGTCACCCACCGCCCGCTCTCCACGCGGCCGTCGCCGATCCAGTTCTTCCACACCATCACCGACACCTTCGCCCGCCGCGCCGCCTCGGCCAGAGCCACCCAGCCGGCCGGCGGGAAGTTCGCCTTCGCCGCCTCGATCTCGCGCCCCAGCCGCTCGACGTCCTCGATCGGGTAGACCTTCGTCCGCGCGCTCGTGCCCGGGATCGGCGTCCACCGCCCCTCGCCGATCCGCCCGGCCAGCTCCCACTTCCGAATCACCGGCTCGCGCACGCCCAGCCGCCGCGCCGCCTCGTGCAGCTCGACGAACCCCTCCGGCGCCGTCGGCCGCTGGCGCTCGGCCTCCCGCTCGGCCTCGCGCTGCCGCTTGGCCCGCTCCAGGTCCGCCAGCGCGAACACGTGCCACCGGCCGACCCCAGGGACCGCCATCCACCGCCCGCGGGCGATCCGCCCCTCCCGCTGCCAGGTGTTCACCTCGACCTTGTGCACGCCCAGGACCGCCGCCGCCCCGTCGACGTCCACGTACCCCTCCGGCGGCGTCGCCTTCCGCTCCTCGACCGCCCGCATCCGCTCGCGGGACGCCAGCAGCAGGTCCAGCCGGTAGACGCGGCACTCGACCTCGTTCGGCCCGGCCATCAGTTCGCCGGCGTAATCCAGCCGCCCGTGCCGCACCCAGACGCTGAGCGTGTTCGGGCTGATCCCCAGCGCCGCCTCCGCCCCCGCGCGGTCGACGTACCCCGCCGGCGGGAACGGCCGCGCGTCCCACTCGGCCCGCAGCGCCCGCAGTTCCGCCGTCTGCCACAGCGTCGCCGGCGACCCGTTCGACCTGCCCGGCACGCCCGCCGGCACGCGCCCCTCACGGACCCACTCCGCCAGCGTCTGCTTCGACGTCCGCAGGATCGCCAGCGACTCTTCGGTCGTCGCCCACGTCCCGTCACCCGTCTCCGGCGCCTGCGCGTCCAGCGCGACCTTCTCCGGCCACATCTGGGTCGGCTGTCCCCCCGGCCCCTTCACCCACACGCCCGGCGGCACGCGCCCGGACTTCGACCAAATGTCCCACGTCTTGGGCCAGACGCCGGCGGTTGCCGCCGCCTCGTCGATCGTCAGCCACTTGCCCGGCCCCAACTCGTCCGGGCCGATGAACAGTTTGCCCGCCGCCCGCAGCTTCTCCCGCACGCGCTCGACGTCACCGACCGCGTATAACTTCCGCCGGCCCAGGCTCCCGGGACCCGCCATGGCGATGGATTCGATTTCGATCGTCCCGCCCGACCGCCACCCTCTCCACGTCCCCGGGGCGACCCCCAGCATCCGCGCCGCTTGGTCCCCGTCGACGAACCCGTCCGGCACGACCGCCCGGC
>DASPKW010000192.1:0-5757 GCA_035627895.1 Tepidisphaeraceae bacterium | reverse complement strand
CTTACACGCCGGCAGCAGGCGGTGGTCGAAAGTCGTCTGGTCGCCTGAGTATTTCAGGTACTCAAAGCACGCGTGGACGAACCACAAACTCGCGTCGACCGTGTTGTAGCACGGCTCGTTCGTGTAATCGTCGAACTTGTTCGGGATCATCCCCTCGCTCACGTACTCGCTGAACAGCGTGAGCACCTGGCACGCCTCGGTGAACCGCCCCGGCACCAGCAGCAGCCCGGGCAGCGAGATCATCGTGTCGCGCCCCCAGTCGGCGAACCACGGGTAGCCGGCGAGCACCGTGCTGCCGGCCTTGCCGTCGGGGCGGTTGCGGAGGACGACGAAGTCGCTGGCGGCGCGAAGGAGGCGCTTGATGGTCGGCGACAGAGCGCCAGGCGCGACGGCCGACGGCAGATCCCGGTTGGCCGAGTCGAGCGCCTTCGGCAGATCCTGCTGCTCGCCCTTGGTGGCCCGCATCGCCGCCCCGGCGGGGCCGCGCGGGGGGACGATCCGCTTCGCCGGCGCCGTGTAGTCCGGGTGCGTCCGCAGGTCCGCGTCGAAATCGCGCTCGCCCGGGTCGGCCAGGCCCGCGTAGAGCGTGACTGAGATCGCCCCGCTGGCCGACTCGATCACGAACCGCCCCGGATTGAACAAGTCCTCCGTGTCGTCCTGCCCGCGCTCGGCCTCGACGGGGTACTTGTGCCCGCGCCACCAATCCTCGCCCGGAACGAACTCGCCGCTGCTCGCGCGCACGTGCAGGTGATTGGCCGCCCATCCCCCCTGCTCGACCCTCAGGTGTCCGCCCGCCGAGGCGACGCGGAACGAGTGATCCGTCCCGCGCCGCAGCGCGTGGAAGTCGCGCATCGCCACGAACGGCAGCAGTTCGAGCCGCACGGGCGTGTTCCGCGTCGGCGTCAGCGTGTACCGCACCGCCGCCAAATTCTGGCCCCAGACCAGTTGCAGCTCTTTCGTGATGCGGATCCCCTCGACCTCGTAATGCCACACAGCCGTCGTGCCCAGCTCGAACGTGCGGAGGTACGCGTACCCGCGCGGGTGCACGCTCCCGTCGAACAAATTCACGCCCAGCTCGTGCACGTCGCCGGTCTTCGGGTCGGCCGGGTTCCCGCCGACGTACAAAATCTCGCCGACGCGCGAGAGGGTGTTAATCCGCCCGAGCGGCGGCTGCGTCGCCGCGATCAAAAGCGAGTGGTACCGCCGGGTATTGCAGCCGGCGACGCTGGACGACGAGAACGCGCCCATGCCGTTGGTCAGCAGGTACTCGCTCGACAAGTGCGGGTGGAGCTGCCCGCCGACGTCCACGCGGTACAGAGAAGGGAGCGGGCGGGTGGACGTTTCGGCGTGCGGGAGTGTGGAAGTCACGGCCGGCAAGGGTATCGTGGACGCGCAATCAGGCATATCGTTTCTCGACACTTTCCTTCCGAAAGTCCACGAAACCCACCGGGTTACCGGACCCCCATTGGCACCCCCATGCCGGAGGCGGAGCCCAGGGCGACGCCCCGGACCTCGCCGCCCGGTAAAACAGGATCGGACCGTCATGACCACGACGAATCAAGCGATGTCCGACGGCCGGTTCGAGATTGGCGCCACGTACCTCGTCCTGCGCACCGACGGCGATTGGTGGGAGGGGTCCGTCGCCGCCGGTGAACTGCTCGTCTTCTGGCGTCACACCTACAGCTTCTACGACGGCATCGACTTCTACGTCTTCACCACTCCTGACGACTTCTACGGCCCGCCGCGCGATGACATCCAAGGCCGCCGGACCGTTTCGTGGGCACTACCCCATGACAAGCGGGGCACCGACGCGGCAGTATGGCTCGAGCACGTCGAACCGCCCAGGCCGGGGCCGATGTGGATGGTCGACTGGTGGGTTCGGAAGATGGCCGAGATGGGCGTGGAAGTGATTCCGTAGGGCGGGCACTGCCCCCGCTCGCGCGGGCGGGTCTCGATCGATCCCGCCGAGTCTCGCACTCGGTCCGGGTTCCACCGTTCAAAACACCCGGTTCAGGTCGACCGCCAACCCCGCGCGCTTGAGTTGGCGCGCCAAGTGCAGTTGCCAGCCCTCCGCGGGGTCGAGCGGGATCCGCAGCAGCCCGTGCGGGTCGGCCGTCACGTGGCCCTCGTCGACCGCGAGCAGGAACACCCGGCGGTGGCCCAGCCGGCCGGCGCAGTATCCCAGGTCGAAATCCCCCGGCGTCGCCTGGCGGTCGACCAGCACGACGGCGAAATCGAGTTCGCCCAGCGCCTCGACCCGGTCGGCGAGCGACGCCCCGCCCGCGGCCGCCGGGTCGTGCACCTCCAGCCCGAACCCGAGCTTTTCGACGAACTCTTCGATTGCCTCCCGCGCCTTGGCGTGCGGGGCGTGAGCGACCAGCAACCCCGCCGCCGACACGTCCGCCCCCGGCTCCACCGAAGGCGCCGGCGGTGCGACCGGCGCCGGGCGGGGTTGCGGGCGGACGGGGACCGACGACGGCGCAATAGCGTTCATAGTCTTACTCGCATTTACCGGTAAAAGGGTGGGCGAAGGTGCGACGACGGGGTATTCCTCGGCCCGATCGGCAGTGACGGCGTTCATCGCGCCGTCCAGAACGGCCGCCAGCGCCTCGGGCGAGATCGGCCCCGGGTTCTTCGGCACGCCGGGCGGCGCGGGCAGCGGGGCGTCGCCGGGCGTCGGCAGCGCGGCCGCGATCACCGGGTGCGCGCTCGCCGCCCCGATCGATCGCGGCGTCGCCGATTCGGGCATTTCCTGCACGAACCGGATCGCCGCCCCCAGCCGCCGAAGCCGCTGGTCCATCTCGTCGTAGAACTGCTCGATGAACAAGTTCAGGTCGGCGTACTCCGGCAGGACCTGGCCGGCGTACGCCTGCCACTCCTCCGCGACCGACTTCGCGTTGAAGATCTGCTCGAGGATGCTCGTCGTCCGCGCGGTCCAGTCGCCCTTGGCCGCCCGCGCCTGCTCGAGCTCCGGCACGTACCGGATGCGGGCCCGCTTGATCGCGCTCCCGCGCTCGAGCTGCCCCTTGAGCAGCCGAACCGCGTCCGACGGCGGCACGGTCAACCTGAGCCCGGGCGGCAGCCCCCGGGCCCTCGGACTCGCCCCCGGCGGCGCTGCGACTGCGACGGCTCCTGCGGACATACGACACCTCCACCCACCGATGTCCAATACGGCGGGGGAGATGGCAAATCGGGGAAAGAGATTCCGCCTGCGCACGTCGTACCGCGCCGGCCGCCCCCGTGCCCGACCGCGACGGCGACGCCGGGAGTTACGAACGCGTGACTGACCGGCGTCGTTCCGATCGGATAAGCTCGGCCGCCTGCCGGGGATCAGTTACGATCCCGCCGGCGGAACACGGGCACACCGGAGGATTCGATCATGGCGTGGACGAAGCGTGTGACGACGTGGGGGGGTTTCGCGCTCGCATTGGCCGTGTGGGCGGCGCCGGCAAGCGGCCAAATCAGGCCGGGCGTACCGGCGGTCGAGGCCGGAGACCAAATCGCGCCGGTGCTGGCCAAGCAGCGGGAGCAGATCGTCGCGCAGTACGCCAAGGACGGGCGGATCGTGCCACAGTTCGAGGCGTGGGTGAAGGTGGAATCGCCGGCGGCGGCGAAGCTCTTCCCGGGCCTGCGGTTCGCGTCGATCGAGTGGAACGAAAGCCTTGCCCCGGGGACGGACGGCGGCGCAATCGGCCTGGCCGCGGGCCTTCAAACGACCATCGCGATCGACCCGAAGGCGGGCGCGGTGATCGCGGAGTTGTCCGGCCACGGGAACTACGAGGCGTTCGGCGAGATGCTGGCGAAGTGGCGGGCCCCGCTGCGCGACCAGGTGGACGCGACGACGATCTGGGCGGCGTTCTGCGCGATCCACCACAAGCACTGGATGGACCAGCCGCACGAGCGGGTCAGTGACGCCGAGTGGCGGCTGGGTCGCTACAGCTACGACCAGACGGTCGCGTCGGACGGCGGCTTCAAAACGGTCGTGACCAAAACGCACTACAAGCTCGTGCGGGTCGACCCCGCGACGGGGCGGGTCACCGGGTGGAAGAGCAGGGTCGACTCGGCGAACGAGCGTAAGGTGCCCGTCCCGGTCGCGGAGCGGGGCCGATGAATTCGGCGACGTGACGGCCACGCTTTGCCGCACCCGCCGGGCGAGCGATAGCGCATCGAATGCCCCCGGTGGGAATCGAACCCACACGCCCGTTACCGGGCAACGGATTTTAAGTCCGTAGCGTCTGCCGTTCCGCCACGGGGGCTCTGGGGTGCTCGCATGGTAGGTCGGTGGGGGGATCGGTCAAGCGCGGTCACGTAACATGGCGGGCCTCGGCCGCGTATACGGGGGCGCTGAGGAATTTTGACCGAACCGCACGCGTGCCGGCCCGATCGGGTTGCCGGGCATTTCTCGCCCGCTTATCGTCCGGCGGCATGGTGCGACGACATTTGTTCGGAGTCGTAGTCGGGCTGTCGCTACTGGCCGGTGCCGCCCGCGCCGGCGACGGCGCGGGGATCATCGCGTTCGGGGATAGCCTGAGCGACATGGGAAACCGCTGGCTCGACACGAAGAAGCCGGACATCAAGTTTCGGCGGACGTGGGTCGCGCAGCTGGCAGAGCCCGCGATGCTGGACTGCAAGGGGTTCAAGCCGTCGGGGATCTCGTCCTTCTACGGCGGGACGAACTACGCCGTGGGCGGGGCGGGCACCGCGGCGACCGCCAACATGGGGTTGGCGCGCAACCGCGGGCAGGACCTGACGCAGCAGGTGTCGAAGCGGTACTTGAACCCGGAGTTCAACAAGGCCGGCGTGCAGGCGGGCGCGCTGCACGTGATCGTGATCGGCTCGAACGACGTGGTGGCCGCGTCGGCGGAGCCGGTGCAGATCCTGACCGGGTGGGAGGGACTCAACGCGATGGCCGTCGCGGTGGCGCAAAGCACCGAGGGGCAGATCGACGCGCTGGCGAAGGCGGGTGTGAAGCGCGTGATGTGGGGGAACGTGTTCGACGTGTCGCGGGCGCCGGCGCTGCGGACGCGGGCCAAGACGCTGCTGCCCGAGGCGGTCGCGCCGAACTACCTCGCGGCGGTGGCCAAGGCGGTGCGGGCGCACAACGCCGAGATGGACGCGGCGATCGGTCGATTGTCCAAGGCGCACCCGGGGCTGGAGGTCGTAAAGCTCGACCTCTTCGGACGGTTCGAGGAGATGTCGGCGGACCCGGTGAAATTCGGGCTGGCGGACGTGACGACCGGGGCCAACGACGACAAGCATTTGTTCTCGGCAGACGGCCTGCATCCGACGCCGAAGGGGCACAAGCTGATCGCGGAATTTGCGTTCGAGGTCGTGAAGAAGGGGAAGTGAGGGGGGATCAGAGGTCGGAGGTCGGAGCCGATCGCGAGGGTAGCGGGCGGTGCGGACCCTAAGGGCGGCGCTCGCGGGTAGCTTTTCGGGCGAGGGGGAGGAGCCACCAAATGATGAGGACCGCGAGGGCGGTGCCTGCGGCGCCGAAGATCGAGGCGGTCAGGCCGGCGACCTCGGAGACGACGAGCTGGGTCGCCAGGACGAGCGCGACCGACAGCGCGATCAGGCCGGCGAGGATCATGCGGGTGGCGAAGTGTTTGAAGCGGACGCGGTCGACGAGCGGGCGCTCGATGCGGTGGTGGGCGGCCGGGCTGGAGAACAGGATCAGGCTCGCCAGGGCGGAGACGAAGGTGGCGAGGTAGACCCACTTTTCGGCGCGGTCGATCCGGCCGAACCCCTCGGCGAACG
>DASPKW010000191.1:0-6197 GCA_035627895.1 Tepidisphaeraceae bacterium | reverse complement strand
CGCGCAGCTTACGAAAGAGTATCAGGCGTACCTGAAGGATCCGAAGAACGGGAAGGTGCGGGAGAAGTCGGACTACTTCAAGGAGAACCCGTCGCCCGATTTGACGCCGGACGCGGTCATGCGCGGGCTGGAGCAGTCGGTGTCGGGGGGCGGGGCGACCGAGGCGTACGTCAAGTGGCAATTGCTCTCGGGCATCCCGGGGTCGTTCTCGCCGGACCTGAACAAGCGGGCCCTGGCGGTCTACCGGCGGGCGCCGGCGCCGGTGGCGCACCCGGGGATGGACAAGCGGTCGCTGTCGTCGGCGCGGATCGGCAAGGGGGAGATCACGGCGGCGAACAACGAGTTTTCCGCGGCGGTCGCCAAGGTGGCGGAGCGGAACCAGCCGATCCTGGCGTACCGGGACGAGTTGTACGCCCGGCTGGAGAAGAACGGTGACTCGGCGATGGCCGGGCTGATGGACGTGGCCGACCGGGCGGGGGCGGGGTTGAAGACGGACGCGTTCTTCGATAACGTCGCGGCGGCGATCAAGAGCTGGGCGCTGACCGGCGGGAACACGTCGGCGGTGCGGGCGATGGCCGAGCGGATCGCGGGCCTGAAGGAAGCGGTCGCGAAGGAAGAGAACAAGCCGTTCACGAAGGTCGCGGACAACAAGGGTGCGGCGAAGTGGTCGAGCGAGCCGACGATCTCGGCGAAGAAGCTCGAGGAGCTGGGCAAGTTCCTCGAGTCGACGGCGTCGAGCCCGACCGGGGGTGGGTTGAAGTTCAAGCCGGGTGAGAAGTAGTCGGTGAGAGAAGTCAGAGGTCAGAGGTCAGAAGTTCGAATTCAGTAGAGAAAGCAGTTTTCATGAGCGTGAAGATTCGTATTCCGTCGCCGCTTCGGACGTTTACCAATGGGGCGGACGTGGTGGAGGTGTCGGGGGCGACGGTGGGCGAGGCGCTGACGGCGCTGAAGGCGCAGGCGGCGGGGATCGAGGGCCGGCTGTTCAAGGGGGAGGGGCAGCTGAACCGGTACGTGAACGTGTACGTGAACGACGAGGACATCCGGTTCGCGAAGAATTTGGAGACGCCGCTGAAGGACGGGGACGAGCTGAGCATCATTCCGGCGATCGCGGGGGGATGGCGCTGAGGGATGAAGGCGGAAGGATGAAGGATGAAATGGGGGACGGCGCGCCGGTGGGCGTTGACCTCGACTGTGGGGAAGCGTCATGTGCCGACCCTCTCCGATTTCGCCGGACTGGGTCACCAAGGGGTTTCACGTTCACGTGGGTCCTGTCGAGATTGTCGTGCGGCCGGGTCACGAGCCCGGCCTCGTTGTATTCGCGAGCTTTTTCTCGTCCGTTGATTCGCGTAGCGAGGACGCGGCGATCCGATCGATTCGCGATAATTGCCTGGCCGACCCGGTAGTTCGGGAACGGTGGCGGCACACGATTGATCGCGCCATTCGCTACTTGGACGGGTATGATGGGGAGTTGGCTGACCTAGCCACGGCCGGAAGGCGGAACTGACGTTTCTCAAGCACGCGTTGGCGGCGCATGACGACCTGGGGTGAGTGGCGATGGCGACGCTGAACGAATTTCTATCCGCGGGCCGGCTCGGGCCGGTTCAACTCGGGCTACGTCCCGAGCAGGTCGTTGCGCTGCTAGGCGACGCCGACGACCGGTCCGCGCGCCGCCGGCCCGTCACCGTCCTTCGGTACGGCGCGGTCGAGCTGACGTTCACCCCGATTCCCGACACCGACGATTCGCGCTTGTCGGGGATCTCTGTGAAGTTCGCCGTGCCCGGGTTGGAGATTCCTGTCGCGCTACGACCGAACGATTGGCTGCCCGATGGACGTACGAGCCCGGACGAGGTTCGGAGGTACCTGGAGGGCCAGGGCATCACCGGCGTTGAGGCGCTCCGCGGGGATGACGGGGATGAGACGCTGACGTTGTCCACCGGGGCGGCCATCGTGTTCGCGGATGGGAGCCTCTTCGGGATGCACTTCCGGCGACGCGACAAGAGGCCGGATCGGAAGCAGTTGACGGTGGCGCTGCCAGAGGAAACGGTAGAGGAACTACGGCGGCGGGCGAGGGCGGAACACACGTCGGTACAGGCGCTTCTCGAGCGGATGATCAAGGCCGCATCTTAACGGGGGCGTGTCCGAGCGCGGCTCGCGATCGGTGGGGCATCTCGGGTATCGTGCTTCGGTCATGACCGACAAACGCGCGATCAGGACCACGCTCGTTGGAATGATTGCCGCGATCGCCGGCGGGTGCGTTGGGCGTGTCGCCGTTCAAGTCGTGGACGCCCAGACCGGGCAACCGATGGCGGGGGTTACCGTCTACCAGAGGTTCGGACCGGGCGACCCGCTCCGACAGGTGCCGGTTGACGTGCCGGTCGGTCGCACGGACGACGCAGGGCATTTCACCTCCGTCACGAACGACGGCCTGATCAACACGTTCGAGTTTCGGCAACCGGGGTACGTGTCGGCGGTCGTGCAGGCGGAGTACGGATACCGCCAGGTAGGCGTCTATTTCGCGGACGATCGCCCGCGGAACGAGACGTACACGGCCGCGCCGCGCGATGACGTGGTGGTCGTTCGGCTGCCGCGCGCGGCGATGGCAGACGTCGAGCGGGCGAAGTAGGCGAGTCACGCCGTCGGGCGTCCGTCCCGCGACGAGTCGCTGGGCTCCCTTTTCGTAGTCGACTTCGGGTATCGTGAACTGCCATGGCCGACAAAGTTTCCAAGCGGTGCTGGTTCACGTTTCCGACTCAAACGCAGGTCGAGCAGCCGATTATCTGGGAGATGTCGCGGACGTTCCCGGACGTGTCGTTCGACATCCGGCAGGCGTCGGTGCGGCACGACATCGGGATTATGGCGGTTTTATTGACCGGGCCGGGCGAAGACGTTCAAGGCGCGATCGATTTCCTCCGATCCAGAGGGGTGACGGTCGAACCGATCGAGAAATCGGTCGTAGAAGGGTGATGGGGACGTCATAGACGGGGGGTCCGGGAACGCTGGATTTGATCTATTTCCAGACCGGCGGATCCGGGGCGGCGTCCTTCGGCAAGCTCAGGACAGGCTTCCGGGCAAAGCCCGTGCGACTCTGCCCCGGCTTGTTTCGGACTTGGGATTAACTGTCAGAGCAATGTGGACGGGTACGTTCAAGGGCGATCGGAGAAGAGGTTTCATGGAGTTTTTGAGGGGAATTCGAGGGGTTTTGGCGGGGAGTCCGCCGTGACGTGAGGGGCGGGGGCCGCCGGTGGCGGGGCGTCGCGAGGGGTTGTTCCATTGTTTTTACGGGCTGAGTACCGTCCAATGTCGCGGAAAGTTCCGCGGCGACGGTCGATCGCCGACGACGGGGTTGAGTGCGCGGTTCACGCGCCACCCGATACGGGCCGGCCGCTTTAGCGGCCGGTTCCAGCACACACACAGAGAAAGAACGAGCGCCGCGGGCACGCCCCGCGGACACCATACAGAATGTCTGACCTACAGAAGAAGATCATCGAGCGAGTGGAAGCCGAGGGCTATCAGCCGACCAAGCCGCGGCGGCTGGCGCGCGAGCTGGACGTGCACCACGAGGAGAAGTACGAGGGGTTCCGCGAGGCGCTGCGCGATTTGATGCGGGCCGGGCGGATCGCCGTCGGCGCGGGGGGCACGGTCACGCTGCCCAGCCAGCAGACGCGGAAGGACGAGTTCGTCGGGACGTACTCGGCGAAGAAGGGCGGGTTCGGGTTCGTGATCCCGAGCGACCCGACGGCGCACGAAGACTTGTTCGTGCCCAAGGGCATGAACATGGGGGCGATCAGCGGGGACATCGTCCGCGCCCGGATCGTCATGTGCCGCCCGGGCGAGGGCAAGACGCTGTGCGAGGGGCGGATCGTCGAGATCCTCGAGCGCACGCAGAAGCGGTTCGTCGGGTCGCTGGGCAAGGTGGCGGGCGAGTGGGTCGTGCTGCCGGACGGCAACACGCTGACCCAGCCGATTTTGGCGCCGGACGCGGCGAGCCGGCACATCCGCGTCGGCACTAAGGTCGTCATCGAGCTGACCCAGTTCCCGGACGACGACGGCAACCCGGCGCAGGGCGTGATCACCGAGGTGCTCGGCGCCGCGGGCGAGAAGGACGTGGACCTCAAGGGCGTGATCGTCCAGTACAACCTGCCGGCCGAGTTCCCCGAGGCGGCGCGGGCGCAGGCGCGGCGGGCGGTCGACACGTTCGACCCGGACGCCGAGGCGCCGCACCGGTTTGATTTGTCCGACGAGGTGATCTGCACGATCGACCCGGACGACGCCAAGGATTACGACGACGCGATCAGTTTGCGGCAGCTCGACGACGGCACGTGGGAGCTGGGGGTGCACATTGCCGACGTCTCGCACTTCGTCCCGCCGGGCTCGCCGCTGGACGAGGAGGCGAAGAAGCGCGGGAACAGCACGTACTTCCCCGGGCACGTCATTCCGATGCTGCCGGAGATTCTGAGCAACGGCGTGTGCTCGCTGCAGGAGGCGGTGCCGCGGTTGTGCAAGAGCGCGTTCATCCGGTACGACGAGAAGGCCAACCCGATCTCGAGCCGGTTCGCGAACACGATTATCCGGAGTCGCAAGCGGCTGCGGTACCGCGAGGCGCAGGCGCTGCTCGACCGGGCGGACGTGATCCCGCACCCGCAGGGCGACCGCAAGCGGTCGGACTACGACGACGACGTGCTGGACCTGCTGGACGACATGAACGATTTGTCGCGGCGGCTGCAGAAGCGGCGCAAGGCGCAGGGGCAGGTCGTGCTCGAACTGCCGGTGATCCAGCTCAAGCTGGACGAGGACGGCAAGGTGGTGGGCGCGGAGCCGGAGGACCAGAGCTTCACGCACACGCTGATCGAGATGTTCATGGTGGAGGCGAACGAGGCGGTCGCCCGGCTGCTGGATTCGCTGAACGTCCCGTTCCTCCGGCGGACGCACCCGGCGCCCGAGGAGCAGGGGAGCGAGCGGCTGCGGCACTTCGTGCAGGTCAGCGGGTACAAGCTGCCCAAGGTGATGGACCGCAAGGCGATCCAGCACTTGCTGGCCGAGGTCAAGGGCAAGCCCGAGTCGTACGCGATCAATCTCGCGGTGCTGAAGAGCTTGAACCGCGCGGTGTACTCGCCGGAGACGATCGGGCACTACGCGCTGGCGAGCGAGCACTACGGGCACTTCACGAGCCCGATCCGGCGGTACGCGGACCTGACGATCCACCGGCTGCTCGACGCGTACTTCGCGGCGATCGGCGACGTGGGCGGGAGCTCGAAGCGCGTCAAGGGCGTGAAGCTGCACGCCGACGGGCAGATGGTGCACACGTACGACGATCTGATGAAGATCGGCGCGCACATCAGCTACACCGAGCGGCGGAGCAGCGACGCCGAGCGCGAGCTGCGGCAGGTCAAGATCCTCGAACTGCTCAAGGGGCACGTCGGCGACGAGTTCCCCGGCGTGGTCACGGGCATCACGAACTTCGGGATCTTCGTGCAGATCAGCACGTACCTGGTGGACGGGCTGATTAGGTACGAGGACCTGATGGACGACTGGTGGGACGTGGACGAGCGCGCCGGGCGCGTCACGGGCCAGAGGACCGGCACCAAGATCGGGATCGGCGACACGTGTAAGGTCGCGGTCGTCGGGGTCGACGAGGCGCGGCGCGAGCTGAACCTGTCGGTCGTCGAGCTGATGGGCAAGCGGCGCGAGCCGGGGACCGGCAAGGGCCGGCGTGCCGGCGGCGGCGGCGGCGGCGGGCGGGCCCGGAAGCAGGGCGGCGCGTTCGGCGGCAAGGCCGGCGGGCACGGCCCGGGGCGGAAGAGGCCCGGGAAGCAGCCCGAGAAGGGCAAGCGGCCGGCGGTCGTGAGTTCGCGGCGGGCGGCGGCGGGCGCGACGGCGCGGAACGCGAAGTCGAAGAAGCGCGGGCGCGGGAAGCGGTAGGACCCCAGTAGGTTTAGAAACGCAGGACGCCACTGTCTCGGTCGCGAGGCGGTGGCGTTCTTACGTTCGCAGGTCGGCGGACGATTCCAATCCGTCCCGGCCCGTTACGGCCGATAACCCGCGCCGCCGTAGCGCCTTCTTTCGATTCCGTTCGGAGTACGGCCCGCCCTCTTGATGGGGGCTCCACGTTATCGAGATGATCTGCTTTGCTTACAGTGCAAATCGCCGCCGCCCGAGGGTGCGCCCCTTCATTTCTTCCGCCGTCCTGCCCACATCCG
>DASPKW010000190.1:0-20175 GCA_035627895.1 Tepidisphaeraceae bacterium | reverse complement strand
CGCCTTCGTCACCGGCTCGACGCTCATCGTCGACGGCGGGTGGACGGCAGGGAAGTGATCGGAAGGATGAAGGCGGAAGGATGAAGGCCTGAAGAAGGCCCAACCCGCGCTTCTACTCATCCTTCATCCTTCCGCCTTCATCCTTTTCTCGCCATCAGTTATTCGGGTCCAGCGGATTCACCTCGTTGTACACCTTGTCCCCCTTCGAGTTCGTCCCCCACAGTTTCCCGTTCGTCGAGTTGAACACGAACCCGATCCGCGGCGTGGAGACCGCGTCTCCGCCCACCGCGTCCGCCGACACGACCAGCACGTCGGAAAACCCGTTGAGCGGGTTGGACGGCGCGAGCGTGAGGTACGGGCCGACCGCCTGCCCGTTGAACGTGCTCTGGTCGGTCAGCGAAGACCAGTCCGACCCGCTCAGCGTCGCCGGCGTGTCGCCGTGCTGGAGCTGGTACAACTCGAGCTGGCTCCGCAGCGCGTGCAGCGTGCTGGTCAGGCTGTTCCGCTTGGCGTCCTGGCTCGCGTTGGTGAACTGCGGCATGACGATCGCCGCCATCACCCCGAGGATCATCACGACGATTAGGATTTCGACGAGCGTGAACCCCCCGCGCCGGTACGCCGGCGTGCTCATCTTAGTGATGCACGGTTTGCCTGGCCCGCAGTCCCCGTCGATGTGAAGCGACACGGATTGGGGAACGAACGCGAGGCAAGGAGTGCGAACGGCATCGACTGCGGTAACCATGGCTCATCCCTCCGAAGAGGCTATCGGCCCGCGAAGGGCCCGACTGGCGATCGGGCGTCGCGCATGCCAACTCAAGGGATGTACGATTCACCGCTCAGCGGGGCAAGCGAGGGGGGATGGGGAACCAGCGCACAGTCCGGTAATCAGAACCCCGCCGACCGCTTGCGGCTTAGCGAATGATGTCCTCACTCGCAGCCACGCGATCCCCGCGCGCGACAGCCGCGCCCTCGAGCACGACCGCCCGCAACCCGCCGCGGTCGATCAGCGTCTTCACCAACCCGCCCAGCCCCGTCAACCGCTCCAGATAGGCGCACGGCTCACAAAGCCGGGTGCCCCGGCACTTCGCGGCGCCGACGAAGAACTCCCGCCCGACCCACTCGTTGAGCGCGATCCCGCGCGTCACGATGTTCCGCCGAAACCCGCCCTGCAATCCCTCCAGCCCGTGCTCGGCGCAGGCGTGCTCGATCGCCTCGGCCTCGATCAGTGTCAGTTCGTGGTCTTCGGGCCAGTCGGAAAACGTGCCCGCCTCCGCCGAGTAGCGGTCGCCGGCCACGCCCGCGCCGGCGACCAATTCGCACCGCCCCACGGCGCGCATCGCGGCCCCGGCACGGTCCGCCACGAAGATCGCTTCGACCCGTCCAGACACGGTGCCCTCATTTCGCCGGAACGCCCTTCGCCGCCGCCGCCGCCGCCCGGTTTGGGTCCCAGTGCCGGCACCGGATCGCCGCGATCGCCCGGTCGCGATACTCGTTCACGAACCGCTGCTGGATACCGCTCTTGGCCCCGTCCCCGTTCGCCCACGGCCTCAGCGCCTCGAGCCGCGGGATCAGGTCGGGCGTGCCCGTCCGCCCCAGCGCCCGGATCGCGTCGTACCGCGTCGACCGCGCCCGGGCCCAATCGTCGTCCTCGGCCAGCTTCATCAGCAGGCCCGCGTCCATGCCGCTGATGCGCATCCCGTCCAGGAGCGTCGTCACGTTGTTCCTCGCCCGCTG
Organism: Tepidisphaeraceae bacterium; assembly: GCA_035627895.1. Classification (GTDB taxonomy): domain Bacteria; phylum Planctomycetota; class Phycisphaerae; order Tepidisphaerales; family Tepidisphaeraceae; genus DASPKW01. The sequence continues at coordinate 18,441 of DASPKW010000190.1, read as the reverse complement.
GTCCGTCTGAGCCGGCCGCAGGGCCTCGATCCGTCGCATCAGCTTCTCGTCGGCCAGCAGTTCGAGCACGCCACGCACCGTGCCGTCCCACGAGCTCTTCGTGGACATGTCGACTAGGTACACCTCGTACCGCTCGATCAGAAAAGTGCGGGCCCGGTCCTCGTTCAGCCCGACCAGGGCGGCCGCCGCGTGCGCCCGATGTCGGAGCGCCAGGCTCTGGTCGTCCATCGCGGCCGCGAGCAGCTTGCGGGCCCCGGGCGTGCCGATCGACGCCGCGGCGTCGATCGCCGCGCCCCGGAGCATCGGGTCGGCGGCCGCGTGGTCGTACACGCTGGCGAGCGCGGCGCCGGCGTCGTCGAGCCGGAACGCGCCGGCTCCGGCGATCGCGGTGCGCAGCCGCGCGCTCCCTTGGCCCACCGGCCCGGCCTGCGTCTCCTCCGCGATCCACTGCCGGACGATCGGCACCGCCGTCGCGTCGCCCACTTTGATCATGGCGTGCACCCGCGCGACTTCGCGCGAGTCGTCGACGACCGCGGGCTGCGCCGCGGCCGACCCCGCCATCGCCACCGCGAGCGCCGCGACCCACAAGACCACGTCTCGCACCCCACCCGTCACGCAAACCTCTTCACGATGATCGTGTCGTTCTGCCCCCCGAACCCGAACGAGTTCGACAGCGCCACGTCCACCCGCGCCCGCCGCGCCACGTTCGGCACGTAGTCGAGGTCGCACTCCGGGTCCGGCGTCTGGTAGTTCACCGTCGGCGGCAGCACCTGGTCCCGGATGGCCAGCACGCAGGTGATCAGCTCGACCGATCCCGCCGCCGCGATCAGGTGCCCCATCATCGACTTGATCGACGACACCGGGACGTCCTTCGCGCGCTCCCCGAACACCTTCTTGATCGCCGTCGTCTCGTTCCCGTCGTTCTCCTTCGTGCCCGTGCCGTGCGCGTTCACGTAGTGCACGTCGGCCGGCGTCAGGTTCGCGTCGGCCAGCGCCTCGCGCATCGCCAGCACCGCCCCCTCGCCCTCGGGGTGCTGGTCCGTGATCCGGAACGCGTCCGCCGTCGACCCGTACCCGACCACCTCGGCCAAAATCCGGTCCTTCGCGCCCCGGGCGATCGCGTGGTCGAGCGTCTCGAGGATGACCATGCCCGCCCCCTCGCCGAGCACGAAGCCGGCCCGGGCCGCGTCGAACGGCCGGCTGGCACACCGCGGGTTCTCGTTGAATTGCGACAGCGCCGTCAGGCGGTTGAACCCGGTCACCCCGAACGGGTGGATCATCGAGTGGGCCCCGCCGCCGATCATCACGTCCGCGTCACCCCGGCGCAGGATCTCGGTCGCTTCCCCGATCGCCTGCGTGCTCGCCGCACACGCCGTCAGACAGTTCAGCGCCGGCCCCCGCGCGCCGGTCAGCAGCGCGAGGTGGCTCAGCGGCATGTTCGGCTCCTGCTCGAGCTCCGTGACCGCCCGCATCCGCTCCATCGCGACCTCGGCCCACTTGACCGCGTCGTTCGCCGACATCTCGGGCTTCCACGACGCCAGCGCCGCCGTCGTGTACGCGTCGAGGTCGAGCGACCCCTCGCCGCTGCCCAGGTAGATGCCCACCCGGTCCAGGTCCAGCTCGGCCGAGTCCAGCCCCGCCGCCCGCCACGCCTGCAGGCACGCCGCCAGCGCGAACTGCGTGTTCCGCCCCCCGTCCTTGTGCGGCCCCATCTCGGGCAAATGTTCCGCCAGGCTAAACCCCTTCACCTCCGCGCTGAACGTCGTCGGGAACGTCGCCGCGTCGAAGAGGGTGGTCTTGGCGATCCCCGTGTCCGACGCCAGCAGGCGCCGCCACACGCCCTCGACGTCGTGGCCCATCGGGGTGATCCAACCCATGCCGGTGATGACGACTCGCTTCATGATCGGTTACTGCCTGTCTTGTGTCTTGCTGTGCCGGGCCCGTCGCACCGCGCCACCTCTGAATTAAATCCGGCAATCGGGCGGCGATCGCTCAAAACCATGCTTTGGGATCGGGATTATTAAGTGCCAATACGCCACGTGACTTGAACCACAGGGCGACAATAGCGAGGGTCGCTAAGCTGCCGATCAGAACGTACGGGCGAATTGCTGCGCTCCATTCCGATCCGAACCATTGCACAAAGCCCAACAGGAGGAGGACAGGCAAGTTGATGGCGATCGCAAGTCGCCTGTCAGCCTTCCGGTAATACCGTTTAAGCCTCTTCACGTCTTCAGGAGACATCTTCCGCAGGTCGTCGTCGGTCAACATGCACTGGCTTTCCCAATGAGAATCAAACCTTCTTAAACACCAGCGCCGCGTTCTGCCCGCCCAGCGAGTACACGCTGCTCACCGCCACGTCCGCCTTGAGGTCCCGCGCGGTCGCCGAAACGTTGAGTCCCACGTCGCCCGCGACCTTCGTCGTGTTCACGGCCGGCGGGATCACGCCGTGATGCAGCGCCAGCGCCGCCGTCGCTGCGTCCACGCCGCTGCCCGCCGCCAGGTTCCCGATCTGCCCCTTGATCGGCGCCATGGGCACGCGCGACAAACCCGCGCCGAACACGGTCGACAGCCCCGCCAGTTCCGCCCGGTCGTGCGCCGGGATGCCGATCCCGTGCGGGATGATCAGCCCCACCGCGGCAGGCGGCAGATTCGCGTCCGCCAGCGCCTTCGAGACCGCCTTCCCGTACGACAGCCCCGTCGGGCACGGGTCGGTGATCTTGTGCGCGTCCTGGCTCGCGGCAAACCCGACGAGCTCGGCGTACATCGTCGCCCCGCGCGCCTTGGCCCGCTCGTACTCCTCCAAAATCAGCAGCCCGCCACCCTCGGCGATCACCGTCCCGCTCGCCCCCTCGTCGAACGGTCGCACCGCCGCCCCGGGGGCGTCGTTGCTCTCCGTCAACCGCTTGAGCAGCGAGTGCCGGATCAGCCCCATCAGGTTGACCTTGCTCTCCGCCCCGCCGCAGATCGCCAGGTCCGCGTTGCCGCGCTGGATCGTCCGGAACGCCTCCCCGATCGCCAAATGGCTGCTCGCATCCGCGCACGTGATCGTATTGCTCGGGCCCTTCAGCTCGTGCACGATCGTCACGTGGCACGCCAGCATGTTCGGAAGATACTTGAGCAGCCACAACGGCGTGAGCTGCTGCATCCCCTCTTTGCCCCACTTCGCCAAGTCTAACTTGTTCGGCGACGCATCGTCCCGCGCCGTCGTCATCGCGCCCGTCAACTCGTTCAGGTCGCACGAGATCAGGCCCGCCCCGATATTGCACCCGAACCGCGTCCCGTCGAAGTCCGGCGTCTCGGTGTACGCCCTGGACTTCAGGCCCGAGCTCTTGAACGCGTCGTCCGCCGCGATCACCGCCAGTTCGATGTCGCGGGCCATCACCTTCGTGGCCTTGCGGTAATGCTTGGGCACGAAGTCGTTGATCTTGTACGCCGGCACCTCGCCCGCGACCTGGCTGGCGAACCCGCCCGGGTCGAACGCGGCGATCTTGCGCACGCCCGCCGCGCCCGCGACCAGCGCGTCCCAGTGGGCCTTGGCCCCGATCCCCAGGGGCGAAACGATTCCGATACCGGTGATGACGACTCGTCGCATGATAAAGGGCGGCCTCTCCGCGCGGGGCTCGTGACCCGCAAAAAACAGGGCCGCTCCCGCGCTCGGGGCACCGTACACGCCCGGAAAAACAATCGCAAGCACGGCCGGGTCGGCGTGACCCTTCTCACGCGCACGCCCCACCGATCAGGGCACGTACCGCCCGAACAACACGTCGGCGCTCCGCCCGTTGGACGACAAGAGCAGTTCGCCCGCGCCTGGGTCGGCGTCGACGTCCCGCGTGAACGTCGCCCCGACAAGCAAGTGTCCCGAGCGGTCGATCCATAACTGCGCCGACGCCGGCGTCACCACCGCGCGCCGGCCACCGATCGCGAACGCCGACACGAAATTGCCGGTCGGCGTGAGCGTGGCCACGAAGAGGTCCGGCGTGTCGCCCGCGTCCAATACGAACTGGCCGCGTCTGGGGTCGAAGTCGACCGCCCCGCCGAACGTCCCGCCGACGACGACGTTGCCCAGCGCGTCCCGGCGGACGTCCCCCGTCAGCGTGACCGCCGGGCCGCCGAGTTGGCGAACCCAGACCAGGCCACCGCCCGCCGTGAGGCGCATCACGTACGCGTCCGCACCGCCGACGGGCGTGAGGTTGACCTGACCCGGCCCGGGGTCGAAATCGAAGGTCGTCCGTTGGCCTTGGCCGCCGAAGCTCCCCGCCAGGAAGACGCTGCCCCGGTTGTCGACGGCCACGCCGGTCGAGCCGGGGCTCGAGCCGCCGGCGAATTCCGACGCCCAGAGGAGCGCGCCCGTCCGGTCGTACTTGGCCGCAAAGCTCGCGCCCCCCGAACTGGACCCTTGCGCCCCGGCGACCACCACGTTCCCCGCGCGGTCGGTCGCCAGCGCGTTGCCGATCTTATTGATGCTCGGGAGGTCGGGGATCATGTCGTGCACGAACCCGACGGCCCCCGTGGCGCGGTCCAGACGGGCCAAAAACGGCGCGCCGTCGAGCTCGTCCCCCTGTGAGATCATCTCCCCGCCGACGAACAGGTCCGCGCCGCCGCCGAACGCCAGGGCGGGCGCGTTCGCGCCGACCGGGACGCCCCGCGTGCTCGGGAGGCGCGTGGCCCAGACGAAGTTGCCGCCGGCGTCCCACTTGGTGACGAACGCGTCGTCGGCGGCGGTCGTCAGGGTGGACGTGCCGGCCTTCGACGGGTCGAAGTCCACCGTCCCGTCGAAGTGGCCGCTCAGGTACACCGCCCCAGCCCGGTCGACCGCGATCGCTTGCAGTTCGCCGACGGCCACATCGCCCAGCCCCTTGAGGTTGAGCGGCCGGGCCCAGAGCAGCGCGCCCGCCACGGTGTACTTGGCCACGAACCCGTACGGCTGCGCGTTCGCCGCCGCCCGCAGGATCGTCGCCCCGCCCTTCGACGGGTCGGCGTCCATCTCGGCGCGGAACATCCCGGCAAGATAGACGTTGCCGGACCGGTCGGTCGCGATGTCGGCGATCGCGTCGATCGAGTTACCGCCGATCCCCGCCGCCCACGCGGGCGTCGCGGCAAGGAGGAGCCGGGGATCGAGGAATTCCATCGTGGCACGCGTGCACGGGGTAGGCATGTTGGACTCCGGCCGGGTGTGGTTCGGGGAGACGTACCGTAACGCGGATCATACCACCGTGCCGTCTTGTAGCTTAAGTGCTTCCGGGGCGGCTACAGGAACGCATGACGCATCCGCACGACCGGTGGCGCGCGCTCCCATGGTCATGGCCGTTGCGGTGGCGTTGGTGCCCCGCGCGCGGGTCGCTACAATCGCCGCATGCCCGTGACCCTCCAGCAGCTCCCCAAGGAACTCCACGAGCTGACCGACTACACCGCGTTCGAGTTCCACGACCTGGCCGACAAGAACGCCCAGGACCCCAACCTCAAGCGGGCCGTCAATAAGGCCACGCTCCACCAGTACACCCAGCGGCAGGCCCGCATGACGGACCTGCCCGACCCCGACGGCATCCGCACCCTCGCCGGCGACATCAAGCAGCACACGCTCGACTACCTCGACTACTACCTCGAGCAACTCAAGGCCAACGTCGAGAAGAACGGCGGCCACGTCCACTTCGCCCGCGACGCGACCGACGCCCGCCGCATCATCATGGACATCGCCGACAAGGCGAACTGCAAGAAGGTCATCAAGTCCAAGTCGATGGCCAGCGAAGAAATCGAGCTCGCCCACCTGATGGAGAGCAGGGGGCTCGACGTCGTCGAGACCGACCTCGGCGAGTTCATCATCCAGATCAACCACGACCGCCCGAGCCACATCGTCGCCCCCGTCATCCACATGGAGACCAAGGCGATCGCCGACCTCTTCTGCAAGTACTTCGGCTCCGAGTACTGCGAGAACCCCAAGAGTTTGGCCGACCAGGCCCGCTTCCACCTGCGCGACAAGTTCCGCCGGGCCGACCTGGGCATGACCGGCGGCAACTTCCTCGTCGCCGAGACCGGCCACATCTGCGTCGTCGAGAACGAGGGCAACGCCCGCCAGTCCATGACCAGCCCGCGCGTCCTCGTCTCGCTCGTCGGCATCGAAAAGGTCGTCCCGCGCCTGGCCGACCTCGCCGTCATGCTCAAGCTCCTCGGCCGCAGCGCCACCGGGCAGGCGATGACGATTTACACGTCGATCTTCGGCGGCCCCCGCGCCCCCGGCGAAAAGGACGGCCCGGAAGAGTTCCACCTCGTCCTGCTCGACAACGGCCGGACGGAAATCCTGGCCTCCGAGGAGTACCGCGAGACCCTCCGCTGCATCCGCTGCGGCGCGTGCCTCAACGCCTGCCCAGTCTACCGCAAGATCGGCGGCCACGCGTACGGCTACGTCTACTCCGGCCCCATCGGTGCCCTGATCACGCCGCTCATGAAGGGCCTGCACGAGTTCAAGGACCTTCCCCAAGCCTCCAGCCTCTGCGGCGCCTGCTACGAGGCCTGCCCGGTCAAGATCAACATCCCCCAGCACCTGATCAACCTCCGCCGCGACATCGTCAAGACCAAGATCTCCGGCAAGATCGAGCGGTTCGTCTACCGCACCTGGGCCAAGACGCTCAAGTGGCCCTGGATGTACAAGCTCAACTCGCAGATGCAGAAGTGGGTCCTGCGCTTCAAGGCCGGAAAGACCGGGTGGGTCAAGAAGCTCCCCGCGTTCGGCAGCGGCTGGACCCAGATCCGCGACATGCCGGCGCCGGCGAAGAAGACGTTCCGGCAGATGTGGAAGAAGCGCCCGTAGGGTGGGCTCTGCCGACCGTTTTGCGCAACGGACGTCCCTCTTGCAGACCGCCGTACCGTCATCCTGAGGTACTCCGAAGGATCTAGACTCGAACGTGAGGGCCTTGTCGCTCCAGCCGGATCTTTCGGAGTACCGCAGGATGACGGGTACTCCGCGTGGCCGCCAATCGGTGGGCAGTGCCCACCCTACCTATGACCTACCCCGAAGACGTCCTCTCCCGCGTCCGCCGCTCGCTCGGCCGCACCGCCCCGCTCGCCGCCCCGCCCGTGCCGCCGACGATCATCGAGCACGTGACGCGCCTGGTGCACAGCGACATCGGCCTGCCCGAGCTCTTCGCGCGCCGCGCCGCCGACAACAAGATGCACCCGGAATTCGTCTCGCCCGAGGAGGTCGGCCCGAAGGTCGCCGAACTGCTCAAGGCCAAGGGCCTGACCAAGGTCATGCTCCCCGATTCCCCGCTGCTCGAGCGCCTGGGCGTCGCCGCCGCGTGCCGCGCCGCCGGCCTCGACGTCAAACTCTGGTCCGAGCTCACGCTCGACTCATCCTACGAGATGGACGTGGCCGTCACCGACGTCACCTGGGCGATCGCCGAGACCGGCAGCCTCGTGATCAAGCCCAGCGCCGCCCACGGCCGGGCGATCTCGCTCGTCCCCCCCGTCCACGTCGCGATCGTCGAACCCAAAAACTGCGTCGCCGACCTCATCGACCTGATGGACACCCTCGACAAGCAAGGCGTAGGCCGAAACGTCACCATCATCACCGGCCCAAGCAAAACCGCCGACATCGAAGGCGCGTTGGTCGTGGGCGTGCACGGGCCGGGAGAGGTGTACACGTTCGTGCTGCAGTAGACGTGGCGCGCAATGTAACGATTAACGATTAATGCTTAAGGAGCAGGTCGCGCGCACCTTAAGCATTAATCGTTAATCGTTACCCGCGCGCTGCGGTGATCCGCCTGAAGTCCGCGCCCCTACGACACCATCCGGAACTTCATCCGCGGCACCGACTTCACCCACCCCTCGATCTTCGTCCGCTTCTCGTGCGCCGTCTTGAGGTGCTCGAGGTACTGCGCCAGCGCCAGCTCGTCGAACTGCAGGAGGAAATCCGGCTGGGCCGTCTGGTTCAGTTGCCGGATCCCGTCGATCAGTTGACGTTTGGTCATGGCGAGTTTACTTTCGATTTGACAAGGCGTAACGTCACATCGGCGGCGTTCGAACCGCACCAAAACCGGTTCGAACGGGCGCGCGACGCCACTCGAAAGTCCTGATCGGCAAGTGGGCCGTTCGGACTGTAATTCGGAACGTGCCCCACGAAGTGGGCACGCCGCTGCCTGACAGAGGTCGAGGGTCCCCATGTCAGAATCCGTCCAGACCGATCCCAAGCCCGCCGACGAAGCCGCCGCCCACGAGGCCCACCTCGCCAAGCTGTACTCCATGTCGCGCACGGCCGGCATGACCGACACGGGCTACGTCGCCGTCAACCCGCTCGCCATCGCCGCCCTCTTGCTCTCGATCGCGGGCCTGTTGCTGTGGGCGGTCCTCGAGTTCGCGTTCCTCGGGCTCATGCTCGCCCTCCCCCTCGTCGGCGTCGTCGCCGGCGTCATCGCGATCCGCAAGATCAACGATTCCAACGGCACCCAGACCGGCAAGAAGCTCGCGTGGGCGGGCGTGATCCTCGGCGTGCTGTGCGTCGCCGGGTCGACCGCGCTCGAGATCAAGACCCGGGCCGAAGAGTCAAGGGAGTCCCAGGCCGTCGCGCAGACCATCCGCGCGCTCGGCGACGCGCTCAAGGTCGGCGATTACGACAAGGCCTACGACCAGTTCGACCCCGAGTGGCGCAAGGTCTGGTCGCACGACGAGCTCAAGGCGTTCTGGGAAGGGATCCAGGCGAACCCGCGCGTCGGCCGGCTCGTCACGTTCGAGTGGAACGGCATCCCCCCGCGCGACTCGGGCGCCGGCGGCGGCTCGCCGATCGTCGTCACCCAGGCGATCGGGAAGTTCCACGGAACCCAAGAGGACCGGTTCACGCTCCAACTCCGGCGCACCGACGACCGTTGGCTCATCATCGACATGCCGAACGTCATGCCGTTCGAGCGCGCGGCACCGAAGAAGAAGCAATAGTCCGGGAGGGCGAGGCTCCGTCCGAGCCGTTTGATCGCCGCGCCGCGCGAGATGCGCGCGTCTGATAACCCGCGACCCCCTCGTCGGGCTTCATTCCCAGCCCAATTCGTGCCGATGTCGGGAACCGGGGCGCGGTACGTGCGCGCCCGGTCTCATCCCGCGAAGGCACGATATGCGCATTCCCTTCCGAACCGCCGTCCTGATTACGTCAGCCGCCACCTTCGCGGTCGCCGGCGGGTGCGCCAAGGTCCAGCGCACGTGGGAGGCCGCCACCAAGGCGTGGACCGAAGACCCGCAGGCCAAGGTGAAGTTCGACGCCCCTCCCGTCGCCCAAAGCGAGGAGCAGCCCGCCGCCCCCACGTCGCCCGCCGTCGCCAACAAGCTGGCCGATGCCCCGGACGACGTCCCCAAGGACGTCCCCGCCCCGCCCACCGTCGGCTGGACGACCCCCGCGCGCGGCGGCGACGCCATCCAGTTGACCCGCTACGAGCCGGTCAAAGTGCCCGTCGTCAACGTGTTCGGCGAACTCGACGGCAAGCCCGGGAGCGTGCCCGGTGCCGCGGTCGACCTCGGCGTCCAGCAGCATTCCTACACCGACGAGGGCCAGGACGCCGGCGTCGCCATCGACCCGACCGCCCGGTGGATGGCCTACTCGTCCACCCGCCACAACGAGAAGTCCGACGTCTACCTCCAGCGCGTCGACGGGACCAGCGTCACCCAGCTGACCAGCGACCCCGCCGACGACGCCCAGCCGACCTTCAGCCCCGACGGCAAGTCCGTCGCCTTCTGCTCGACGCGCGGCGGCTCGTGGGACCTCTACACCATGGACCTCGACGGCCGAAACGTCACCCAGGTGACCAGCGGCCCCGCCCACGACATGCACCCGAGCTTCTCGCCGGACGGCAAGCGCCTGGCCTACTGCTCGATCGGCGGGCGCAGCGGGCAGTGGGAGATCTGGGTCGTCGACCTGACCACTCGCGAGCGCCGCATGGTCGGCTACGGCCTGTTCCCCGCCTGGAGCCCGGAGAAGGGCCGCGACCGCATCGCCTTCCAACGCGCCCGCCAGCGCGGCAGCCGGTGGTTCAGCCTGTGGACGCTCGACCTGGTCGACGGCGAGGCCCGGCGCGTCACCGAAGTCGCCGCCAGCTCCAACGCCGCGATCGTCAGCCCGAGTTGGAGCCCGGACGGCCGGCGGCTGGCATTTTCGACGATCGTCGAGCCCGCGCTCGCCGTCGGGGGGACCAAGGTCAAGGCCGCCCGGGGCCAGCAGGACGTGTGGGTGGTCGACGCCGACGGCGGCAACCGCCGCCGCCTGACCGACGGCAGCGGCGCGAACCTCTCCCCGTTCTGGTCCGCCGACGGCCGGGTCTACTTCGTCAGCGACCGCGGCGGCCAGGAAAACGTCTGGTCCGTCCGGATCGAGAACGCCGGTCCCGACTTCCCCGTCGCCGGCCGAAAAGTCGACCCCCGCCGCACGCCCGCTGGAGGTGATTTGAACGGGGCAGTAGGATCGGGCGACGCGAGCGAAATCGCACGGTGACGGCGCGCCAGCGCCCGTCATCCTGAGCGCAGCGAAGGATCTAGCCTCGAGCGTCGAAGCCCGCTCGCCAACATCGAAGCGCTGCTAACTGCCAGCTAGATCCTTCGGAGTACCTCAGGATGACGGTACTCCCGCCTTATGACGGTCCTCCGGCCTGCAGAGTTTCACGCCAGATGCTTCACGGACGAGGCGCGATGCGGTTCCTGACGACAACTTTCACCTGCCTCGTCCTGGTCCTCGCGGCCACCGGCTGCACGTCCTGCTCGCCGCAGCCCGACTGGGGCCGCGAAACGGGGAAAGTTCTCCAAACTAAGCGCCGCCAGGTCTGGGCCGTCGCCCCCGTCCTCAACCTCAGCGGCGAGCGCGGCGTCGACGCCATCCTCCAGGCCGACCTGGTCTATCAGCAGCTCCAGCAGGTCAAGGGCCTCACCGTGTACCCGGTCAACCGCGTCGCCGAGGTCTACGCCGGCCTGCGGATCGACCGCGTCGCCACCCCCGAGCAGGCCGCCCTGGTCTGCGACCTGCTCCAGTGCGACGGTCTGGTCATCGCCTCGGTCACGATCTTCGACCCCTACAACCCCCCCAAGCTCGGGGCGGCCCTCCAGGTCTTCCTCAAGCCCGGCACCTACCACCGCGCGACCGACATAGACCCGCGCGAACTCGCCCGCCGCTCCACAGGCGCCCCCGTGACGCCGGACGCGACCGCCGGCCACTCCGACGTCGTGCAAGCCGTCGGCATGTTCGACGCCGCCAACGGCTCGGTCCGCGACCGCCTCCGCCGTTACGCCGCCGGCCGCCACGACCCGGTGGGCCCCCTCGGCGAAAAAGAATACTACGTCAGCATGGACCGCTACTGCGGGTTCGTGTACTCCGAGCTGATCGACCAGCTCGTCGCCAGCCCCAAACTCGCCGGACGCTAATCGCGCACCCCACGCGTCCTCCGCAAGGTCGTACTTGGCGGTCGCACCGAAGGTGCACTTGACCGTCCCGCGCGCCCACCGCGCCGTCCCCCGCGCCTTGCTGATGGGAAATACTCCCTCGCAACCCACGGAATCGATTTCGCGCCTCCGGTATACGGGCGATGTCCTTGCGAATCCGTGGGTTTTTCGCACGGTCCGGCGCGTCAGGGGCAGGTCCGTAAGACGCCTGGTCGCCGATCGGGCGGGGGTTTCGGACTGATTATTGGTCCGAAAGTTATGTGACAGAGGGAAATGGCCGATGGAAGAGTGGACACCGCCGGGCCGTGAGCCGGTTGGCTCGAACGGGCGGCGTCCGCAAGAGGCGCATCGAACGGCGCGTGCCGCGCGGCGGAGACCCGCGGGCGGACGCGCAGGAGAACGGACGCATGCCGAAGCAGGGCACCAAGCAGGTCGACGCACAGGCGGGCACCAAGACGCTCAGCCTGGTCAAGGGCGAGCAGCAGTACTGCTTCCGCTACGAAGTGGGGGAGGAGTCGAAGGTGCTCGAGGCGTTGATCGACATGGTCAACCGCCGCGAGCTCGCGTTCGACTGGTTCGACGCCGCCGTGCTGAGTCATCAGCTCGGCCAGCATTTGGCCAAAGAATTAAAGGCCTACTTGCCGAAAAAGGCTGCATGAAGGTTATCGGGACTGCAGCGTCGGAGCCGCTGCGTTACCGGTAGTGACCGCCGCCGCGACTAAATCGTCCCGGGTTTCGCCACCCGCATACGACACGGTCGCGACCGCGACGGGCGCGAGTGAGGCCGCATGACCCGCGGCCGGGCCCGCACCCGTCGGGCGGGATGTTTGGCCGCAGGAACGGGACGACGTCGGCGTGGAACGCCGTGCGTCTCGCGTCCGCGGCGGATGTTCCGTTAGTCGGGCCACGCCGGAATCGCCGGCCGCGTGGCAAATCTGTCCGCACCGCGAATGGGTGTTTTTCCCCACGCCGGTGACGGATTCAAATCTCCATCGCCACGCTGAGTTATTCATGGACGCAGCTACCGTTTCCGCTTCGGGCACGCCCGTCGGCTCCGCCTCGACTTCGGGCGCTTCCCTCGCATCGCAATACACGGGCAACCTGCCCCAGCCCAAGAACTTCACGCCCCTGGTGCGCGGGTTCCTCGACTACCTCAAGCTCGAGAAGCACTTCAGCGACTACACCGTCAAGAGCTACGGCGCCGACCTGATCCAGTTCGGCCAGTTCACCGCCGGCGAGATCGGCCACGCCGGCGCCAACGCCCCCGCCGGCAAGGTCACCCTCGAGCAGCTCGACGAGCGCATCATCAAGGCCGAGGCCCTGTCGGTCCGCGAGTTCCTGGCCTACCTGTACGCCCAGAACTACACCAAGAGCACGACCGCCCGGAAGCTCGCGACCCTCCGCAGCTTCTTCAAGTACCTGATCAAGCGCGGCGTCGTCAGCGTCAACCCGCTCTCCACGATCCGCACGCCCAAGCAGGAAAAGCGCCTGCCCAAGTGCCTCGACCTCGAGCAGGTGCAGAAGCTCCTCGACGCCCCCGACGACGGCGAGCTCCTCGGCTCCCGCGACAAGGCGATGCTCGAGGTCCTCTACTCGTCCGGCATCCGCGTCAGCGAATTGGTCGAGCTCGAGGTCCAGGACATCGACCTCCAGGAGGGCATCCTCCGCGTCCGCGGCAAGGGCCGGAAGGACCGCCTCACCCCGATCGGCAGCCAGGCGATCAAGGCCCTCCAGCGGTACTTCGAGCTCCGCAACGCCGACCCCAGGCTCGCCCAGAATCAGCCCGCCCAGCGCGTCTTCCTGAACAAGCACGGCGAGGCGCTCAGCACCCGCTCGGTCCGCCGCAAGCTCGACAAGTACCTCGTCGAGGCCGGCCTCGACCCGGGCATCAGCCCGCACACGCTCCGCCACAGCTTCGCGACGCACCTGCTGAACAACGGCGCGGACCTCCGCAGCGTCCAGGAACTGCTCGGCCACCAGTCGCTGAGCACCACCCAGATCTACACCCACCTGACCACGACCCGCGTCAAGCAGGTCTACGACCAGGCCCACCCCCGCGCCGGCTCCGACACCGTCGGCAACGGCGCGAACATCCCCCACCCCGTCACCGCGAGCGGCCCGATCCCCCCGCAGGGAAACGGCACGTACTACCCGAAGGCCGGATAGTCAGGATCTGAATCCAACGAAGAGGAGGCACGGAACGTCGAGTTCCGTGCCTCTTTCGTTTCACACGCGCCGCCGCGTCGGAACTGTCGGAGTACCTCAGGATGACGGTAGGGACGTCGCGACGCCGCTAGCTCCCCCGCTTATCCCGATAGTGACTCGGCGGCAGCCCCGTCTTCTTCTTGAACACCACCGACATGTACTCGACGTGCTTGAACCCGGTCCGCCGCGCGACCTCGTGCAGCGGCAGGTCCGTCTGCGACAGCAAGTCCTTCACCCGCGCGATCCGCGTCCGCACGATCTCCTCGTGCGGCATTCGACCCAACGTCTTGCGGTAGAGCGTCTCGAACACCCGCCGCGACATGTCCACGTGCTCGAGCACGTCCGACACGTTGATCCCGTCGCACGCGTGCGCCCGGATGTACCGCACGGCCGCCGCGATCCGCTCGTCCGCGACGGCCAGCGTGTCCGTCGACCCGCGCGGGATGACCCCGATCGGCTTGACCAAATGCGCCGCCGCCGCCACGCGGTGCCCGCCCATCATTCGGTCCAGGAGCTGGGCCGCCAGGTACCCGGTCGCGTCCGTGTCCGGCGCGACCGACGTCAGTGGGGGGTCCGACAAATCGCACAACAGCTCGTCGTTGTCCACCCCGATCACGGCCACCTCGTCCGGCACCGGCAGCTCCGCCAGCTTCGCCGCCGCCAGGAGTTGCCGCCCCGTGATGTCGTACGCCGCCATTACGCCCAAGGGCTTGGGCAGCCCCTTGAGCCACGCCGCCAGCGACTCCAGCTGCTCGTCGTGTGATAGCGCCTTGCCCTCGGGCGCCGCGTACACGGCACACTTCGCCCCGGCCGCCGCGCACAGCGTCTCGAACCGCGTCTGCCGCCACTCCGACCAGTTGAACTCCGGGGCCGGGCAGAACGCGAACGACCGGATCCCGCGCTCCGCCAAATGGTCGAACGCGAGCCGCGCGATCTCCGCGTCGTCCGTCTCGACCCACGGGATGCCCGGCACCTGCCGCGCCGCCGACACGTCCACGCACGGCACCTTCGCCGCCAGCACCTCGGCCGCGATCGCCGGGTTCTCGATCCGCGCGATCACCCCGTCCCCGTGGAAGTCGCGCAGCCACCCCGTGGCCTCGCCCCGGCGGCGCTCGTCCAGGTCGATGTCCCAGTGCGGGTGTTCGCGGATGTACGCGCGGATCCCGTGCAATAACCCGCGGGCGTACTCGTTAGACGTCTCGACGATCAACGCCACGCGGCGACGCGGCAGGGCGGCCGGCGGGCGCGACGCCGACGGCGTCGTCGCCGAAGCCGGCACCGTGCGCGGGACTTCACGGGTCTTGGTAGAGGGGCGCGGCATGTGATGTCTCCAATCGTGGCGCGCTTGGTCTCTCTTTCGCGCGCGCCAGCGCACGACCCCACGCCGACCCCTGCGGGGTCGGATCGCCTCCGAAGGAGGCGCTCGAACGATGTGAACCGACGCGCGCACGCCGACGTTCGTGTCCGCGTGCGGCACCAACACCAGTTCCTTCGGAACCGACCCGACTCCACAGGAGTCGGCGTGCACTCTCAGTCTTCTGTCTTCCGGCTTCTGGCTTCTGGCTTCTCGCTTCTCGCTTCTGTCCTACGACAGCGTAAACTCCGGCAGCCTGACGATCTCCCCGCCCTTGAGCGCGCTCTGGTGGGCGCACAGCCCGACGCACGTCCAGTTCGCGCTCTGCTTCGCGTTCGGGTACGGGTCGCGGCCCTTGAGCAGCGCGTCGATCATCTCGTGCACCAGGTGCGGGTGCGAACCGCCATGCCCGGCGCCCTGGGTGAACGACAAGTGCTGGTTCTCGTCCGTGTCGTACACGCCCTTGGTCGTGAACCGCTGGATCTCCTTCGGCAGCAAATGCGCGAAGTCCGGCGCCTTCACCTTCGTCGGGATCTCCGGCTCGGGCTTCTTGGCCGTGTGCAGGACGTGGTCCTCGTGCTCGATCAGCGTCCACTCGAACGCCTTCTTCGTCCCGTACACGTCGATGCTCTCGCGGTACTGCCGGGCCACGTCGAACAAGCTCCGGATGATCCGGGCCGTCACGTCCGAGTTCCGCAGCTTCACGTGCGCCGTCTCGACGGCGAACGGGCTGTTGTACTTGGAGATCAGCTCCGGCCGGATCGTGCCCGACCCGAAGCACGACACGTACTCGGCATCGTTCTTCGTCAGCGCCAGGCACGGGCCGACGCAGTGCGTCGCGTACCACATCGGCGGGAGGCCCGGCCAGTAGTTCGGCCACCCGTCCATGTCCTGCTGGTGGCTCGCTTGCAGGAACTGGATCTTGCCCAGCTCGCCCTTCTCGTACAGGTCCTTGACGTACAGGAACTCCCGCGCGTACACGACCGTCTCGGCCATCATGTACTTCAGGCCCGTCTGCTTCACGAGGTCGACGATCGTCTTGCAGTCCTCGACGCTCGTCGCCATCGGCACCGTGCACATCACGTGCTTCCCCGCCCGCAGCGCCGCGATCGACTGCGGCCCGTGGTCCGGGATCGGCGAGTTGATGTGAACCATGTCGATCGACGGGTCCTTCAGCAGCTCGTCGAAGTCCTGGAACCGCTTCTCGATCTTGAAGTGGTTCGCGACCTCGTCCAGCTTCGACTTGGTCCGCTGGCACACCGCGACCAGGTTCGCGCCCGGGTGCGCCTGGTAGATCGGGATGAACTCCGCCCCGAACCCCAGCCCGACGATCGCGACGCTCACTTTCCCATTGGTCATTGGCGGTGCCTCCTCGCGAGCCAAAACGGCGTGCCCGAACGCGGGCGGATGTGATCGAACCTGACACACGAATACTACCGCGACGAACCGATCTCCCAATGAGAAAAGTTGCAAGCGGGATAAGGTTTTTGAATTCGCGTTCCCGGTCCTCCCACCCGATCGCGCGACCCGTGCTCGATTCTGAAGGGCGTAACTAGCGGTCGCACCGGAGGTGCACGTGAGCGCGGCTCGACCCGACGCGCCACAACGCGTACTCGCGCCGAACTACGCCCATCCGTGCGAGCGCGTTCGATGTTCTCCCCGCGACCCCACGTTCGACTCCGTCCACTGATTCGCCCCCGACCCCGCGCCCTACCTCATCTTCTCCCGCTTCTCCACAATCGCCCGCGCCTGCTTCGCCGCCTCCGCGACTTGCGGGTGCTGCGCCCGCGCCTTGAGCGCGACCTGCCCCAGCGTCTGCACGCACTTCTTCGTTCCTACCGCCCCGAGCACGTCGCACGCCGCCGCCGCGATCCCCGGGTCGTTCGTGCTCACCAGCAGCTTGATCGTCCCGTCCTCCGCCGCCGGCCCGAACTTCTTCAGCGCCTCGACCAGATCGCCCGACGCCCCCTTACCCAGCAATTCGCAGATGGCGTCGGCCGCCCGCGACTCCTTCAATTCCATCGCCAGCCAGATCGCCGCCTTGCGGACGACCTCGTCGCCCGTGGCGATCGCCTGCACCGTCGCGTCGCGCACGTCCTGGTTCGCCCATGTGACCAGCGCCTTGCGCGCCGCCGCCTGCAGTTCGGCGTTGTCGCCCGTAGTCGCGAAGTCGTACATCCGCTTGGCCAGCACCGCCTGCTGCGCCGCGTCCGGCTTGACCTTCGCCAGCGCCGCCAGCGCGTCGGCCTGCCGCTCGGGCTTCTCACTGTTCAGGTCGAGCATCGCCTCGTCCATCGGCGGCAGCGCCCCCGGCTCGAACTGCCGCCACAGGTCCCGCGCCGCCTTGGCGACGGGCAGATCGTTGTCGTTCGCCGCGGCCTTCGCCGCCTCGAGCGACGATTCCTTCGTCCCCACCAACTTGAGCACCGCCACCGCCGCCACCCGGCACTTGGACTCCGCCGACCCGTCCGCCAGCCGCGCCAGCGCCGCGCGCTCGCCCGCCGGCCCGAACTTGGCCACCGCCTGCACCGCCGGGAGCCCGTCGTGCCCGAGCCGCCTGGCGACGATCTCCGCCGCCGGCTCGTGCTTCAATTCGACCAATCGCGCGATCGCGTCGGTACGCATCCCCGCGTCGGCCTCCTCCACGAAGTGCATCAGCGCCGGGCCCGCGTGCTCCTTGCACATCGCCCACACGGTGTCCATCGTCAGCCGCCGGTTCGGCTCTTCTTTCTTCTGCGCGAGGTTTGCGAACGCCTGCGCGACTTTCTCCTTGTACGCGCCGACGAACGCGCCCAGCGCCTGCCGCACCGCCGCCGAATGCCGCGGGAAGCAGTTGACCAGCGGGTCGACCGCCGCCTCGCCCGGCACCCGCGCGATCGCCCGGATCGCCACCTCGCGCACCGCCGAATCCGCGTCCCCCAGCGCGCGCGTCAGCGCGTCCGCCGTCCCGTCGTGGCGAACGGTTTCCTGAGCCCGCACCGCCGCCAACCGCACGCGCAATTCGGGGTCGCCCACGAGCTCCGCGACCGCCGCCGCCGCCGCCGGCCGCTTCTCGGTGGGCAGTTGCATCAGCGTCTGGATCGTCGCCTCGCGCACCAGCGGGTTCGGCTGGCGAAGCCCAGGCCGGTAGAACTCGACCGCGTCCTGGTCCGCCGGCACCGGCATCGCCTTGAAGCTCACGTTCGTGAACGCGCCCCCGCCCGACGACAACAGCTCGATCTTCAGCCGCCCCTCGTGGTGGAAGTCCGACGTCGGAATTTCAGGCGTAGACGACCCGGACGAACTCCCGGACGAAGGCCACGACGAGCCTCCGGTGCTACCCGAAGACAACGAGAGCGGCGCCGGCGGCTCAAGCTGCGGAACGCCCCGCCCCGACATCATCTCATCGTGAAGTTCCGCCACGTCCCGCTTGAGCTGGTCTTCCTCACGGATCCAGTTTTGCCCGATCGTCCCGAACACGATGAACCCGGCGATCGTCGATG
>DASPKW010000189.1:0-4226 GCA_035627895.1 Tepidisphaeraceae bacterium | reverse complement strand
GTCAGGAGGCGGTCGGCCCACGGCATGCCGGTGTACATCGGCTTGACGTACCGGCGCATGAGGTAGGAGATGTGGGCCTGCGGGTACATCTCGCGGAGCGCGCGGAGGGCGGGGGTGGCCATGACGGCGTCGCCCACCCAGGAGGGCTGGACGACCAGGAGGCGCTGGGGGGCGGCGAAGGACATCGGGCAGACAGTATAGCGGGTGCTAGATTGGGCGAAAGAAAGAGAGGGGGTGAGGGGGAGACAAGGCAAGGGGGAGAGGTGTGAGGGCAATTACCGCTTCATCACGACCATGACATCCACGATGCGGCCCTTGGCGGCGTAGGCCCAGCCGCGGAAGGTCTGGACGACGGTCAGGCGCTGCTTGGCGGTCTCCGGGGTCTGGTTCCAGATTTCCTTCGTCAGGACGAACCACGTGGGCCACTCTTCGGGTTTGGCGGTGGCCAGGTAGGTGTTGTGGCGCTGGGCCCGGATCGTGCCGCCCTGGTAGAAGGGGAGGGTGTCCTCCTTGTAGTCGATCATGACGACGTCGCCGAGGCGGGTGGCGCCCTGGGCGCGGAGGAACCCGCCGACCTCGGCCGACAGGTGGAGGAAGCGCGCCCGGGGGAGGTAGAAGGTGAACAGGAAGAAGAACACGACGAACATCGTCCCGCCCAGCGCGGTCGCGCCGGCGGGGATGTCGTCGCGGTGGAACTTGCGGGCGACGAAGACGGCCGTCACGATCGCCGCGAGCGAGACGACGATCATCGGCCCGTAGGGGATGCGGTCGAAACCGAAATCGGGGACCTTGAACATTCCGAAGTTGACGCCCGACAAGGCCGGGATCCACAGGGCCAGGCCGAGCACGATCAGCGCCCCCGCCCAGATGGCCACGGCGGTCTTGAACGCCCGGCTTGTGAGTTCGCGGCCGAGCTCGAGGTCGACGGCGTCGGGCGCGTCGAACGCGATGCGGGGCCTGGGCTTGGCCAGATCGGTTTCGATGCGCCGGGCGTGGTCGACGCGGATCGCGCGGTGGCCGCGAATCGCGCGGGTCAGCACCTCGGCGGTCAAAATCGCCAAAAACGGGAAGCACGGCAGCACGTAGTGCGGCAGCTTGGTCTGGATAACCTCGAACATGAGCCACGGCCCGACGACCGCGGCCAGCGAGAAGCGCACGAGCGGGTCGGCCCGCAGCCGCCACGCCCACTTGGCGACCGTCGGCAGGAGCACGCACCACGGGAAGAACGTCGCGAAGAAGAACAGCAGGTAATAGCCGGGCGGGCCCTTGTGCTGCTCGAGCGGCGTGCTGACGCGGAGGATGACCTCCTTGTAGACCACGTCCCACAGCTTTTCGCCCTCGAAGCGGTAGACGATCCCGACCGCCCAGGGCGTCACAATGGCGGCGACGACGAGCAGGGCGAAGATCGTCTTGGCGACGGGGTGGCCCTTGCGGATTTCGAATTGCGGATTGCGGATTGCGGATTGGGGGTTGCGCTTGTCGAGCCAGCGGAAGACGGCCAGCACCAGCAGCGTCATGAGATTGACGCCCAAAACCACGGGCCCCTTGGTGAGCAGGGCCAGGCCGGTGGCGGCGGCGAAGACGGTGACGGTCCACCAGTCGCGCTGGCCGAGCCAGAGCGCGTAGATCATGAGCTGCGACGTGGTGACGAACAGCAGCAGGACGGCGTCGGTCAGGCTCATCTTGGCGGCCATGATCACGAGGCCCGACGTGGCCATGACCAGGACGGCCCAGAAGGCGCGGGGCTCGTCGGCGATGCGCGCGAGCGTCGAGCCCAGGAGCATGAGCGTCAGCAGGGTCGCGATGACGGACGGGAAGCGGGCGGCGAACGCGTCCAGGGCGGCGGACCGGTGCGGCGCGTCGGCCGGGTCGGCCAGCAGGGCCATCGCGCCGGCCTGGGCCCAGTAGATCAGCGGGGGCTTCTTGAGCCGCGGCTCGTCGAGGTACGTCGGGACGACCCAGTCGCCCGACTGGAGCATCTGGCGGGACGTCTGGGCGTAGCGCGGCTCGTCGCGGTCCCAGAGTTGGACGCGGCCGTTGCCGACCGTGTAAATGGCGGCGGCGAAGAGGATGACGACCCAGATGCGGCGTGACATGGAGTGCGGATAGGGTAGGGGCGGGGGAGTGGGGGTCAAGGTGCGGGCGACGGGAGAGGGGATGAGGGGTGAAAACGAAAAACGAAAAGACGTAAAGCGGCGGGCGCGGTCAGCGCGCGCCGATGGTCGCGATCGCCCGGCGGACGGCGGCGACGAAGGCGTCCTTGTCGGCGTCGGGGCGGTGCGCGAAGACCTCGAGGGGGATCGTGTTCCAGTCGCGGTCGATCAGGACGACGGTGGCCTCGTCGCCGACCTCGGCGCGCTTGCAGTCGCGCAGGGCGGAGTAGGGGATGTGGCGGGTCTTGAGGAACGCGCGGAGCGCGACGCCGTTGGGCGTCAGGCCGACGCCGGTGCGGTGGAGGCGGACGAGGACGGTCGCGAGCCCTAGGCAGAAAACGGTGCCGAAGCAGAGGAAGCCGGCGGCGAAGAGCTTGGCCTCGCCGGTGGTGGCGAAGGCGAGGCCGGACGCGCCGAAGGCGACGCCGCCGAGGCCGATGAACAGGCCGATGAGGACGGATGGCAGGTAACTTCTCGCTCGCGCGCGGTAGATCGTTGTCGGGAGTGGTTCGTAGGCGATTGGGGCGGGGTCGGGGGCGGTCACTGCGCCGAAGTGTACCCTCACCGTGACGGGAACGATCACGTGCACCTTCGGTGCGACCGCTAAGTACGCCCTTCTAGGGCGCGAGCGGGTCGCGTGATCGAGCACGCAGGGGGAATGTGTCTGCTCTCCGTCCTCGTGTGTTTTGCGACGCCTGCCGCTAACATCCGCCGCCACATGGACTGGATGATTCTCGGGATTCTCGTGGCGGGGTGTGCGGCGCTGATGGTCGCGGAGCGGTTCGGGGTGCCGACGACGCTGCAGTTGCAGTTCAAGGGGGACGTGAAGCGGGAGACGCGGTGGCTGGCGCAGTACGGTCAGTCGCTTTGTACGCCGATCGCGGCGTTGCTGGTGTTTCAACTCGACCCGGGGCCGGGAAGGGTGCCGCTGCACCGGGGGCTGGCGCTGGTCGGCGGGGTGCTCGTCGCGTCGATCATCGCGATGCTGATGAAGCGGACGATCGGGCGCGTCCGGCCGGGGCGGGAGAACGCGGGCAAGTTCCTCGGGCCGACGCTGAAGCACGCGAACTACCGGGAAAGTTTCCCGTCGAGCCACAGCGCGTGCGCGGTGGCGCTGAGCGCGATTTTGGCGACGTGGTACCCGCCCGCGGCGGCGACGTTCTGGGGGTTGGGCGTGGGGTGCGCGGTGCTGCGGTGGGTGCTGGACGCGCACTGGCCGAGCGACGTGATCGGGGGGATCGCGCTGGGGTACGGGGTGGCGCTGGCGACGCTGGCGGTGGGGGCGCGGACGCAGTGGTACTGATTGCGCCCTCCCTCTCCCAGCCGCGCTAAGGGCGCGGCCGGCGCGATGCCGCAACTCGCGGCGGGGAGAGGGCGGGGGTGAGGGGGGAACGGCGAGCCTCGCACATTTGCGCGTAGAAGCCGAATCGCGCCCTTCGGCGTTCGCCCCTCACCCCAACCCTCTCCCCGCCGCGAGTCCGCATTACCGCGAGCGAATGCATTTGGCGCGGCCGGGAGAGGGGGCCGGAGTTCGCATCCCCCTGCTGGCCACTTACAATCGCGCCCCACCGGAGGTTCAGCGATGGCGGACGTTGCAGTCGGGACGAAGCAGTCGGCGAAGGAGGAGGCGGCGGCGCGGAGCCGCGTGCTGGCGAAGATGTTGGACCGGCTGTTCGCGTCGCTCGTGAGCGGGCCGAGTTTGAACTGCCGGCCGCACTCGAGCCGGCAGCGGGTGGATTGGACGCAGATCGCGAAGTTCCAGGATTTGACGCCCGAGGCGGCGCTGGCAGGGCTGCTCGGCGCGGACGAGCAAGTGAAGCTGGTCGGGCGGGCGCCGCTGCCGCGCGGGGTGGCGCGGGACGCGCGGCCGGGGAAGCCCGCGGCGGACGGCGACGGCGATTCGCGCGTGACGCCCGAGCAGCGGGCGGCGCGGCAGGCGTGGGCGGACCAGGCGAACTTGCTCGGCAAGCTGCGGACGATCGCCGAGGACGCGCGGACGTACGAGCAGGACACGGGCGTGCACGTGCTGAACATCGGGTTCCCGCTGCTGTCGCTGCCGCCGGCCGTGACGGG
>DASPKW010000188.1:0-6196 GCA_035627895.1 Tepidisphaeraceae bacterium | reverse complement strand
CCCGCCGGGGCCGGCGGCGCGGCGACGGGCGCGAGCGTGATCGGGTTGGTGCGCGTGAGACGTGCGATACCGGGGAGAGGAGGCCGCCGCCGTGGGCGTGAAGCGGATGGACTGGAAGGTGAATTCTATCGCGGGGCGAGGGAGGGGGGGGGCTTGCGCGTGTAGGCTTTTAAGGTGGCTTTTCCGGCGGTGCTGTTGTGTTCAGGGCCGCTGGCGTCCGGGGCCAAGGCTCCGGCTCGAACCGGGCGTGGGGCAGCGGGCCGCCGGCCAGCAGGATCGCCTGCACGAGCAACAGCCCTTTGCGGAACACGCTCAGGATCCGTCGGGGCGTGGTTGAATCGGGCTTCGGTGGTGGCGCGCCGGACTTTTCGCCACCGTCCGTACCGTCGGCCGGTGAAGGGGCCGGCGGCGAAGGAGTCTCCGAAGCCGCACCCTGACGCATCAGCAGCACGGCCGCCACGGCCATCGCCAGCCACTGCCGGGCGGCACGCTCCGGATCACTCATACGGGTCTGCTGCCAGTTCCAGCCGCCGCTCTTGGCCTGCTTGAAGCTGCATTCGATCCAGCTGCGCAGGCCGTACCAGGCGCAGTCCAGTTGCTGCGGCGGCAGGTCGCTGGCCACGAACCAGCCCTCCCTGCACCCGTCCTTCCAGCAGGCCGCCAGCGTGCACGGCAGCCTGGTTCGGGCGGTGCGAAAGAGGGTGCCGACGCCGCTGTAGCAGCACCCGGTCGCCGGCAGCAGTGAGGCCAGCGGCACGTAGTCGCCACCGCTCGGCCGGAAGTGGATGTTGTCGGTGGCGTTGAGCCGCAGAAACGGGTGCCAGCCGAGCGAGACGATCGCCTGGTAAAGCCATTTGGCATAGAGCCCGCGGTCGGCCAGCACGATCACCTGCAGCCCGGAAGGGGCCAGGGACTTGAACTGCCCGAGCAGATCGAGCCACCGGCCCTTCCAGGCGCCCTTGGCCGTTGCCGGCAGGACCGCCCAGGCGACGGGAATGGCGCCGGCCCGGTAGACGACGCTGATGGCCAGCACCGCGAACCGCCGGCCCAGCGTGGTGGCGTCGAGGGCGATGGCCAGCTCTTTGGCGTCCCAGTCCTGCAGCACCCACGCCAGCAAGGGGCCGAAGCAGCTGGCGACGTCCAGTTCTTGCCGCCGCCGGCCACTTTTGTCCAGGGCTCCGCAGTACCAGTCCCGGAGCCGCTCGCGGACGGCGTCGACCTTCTGGTCGAGCCAGCCGGCCAAGGCAAAAGCGACGCAGCTCAGGCCGCAGCGGCCGGCCAGGACCATGCCCAGGCTGTACTGGGCCAGGACCTTTATCTGTGGTTTGCTTAAGTGAAGGAAGACAGTTTCCAACTCGGCGATCCATGCCGATAATGCCGCAGGCCGGCACATGGGACACCTCCCTGGCGATGAACTGTTTCGTCAACCGTCCATCATCGGGATTGGCCTTTGTGTCGGCTATTGAACTTTGAAAAACCTACACGCGCAAGAGGGAGGGGGGGCGGCGGCGTGGGTCGTCTGCCGGATCGGGCCTTCGTGCCGGCCCTCGTGGTGCAGGTGCAGGGAGATAGGACTGTCGTGCGCAACGCGGGCGGCCGCCCCCGCCGCACGCGGGAGAGCCGGCCGACGTTCGAACGCCCCTCCCCGGCGTGCGTCGGGGTCGTTCCGTTGGCCGATGAAGCGCCCTCGCGCGAGGGGCCCCGTGGGCGTGGGCTACCCGCCCGCGAGGTTCGTAGGGTGGGCGTACTCGCCCACGAAGGGGGGAGCCCGATTCCGCCGTGCCGCCCGCCGTCGAACGCATTGCGTGGGCGGGTACGCCCACCCTACGAACTGCGACCGTTTGGCGGTTCACGAGAACGGCTCCGCCCGCGGCCGGTCCGTTGGCGGTGCGTGGTCATCCCGCCGCGCTGCCCGCCGCACGGTCGGCGAGGTCGGCGACGATCAGCCGGTAGCCGACGTCGAGCGCGTCCGCCGTCAGTAGCCGTCCGTGCCGGGCGTGCCACGCGCCGGACGCCAGGTCCGCGCGGAGTCGCTCCAGCCCCGGCGCGGTGTCCGTGCGTGCGAACGAGGAGATCCCGGCCCGCACCGCCGGATCGAGGTACGCCTCGGGCCGCGCCCAGTACGCGCCGAGGAAGCCGTCGAGGCAGTCGCGTGGCACTGCGACCGGCGCGACGCGGGCCCGGGCCCCGGGTGCGAACGCCTCGGCGTACGCCGCCAGGGGGGGAACTGTTCCCGGTCGGCTTGGAGAAAGGCGGGGAAGTATTCCCGCACGAGCCAGAACCCGTCGGCCGCCGGGTCCCACGTGAGCAGGACGACGCGCCCGCGCGCCACCCGCGCGCACTCGGCGAGCCCGCGCGCGCGGTCCGCCCAATGGTGGACGGTGAGGACGGCCATCACTGCGTCGAACGCCCGGTCGGCGAACGGCAGCGCTTCGGCGCGAGCCCGCACGGCGGGCGCGGCGCCCCGCGGCCGCTGGGCGAGCATGACGGCGGACGGCTCCACGGCAACGACGGACCGGCCCGCCGGCTCGTACGAGCCGGCGCCGGCCCCGACGTTGAGCACCGAGCGCATGCCGGCGAGCGCCACCGTCAACCGGGCGGCGATGCGCGGGTCGGCGCGGCGCTGCGAGGTGTAGCTTCGCCCGATCGTGTCATAAACGGTGATGGCGGACATGTGTGGGTGTCGCGGGGGAACGGACTACCGTTGGGCGGCCGCGGCGCGCACCGCGACCGCATGCGAAGTATACGCCGCCGCGGTCCGCTCCGGCGGCGGGCTATGTGCCGGCCGGTTTCAGTCGGTAGATCGTCACCGACTCGCCGGCCGCGGAAAACGTGCCCGTGAGGATCGTGTACGTGCCGGCCGGGATCGTCACGCGGTGGACGCCGTACGCCGAACTCGTCGGCGTGTCGCCGGCGAACAGGAGGAACGCATCGGCCTGCGCGAGTCGGAAGACCTGACCGGAATCCGTCATCGACGACGTGGGCAGCGCGGCCGACGCTTTGGCGACGAGCGCGTCGAGGTTCATCCCCGTCCACGACTTCAGGTAATAAACCTCGACCCAGCCGTCCGCCGACGTTCCCCACGCGGTCATCGGGGGATCGGCCAGGATCATGGCCGAGACCGAACCAATGGGCATGAGCGCCATCTGGGCATTCGCGGTGAGCGCGCAA
Organism: Tepidisphaeraceae bacterium; assembly: GCA_035627895.1. Lineage (GTDB taxonomy): Bacteria > Planctomycetota > Phycisphaerae > Tepidisphaerales > Tepidisphaeraceae > DASPKW01. Next base: position 3,025 of record DASPKW010000188.1, on the reverse strand, counting down.
GCGCGGGAGTAATCGACGCCCGCCGCGCCGCTGGGCAAGAGCATGTGCGGCCCGCCGTCGGCCGCCAAGTAGGGGTACTTGTTCATCCCGGCGGGGGCCGTTGCTGCGTTCATGGGGGTGGAAGGGGCCCCGGTCGGCGACGAGCGGTCGTCACAACCGACCAGCACGAGGAGGAGGACGACGGGGAGGGGGCGCATGAGGCACATCACTACCATTGTCCGGCGCGCCGGTCGAATCACCGCCCCGGCCGCGCACGCGGCGCGCGACCGGTTATATCCGCGGGGGTCACGCGGGTCCAGCGCGGAAGGGGATCGGGACGCCGTACCGTCGTCGCGTTCGGCGTCGGTTCGCCTGGCCGCGTGCGCGGCTTGAGGCGGATCCTCTGAGACGGCGGACGCGCCGTCCTTCAGAGCGAGCGGGCCATCGAGGGGAACGAATGGGGCATCAAACGGAGCAAATGGGCCATCAAACGGAGTAAATGATGCACCAAACGGGGCAAACGGTGCATCAAACGGAGCAAACAGTGCACTAAACGGGGCAAATGGTGCATCAAACAGAGCAGATGGTGCACTAGATAGAGCAAAGAGTGCACTAAACGGAGCAAAGCGTGCACTCAATGGAGCAAACAGTGCATCAAACGGAGCAAAACGTGTGGTTATTCGGACCTGACGTGAAGGCGAATCGCGGTTTTCGGGGGCGTGGGGCGGGTTTTGGGGGTGGGGCGGCGGGGGCAGGGGGGTGAACCACGAAAGCACGAAGGCGCGAAGAAGACGCAAAGTTCAGTGACGGATCGGCACGGATGAACACGGATTCAGGTCGGGCTCAGGGCGGGCCGGACTGATCCATGATGATCCAATCTGTGGCTGACTGTTCCGCTCCCTCACCCGTTCGGTTTTGACCGCAGAGGACGCGGAGGCGCAAAGGGCACAGAGAAGACCAATGCAACGGGAATTGTTCTCTCTGCGTCCTTTGCGCCTTTGCGTTCTCTGCGAATCATCGAACGGCGGGGTACGCGGGCACGCCTCGCCGTGTTACTCGTCCGAATCGGGCGGCGGCGTCGGCATGCGCTTGGCGGACTCGGCCCAGGCGTCGACGTACTGGGTCTTGACGCGCGGGCCGGTGTTGCGGGGGAAGAAGTAGCGGCCGATGCGGAAGGTCATGAAGATCCCGCAGATCAGGACGATCAGGAGGACGGCCAGGAGCAGGGCGGCGGTCGCGGAGATCGCGCGCTGGCCCTTGTGGTCGCCGGCCTGCTTGGCGGAGACGACGGCCTCGGCGGCGGGCAGGAGGTAGTAGTAGGCGAGCCCGACGACGGCGAGGCCGAAGCCGGCGAGGAAGACGACGACGGGCCAGGGGGCCTTGGCTTGGCGGGGGGAGCGATGATGGAGGAGGGAGGATGGAGGATGGAAGGGGGGGCGGGGCACGGGGGATTGTACGGGGTGTCTTGCGCGACGGGCGGGTTGCGAATGTCGGCCGAGGGCGGACCATGGTTCAGCTCGATCGGGCGGCGGCCGGGCGGGGCGGCGCCGCGCCGCACTCGGGGCAGCGGTCGGGGGTGGCGCGGAGGTCGTAGCCGCAGGTGGGGCAGGTGGCGGCGGCGGTCGCGCGGGCGTTGCGCCGGCGGCGGCGGACGACCCGGGCGGTGCGCCAGGCGGGCAAAAGCGCGAACGCGGCGGCCGGGGCGTAGAGCGGGACGGTCACGGACCACCGGCGGGACGTGCGGCCGAGGAAGGGCGCGTGGGGGGCGTTCAGCACGGCCTCAAAGCCCAGTGCGCGGTAGCGCGTGGGCGGCGTGGCGAACGCGTCCGTGTCCCGGTAGACGGGGTACTCGGGCGGGTCCGGCGTGCGCCGCCACTCGCGCCAGGGGCGGTCGGGCAGGTGGGTCGCGCGGACGAGTTGGGGCGCGTCGTAGCGGACGACGAACACGTTGAGCCCGCCGCGGGCGGCCGAGACGTACGTCCGGCCGGCGTGCCGCGGGCGGCCGGCGGGGGGCGCGCCGTCGGTCACGTTGCCCCAACTGACGCCGTCGCCGACCCAGAAGCTCCGCACCCAGAGCGCGACCGTCGCCGCGCAGAGGAGGAGCGAGAGGGCGGTCAGGGCGTTGACGATGTACCGGCCGAGGCGCCGCACGAGGGGATTGTACCGGGGCCGGGCGGGCGGCGGGCGGCGGGCGACGGGTCAAGGACGGTCGTGGGGGCGGTCGGCGATGACGGACACCATCGCGCCGATCAGGCAGACGGCCATGATCGGAACGCCGAGCCCCCAGAACAGGCAGACCCACTTGAGGCCGTCGCCCCAGACGTCGAGTTCTCCTCTCGCGTGCGCGATGGCGGACGGGACGGCGCAGGCGATGATGCCCGGCGTCAGGCACAGGACTCGGACGATCGAACGACGCGTCACGGCGAGATTGTAACCGGCCTCGAACGCCGACGGCCCAATGTCAAAAGTCGGCGGAGAAGAAAACGCGGGTAGTCCGGTCGGCTAGGCGGGTGTAGCATCGCGCGCCGCGGGGGAGCACTTCTTGGCGCGGAGGATCGCTATGGATCGGCGGAACGAGGTCGCGGCGGCGGCGGCGGCGGACGGCGGCACGGTGGCCCGGCGGGCGTTTTTGCGGTGGACGGCCGGCGTGGTGGGGGCGGGGGTGTTGACGACTGCGGGGTTGATGTCGCGCGTGCTCGGCGAGGTGCCGCGGAGCGCGGGGGCGGATTCGCCGGCGCCGGGGGGGATTCCGAGTGACGCGCCGGCGGGGAAGGCGAAGCTGGAGCTGGCGACGTTCCCGGAGAAGACGGAGCTGATCCTGCTGACGGACCGGCCGCCCAACCTGGAGATGCCGGCGAAGTACTTCGTGCACGATTTGACGCCGAACGAGGCGATGTTCGTGCGGTGGCACATCGGGATCATCCCGACGAGCGTGAACCTCCAGACGTTCCGGTTGAAGGTGGGCGGGCACGTGGAGTCGCCGTTGTCGCTGTCGGTCGATCAACTCAAGAAGGATTTCGAGGCCGTGTCGGTCGTGGCGGTCAAC
>DASPKW010000187.1:0-6480 GCA_035627895.1 Tepidisphaeraceae bacterium | reverse complement strand
CCTCGACTTGGGTCGTTGAGACGGGGCTGGCTTGGACCGCCGTCGGTGCTGGCAGCGCGGCCCCGCCGACGGCGAAGGGCATCAGTCCGGCTTGACGCAGGTACTCGGCGCCGCCTGGGCGGACTTGGTAAACGCTGACCTTGGCGACACCGCTCGACACCGCGCCGGAATACGTGTGCACGCCGCGGATCTCGAAGCGGCCCGAGGACAGCTTGTCGAGCAGCGCAGTAGACCGGGTCCCGTCGCCCCACTCGATCTCGACACGGAAGTCGTCCTCGACGGTGGAGGCGGACACGGTGTCCACGAAACTGCCGACCACGTCGTTATGAACCAGTCCGGCGGTCGCGCTGATGCCGAGCAGGCTCAGGTCGGCGGCCGCGCCGGCCACGGTCACTGCTGGTTGAGAGCCGGAGCCGAAGACGTGCTCGGGTGGGCCGTCCGGGTCGGTCACGGTGATGGTCACCGTGTACGCGCCCGGCAGGGCGTACGTGTGACTGCCGGCGACATGGAACAGGCGCGCGCGGATCTCCTCGGGGATCGAGGGGTCGGTCTCGGCGACGAGGTAGCCGGGTTGCGGCCCCAAGTCGTCACCCCAGTCGATCTCCACCTCGTACGCGCCGGCCGCGTCCGCATCGGAATCGGCGAAGTACGTGCCGACGTACCACGGCGCCCCCACACCGGTGAGGCTCAGGGCGGTGCCTTGCGTGGCGGACAACCCGGTCGCGACCGTGCCGACCCATTGCGCGGTCGAAGCGGCGGCCGGGACGACGACAATCTGGACCTCGTCGTGGGCCAGGTTCACGCTGCCCGACAACGCGTTGAAGCCGACGCGGAGCACCTCCACGCCGCCGACGCTGGAGCCGGCGACGTAAACGGCCTGGCCGTCCGGCCCCGTCGTGATCGCCCCGAACGAAGTGCCCTGACCGCCCGCGGCTGACACCGTGATCGGGCCGTCGACCGGCACGCGCACTAGGGCGCCGGCGGCGTCCCGCTGATAGGCGGTCGCGGAGATGTCGACGGAATCGCCGGACCGAACGACCAAAACGCGCGGCGACGCGACGATGCGATCGACGACGACGAAGCGGAACGTGCGCTCCGAGTAGAGCGCCCCGCCCGCCATCGACATGCCGAGTTTGACGTCCACAGACCCGAGTTGCTCGGCCGTCGGCTGCCAGACGAGGACGTACTCCGCCGGGCCGCGGCGTTCGAGGACCGCGCCCGGCGGCAGTTCGCCTGAGCGGTAGTGGTATTCATCGTAGTCGCGGGCGGCGGTGAGGCGGACCTCGGCCTTCTGTCCGACCTCCACGTACATCACGTCGTCCAGGGCCGACCAAATGCCCGGGTCGACGGACGCCGTCGACACGTCGATCCAGTAGGAGCGCTGGTCCGACGCGCCGCGGGCGTCGGTGGCGCGGACGGTCACGTACCGACCGCCGGCCGCCACGTCGGCCGAGGTCGGCACGAACGAGATCATGCCCGTGCCGGCGCCGATCGTGACCCCCGGGGTGTCGACCAGCGCATACGTCAGTCGGTCGCCGTTCGCGTCGGTCGCCCAGACGTGCCCTTGGTACCGCATCCCACCGACGCCCCGGGACAATGAATCGGTTTGGATTTCCGGCGCGCGGTTCTCCCCGGTCGCCGCGACGACATTCACGGTCACCGAGTCGGAAGCGGACGCGCCGTACTTGTCGGCCACCGTCACGTGGAACGTGTACGTGCCGGGGGTCGTCGGGCGCCAGTGCAGTTCCCCGGTCCCCGGGTCGATTTCCGCACCCCAAGTCTGGCCCGTCAGCGTGAACTTAAGAGGATCCCGGTCCGGGTCGCTCGCGGGCACGCGGTATACCAAGTCGTGGTTGCTGACCACGCTGGCGACCGCGCCGGCGGCCTCACCATAAACGACGATGTTGCGCGGGAGTTCGCGCACCACTTGGTCGCCGACCCACTTTTGGTCGACACCGTCGAACCGGCCGATCACGACGCCGCCCTCGACGGAGAGGTTTTCGAGGTCGAACCGGACGACGCCGCCCGACCCGTTGAACATCTGCCACCCACCGGTCGGACCGATGCCGTCCATCGCCCAGAACGACTTCCCGTCCGGGTCGACCGCGAGCGAATACCAGGCGTTCGGCCCCGCCTCGTCAAACGAGTGGAGGAGGGTCCCGTCGGCCGCGAACAACTTGATGTCGTCCCGGTCGGCTACCAAGACGCGGCCGTCGGGCAGGACGCGCAACTGCCCGGCGCCCGTCAACCCCTGCGCGAAGACCGAGACCTCGCCCGTGTTGGTGTCGATGCGGTAAATGACGTGCGACCAGCCCGTTTCCTCCTCGTCGCCGGCGACGGCGCCGGCGACATTCAGGTCCGCGTTCGCATACAATGTGTGCTGGTCGGGCGCCAGATCTATGCTGCCGACGCGGGCGTTCCACAAGAACCAGCTGTTAATCGGGCGTCCGGTCGAATCGTACTGGAAAATCCCGTTCGGGACGTTTTTGGGCACGCCCCATTGAAGATCACCGTTGACGCCCACGAATAGGTTGCCGTCGAGATCCTGGACGACGGTCTCCGGGGCCGGCAGGCGGTCGATTAGGACCACCGGTGCGGACCCGTCAGGCTTGACTTGAAAAACCCTGCCCGGGATGGGCTGGTTGATCGACCAACTGAAGACGAGCCCGAGGAGCGTGCCGTCCGTGGTGAACCGGGCGGCGTACTCGATCTCACCAGGGACGATCCCCTTCAGCGTTCCGTCGGCGCCGAACCGGCGCGACACGCGCGAGTCGTACGAGACGATCACGTCGCCGGTCTGCCAAGCCACCTGCGGCAGCGGCGTGCGGGTCGGACCGTACGGATTGATTGTCACGGTCGGTGATGCGATCGTGCCGAATACGGGGGCCTGATTAGACAACACGGCGAAGTCGACGCCGGCCGACTCTTCGCCCGCCTCAACGCCTACCTCAACGCCCGTCCCGTGCCACCCGCGCGTCAGTCCGGACGTGGGATCGATGCGAATCAGCGTCGGCCCCGGTCCCAGCGCTTCGAGCAGGTAGCTGCCGTCCGCCGCGGTCACGGTCGACGGCTCGCTCGTGTCCCATACCCCGTCGCGGTCGAGGTCGGCGTACACGGTCTGCCCGGCGACACCCGGCTCCCGGGCGCCGGGCGTGACGTCGTCCCGCCGCGTGTTCCGGTTCGCATCTGACCAGACCAAGCCGCTGACCCTTCCCGCCCCGGTCCCCTCCGGGAAGGTGACGTCGACGTTGTCGATGCCCCACCCCTCATCGAGCAGGCCACCCGACCCCGGCTCCTGCAGGCCGTGGGCGCGGAAGACGAGTGCGAGTGCGGCGTCCGCGTGCTCGATCGTCCGCGTGATCCGATAAACCGTGTTCGCGTCCCGCTCGCCGCTCGGATAGGTGAACTTGTACCCGAGCTCGGCCGACGACCCGCCGCTCATAGAGGGGTAGAGGGGCCCTTGTCCGTACGCCCCGGGATAACTCTGGGCGTTGAACGGCAGGTTATCGAACGTCGCTTGGAGGTACTGCTTCCCGGCGGCCTCGAACTCAAACAGGTCGGGGCCGAACCACTCGTTCGGCGAGCCGTCCCACGAGCCGATCACGTAGAGGTCGAACGAGACGGTGACCCGCGTATGCGACGGCAGGTTGCCTAGTTCGAGGGTAAGTTCATCGTTCACAAGCTCGCCGACGAACGTCTGCGCGTCGTTGACCTTGGGCGACTCGGCATCCACGTCGTCGAGGTCGACTGCCACCGGCACGGGCTCCGGCCCGGTCTGTGGGTCCCAGGTGGACGGGCGGTGTTTCCACGCGCGCGTGACGCCCGACAGGCTTGTCGACGCGAACCCGGTCGACTCGAAACCGTCCGCGTAGATCGCCACGGCGCCCGACGAAGTCGACGCCGGCCACGGGCTCGTGTCGACGACGTTTGACTCGTCGTACTCGTACGGCGTGCTGCCGAGGAGGGCGCCGACCCGGTAGGTATAGGTCTCGTCGGCGTCGGCGGTCAGGTCGCGGAACACCAACGACCCGCCGGGCACGTCGGCGAGGGGCACGAAGACGGTCTGTGACGAGGACTTTCGCTCGACCCGGAACGCTTCGACCGGCCCGTGCGCCCACGTCCAGGTGACGTCGATCCGCCGCGCGTTGTTGGGGGCGAGCGCGGCCGTAACGACGGGCTCGGGGAACACGCCGCCGACGCTCACCGAGGGGTCGGTCGCGCCGGTCGCTCCCACGGTGGCCGAGGGGTCGGAGTAGAGGTACTCTGCCGTCCCGATCTCAAACCGCCGTCGGGCACGGTACAGGTATGCCACGCCGGCCGCGGCGGTGGCGTCGATGAACAGCCCGTCCGACGACCCCGTCCCGGCGGTGATTTCGGCCCAATCCGCCGTGGAACCGGCCGCCTTCCGCTCGACGCTGATGGTCCGCTCGGCGGTGGGCGCAATCGGATCGTACGCGAGCGTCACGCCGCCGGTCCAGCGCGGGGCGGCCGTGAACGCGGTGATGCCCGGGACCTTGGCGCGCCCCTGGACGTACGCGGCGTCGGACGGGCTGACCGAGTTGACCGCGGTCACGCGGAACTCGTACGCCTCGCCGCCCGTGAGGCCGCCAATCACGGCGCGCCGGGCCGACGCGGGCAGCGTCATCAGGGCGAAGTCCGGCCCGGCGCCCATGTTGCGCCACTCGACCCGGAACGCGTCGACGTCACCCCCCAACTGGGTCCAGGACACGGCGACCGAATACGACGTGAGCGCCTCGACCTCGAGCGCCCCGGGGGTGCCCGGCGCTCCGGCCGGGACGGGCGTGGCCGGGACGATCGCGGACGGCTCGGACTCGGTAGCGGCGTTGTACGCCGTCACGCGGTACGCGTAGCCGACGCCCGTCGTCAGCCCCTGATCGACGTACGCTTCCACGTTCGCGCCGACCGCGGCGACCAAGGCCCACGGGCCGGTACTGCCGACGCGGCGATACACGCGGAACCCGGACTCGTTGGCCGAGGTGTCGTCCCACGCGAGGGAGACCGTTGACGCCGTCGTCGCTTGCTTTGTCAGATCGACCGGGGCCGGCAGTCGCGTCGCCCCGCTGACGACCGGCGTAAACGCGGACGTGCCGATCCCGTTGCGCGCGCGGACGCGGAAGTGGTACCGGGTCCCTTCGGACAGTCCGGTCACCGTGTACGAGGTCGATCCGGCTGCGACGGTAGCCACCGATGTGAACGTGACGCCGTCCGCCGACGACTCGACGTCGAACCCGGTCTCGCCGGCCGACCGGTCGGCCCACGTGAGTGTGATCGCGGACGTCGACGCGGGCGTGGCGACCAGGTCCGCCGGCGCCGCGGGGAAGTTTGTCAGCGCGGCCGCGGTCGGGCCGGCCGACGATCGCACGCCGTCGAGGAGCGACTCGACCTTGTAAACGTACTCGAAGCCGGTCCCCCCCTCGCCGTAACTGGGCAGCACGTCGTGATCCACGTACGACGTCGTCCCCTTCGGCAGGCTGGCGATGTTCTTGAACGTCGAGTCACCCGGCGCCTTGCGGAGCACCTCGTACAGGAACTGGGCAACGCCCAACGCGCCGGGATCGGATGCCGAAGCCGCCCAGTCGAGCGAGACCGCGGTCTCGCCCGTCACCAGGGCGCGCAGCCACGCGGGCGCCTTGGGCTGCTCCCCGGTCGGGAGATCGCCGTCGCCGTCCTCGTGTGCGGACTCCTCGGCGCCGAGCGTCGCGAACGGCCCGTCCGCGGTCGCCCATTGCACGTCGAGCAGGCTCGTGCCCGCGTCGTTGAAATACTCGATCTGGACCGCGTGCGCCACCGCCGGGTTGAGCACGATCTGGCCGACCACCACGTCGGGCGCCGTGGGGTTCCCGTAGTTGTTCGACAGCTGGACTAAGTCGTTCAGCCCGACGCTTCCGTTGCCGTCAAAATCCCCGTCCGCCCAAGTCTGGCCGGTCGGTTTCCCGTAGTTATTGGCCAGTATGACCAAGTCGTTGAGGCCGACCACTCCGTTCCGGTCGGCGTCGCCGCGCACGAGCGGGACGTCGGACCAGTGGTCGATCACGACTTGACCGTCGACGCGGACGCGGACGCCGCCGTCGGTCTTCACCTTGAACCGGTACACGTTGCCGGTGCTGGCCGGCAGGTTGCGCAGGTACCCGCTCAGGGTCAGGGAGAAGTCGTCCGAGCGGATGCCGAGGTCACCGATGTTGTCGGCCCCGAAGTAAGCCTGCGCCTTGTCCATCAGCATCGTGGCCACCGGCGCGCCGGCGAACCGCGTCCCGGCGTAAAAGCGGGCCTGCAGCCACGGGGACAGCGGGTCCGTCGCCTCGTCCGGAAGCGCCGTCGGCGCCGACACATCGAACGCCACGGGGGCCGAACGGACGTTGTCGGTCACGTTGGTGACCTCAATTCGGTACGTGCGGCCCGGCACGATGGGATTAAAGTCTGTGTAGCCGGACGCGCTGCGTAGCACCTGCTGGGCCGGCG
>DASPKW010000186.1:0-22771 GCA_035627895.1 Tepidisphaeraceae bacterium | reverse complement strand
GGGGCAGCGCGGGGCTTCGAAGCGGGTCATTGCGCCGATCGCGTTCGTACCGGTGAGCGTGGAGATCAAGGCGGGCGGGACGCCGGGGGTGACGATCGCCTGTAAGGGAGAGGGCGTGGACCGGGTGACGCCAAACCTGGCGCTGCTGGCGTGGCTGGAGCAGCAGACGGGGAAGAACTTGTCGGCGGAATTGTTCGCGGACGAGGACGGGGCGGACCCGTGGCGGGAGATCGACGAGCTCGTGCGGCGCGTGTGCGACGCGCTGGAGATCCCGGTGCCCGAGTGGCGCGCGGCGGCGGATCAGGAGGGTGAGGAAGAAGAAGAAAAAGAGAGCCCAGCGACTTGTCGCGGGACGGACGGGGAGGACCGCACGGTCGCGAAATCGAACGTAGACGAAGCGCGGAAGGATTCGTTTAGCCGCGACCCGGAGGGGGAGCTGAAAGCGAGCCCGCAGGGGAGCGCGGGTGGGGAGGAGGGCGCCGACCAAGGGGAGGGCGAGGCTCCGTTCGAGCCGCGGTGGAAGGGGGACGCGGCTTCGGATCAACGCGGGCAGGATGCCCGCGCCACGGGCGTCGTTGACGAGAATGACGCGTCAGATCCCTCGAGCGCCGCCGGACGCGCTCCGCAAGCGGAGCGGCTACAAGAGGAACCCACGACGCCCGACAAACCCGCGCTCAAGCTCGGCGCGGCGCCGCGGACGGAGGCGCTCGGGGACGCGCCGGCGATCCTGCCCAGCGCGGTGCTCGGATTGTTCCCGGTGGCGAACCAGGGTCTCTTGCGGGATTTGCAGGCGATGAACGCGGGGGAGGCGCTCGCGGGGCCCGTGCTGCCGTTCGTGAACTCGGCGGCGACGCTGGATGGGCCGGCGCAGTCGCAGGACAGAGCCGCTGAAGCGGCCCCGCCGGCGGCGGTCGGTCGCGTTACAAGGAACTTTTCTGACGAGCGCCTCGTCGCCCAAGCCGACCCCTGCCAGGCGCGGGCCGTCCGCATGGCCCGCACGAGCCGGGGGCTGGTGATCCACGGGCCGCCGGGGACGGGGAAGTCGCAGACGATCACGAACATCATCGGCGACCACTTGTCGCGCGGGCTGCGCGTGTTGCTGGTGTCGGACAAGCGGACGGCCCTGGACGTCGTCGCCAACCGGTTGGCCCACATGGGCCTGGGCAACCTGACGGCCCTGATCCACGACCCGCAACGCGATCAGAGAGACCTGTACCGCACGATCCGCGAGCAGCTCGAGGTCTTGGCCGAGGCGAAAACGGATGAAAAGGCGCAGGCGAAGCTGGCGAAGGTGGACGCCGAGCTGCAGGCGCTGCACGGGGAACTGACGGGGTATCACGATGCGCTGATGCGCGACCCGGACGGCGACGGGCCGGCCGAGTCGTTCCACGCGCTCGTGGGGCACTGGCTGGCGCTGCCGGACTCGGATCTGCTGCCGAAACTGGAGCCGCTGGCGGATTCGCTGCAGCTCGCGGACCTCGACGCGCACGCGCATTTGATTGACGAGACCTTGTCGCGGGCGGCGTCGGTCGGGTGGTCGGCGAACCCGTGGCGGGAGGCCGTGGGGGTGGACCTGGCGACGTTCGCGTCGACGCCGATCGAGAAGTGGCGGCAGGCGATCGCGCCTTCCGGTGAACTGGCGATTCAATGCGACGCGACGGCAGACCCGGCGATCCCGGCGTTCGTGGACGGCGTCGATCTGCCGGCGCAGGTGGCGGCGAGGCAGCAATTGGCGACGCAGTTGGAACAACTGCGCGCGGCGACGCAGCCGGCGACGCGGGAGTTCGTCTTGGGCAAGGACGACGCGGCATTGGCGAAGCTGCGCGAGCGGATCGCGGCGGTCGAGCCGCAGGTGCAGGCGATAAAGGCGGGCCCGCTCGACGCCGAGCTGCGCATGGTGCTGGGCGACAAGCAGCCGACGATGGGCGAGGTGGCGCAGCAGCTCGGGCAACTCGAGACGTATTTGGAGGCCGCCGGGAAGTGGTACGCGTTCCTCCTGTTCGGCGCCAAGGCGGCCGGGCGGATGGTGCTGAGCCGGTACGGGCTCGGGCTGTCGAAGGCCAACGGGGAGCGGGTGAAGGCGTTCCTGACGGGCCTGCGGACCCGGCTGGTCGTGCAGCAGACGTACAACGAGGTGTTCGGGCTGTCGTCGCCGTTCGTCAACACGGACGACGCGCTGACCGGCGGCCTGGCGAACGCAGCGGCGCTGGCGGGGTTCGTACAGTGGGTGAAGTCGACCCCGGTGGTCGCGCCGATGTGGGCGGACGTGAAGCGCGCGATGAGCGACGACGGCGCGGCGCAAACGCTGCTGACGGGACTCGCGCTGTCCCCCAAACGCGCCGAAGCCATCCAGAACCTCACGCAGTCGCTTGCCTCTTCGCGATTGATCTCTCCCGAGTGGATCGGGGCTTTCGAAGGCAAGTTACGTCGCGCAACCGCGCCCGGCGTGCCGGTCGTTCGAGCGCTGATCGACAAGCTCTCCGACGTCGACCCCGTCCTCCGCATCCGCGCGGCGCTCGCGAAACTTCCCTCACCGGTCACGAAGGCGCTCGACACGCTCATCAAGGACCCCGTTGACCCCGCGCAGAGCACGCAGGCGCTCCGCAAGGTCGCGCTCGCGGCCGAGATCACGCGCCGCCTGCGAGCCGACGAGCGCCTCCAGAACGTCGACGGCCCCCGCGTCTCGTCGGCGTTCGAGCGGTACCGCAAGCTCGAGGACACCAAGCGCGAGCTCGTGCGCGATGTGATCGTCCACCAGTGGGTCACGAAGCAGAAGGAGCGCCTGCTCACCGGCACCGGCAATCGCCTGAACAACACCGGGGCCGACCTCAAGCGGCGGCTGACAATGCGCGGCGAACGCGCCATGCGCCTCCGGCAGGTCCTGGCGGCGGGGCAGCGAATCGAGGGGGGCGACCCGCTGTTCGACGTCTGCCCGGTGTGGATGGCGTCGCCGGAAACCGTTGCGCAGCTCTTCCCGCGCGCGGAGGTGTTCAGCGTCGTCATCTTCGACGAGGCCAGCCAGTGCCGGCTGGAGGAGACGCTGCCGGTGCTGACGCGCGGGCAGCGCGTGGTGATCGCCGGCGACCCGAAGCAACTCCCGCCGACGCGGTTTTTCGAATCCGCGTTCACCGCGAGCGAGGAAGACGAGCCGCAGACCGACCAGGAACTGTTCGAGCAGCAGCAGGGCGACGTCGAAGACCTGTTGGCCGCCGCCCTGAACCTGTCGATCGACCAGGCGTACCTGGACGTGCACTACCGGTCGAAGTCGAGCGAACTGATCGAGTTTTCGAACGAGCACTTCTACGCGAGCCGGCTGCAGGCGATCCCCGGCCACCCGTCGAACCGGCCGGAGCACGTGCCGCTCACGCTGCACCAGATCAGCGGCACATACGAGGATCGCGAGAACGCGGCCGAGGCCGACAAGATCGTCGAGCTCGTGCAAAACCTGCTGAAAGGCCGGACGCCGCCGTCGATCGGGATCGCGTGCTTCAACCTCCAGCAGCGCGATTTGATCGTCGAGAAACTCGACGAGGCGGCGGCCGAGGAGGAGAAGTTCGCGCGGAAGCTGGCCGAGGCCCGGGCGCGCTCCGGCGAAGGCTCGTTCGAGGGGCTGTTCGTCAAGAACCTCGAAAACGTTCAGGGCGACGAGCGCGACGTGATGATCATCAGCACGACGTACGGCCCGGACGCCACCGGCCGGTTCTACCGCCGGTTCGGCCCCCTCGGCCGCGCGGGCGGCGGGCGGCGGCTCAATGTGCTGGTCACGCGGGCCCGGCACGCGGTACACCTGGTCACATCGATCCCGCGCGAGGTGTACGCGTCGCTCCCCCCGATCCCCGACGGGCAGCAACCGACCGGCGGATGGCTGCTCTTCGCGTACTTGCAGTACGCGGAGCGCGTGTCGCGAGAATACGCACGAACGGTCGGCGAGCCCGCTTCAGCGGGCGGGTCTTCCGCGCAGCGGGAGAATCCACCGCCGTCAGAAAACGACGATCGATCCGCGGGCCCCCAACCCGAAATACGAGCGCAATCCGAGATCTCCGAAGGCTCCCTCGTCACCCCCCTACCCACCAAGACCCCCAGCCCGCTCGCACAGTCGCTCGCCGATCACCTCGCGGCCACCCACCGCATTCCGTCCGACCTCTACTGGGGCAACGACGGGTTCCTGGTCGACCTGGCCCTCCGCGACCCGGCCGACGCGGCCCGCGTGACCGTGGGCGTACTCGCGGACGGGGCCCGCTACCCGGCGGCCGACGACCCGGTCGAGTGGGACGTGTTCCGCACGGGCATCCACGAGGCGCAGGGGTGGACGCTGCACCGCGTGTGGTCGCCCCACTTGTTCCGCGACCCGCGCGGGACGACCGAGGCGGTCGTGCGAAGCGCGACGACCTCGTAGCTCAACGTTCCGATGTTGAGGACCGGCGCTCGAGTGTGAGCGGCGTTGGCAGACGTTCCACGCCCCTCCTCAACATCGGAATGTTGAGCTACTTTTCGACCTCGCGCCTCACCAGCCAATCCCACCACCGGTCCGGCACAAACTTCCGCAGCCGGGCGATCCGCGACCCCGGCCCCAGCGGGTACCGCGCCCTGATCCGCGGCGCGGTGACCGCCCGCTCGACCGTCCGCGCCACCACCTCGACCGGCACCGCGTGCCGTTCGCTCTCGGCGAGTTGGGCCGGCATCATCGTGAAGTAGCGCGCGTAGAGCGCGCACGCCTCGGGCCCCCACCGCGCCGCCTGCCCTTCGCCGACCGACCTCGCCTTCGCCCAGATCGGCGTCGCGACGGGCCCGGGCTCGACCAGGGCGACGCGAATCCGCCACGGCGACAGCTCGATCCGCAGCGCGTCGCTCATCCCCTCGACGGCGAACTTGCTCGCCGCGTACGCCCCGAGGAACGGGAACGCGACCAGGCCGGAGACGGACGACACGTTGACGATCGTCGTCGGGCCCTTCGCGGCGGTCTCGTGCGCGCGGAGGAGCGGGAGCGCCGCCCGCGTGACGGCGGCGAGACCCAACACGTTCACGTCGAACTGTTGCCGGAGTTCGTCGGCGGTCACGCACTCGAGCGGGCCGGAGACCGCGATGCCGGCATTGTTGACCAGCGCGGTGAGGGACGGCGACTCAGCGCGGATCGTGTCAATCGCGCTCGCGATCGAGGCGGCGTCCGTCACGTCGAGCGAGACCGGGCGGAGCGCATCGGACGCGTGTCCGGCGGCGCGGAACGCGGCGGCGTCGCGCACGCCCGCGTACACGCGCCACCCGCGGGCGGTGAGGTGGGTGGCGCAGGCCAGGCCGATGCCGCTCGAAGCGCCGGTGATCAGGACGGATCGCTGCATCCGGCGAATGCTACCGTTTCGACAGTCTCTAGGCCGCAAGCGGCGGTCGTCGGATCCGCGAGTTACTTTCCCGGCGTGTAGCCGACCAGTTCGACGGTGGCGACTGCCCGCCCGTCCTGGGTGATCACGTGCTTGACCAGGCCGACGCCGGGCGCCGCCCACGCCTCTTCGTCGAACGGCTCGGTGTACGGTTCGTTGCGGTAGTGCTTCTGCGTGCCGTAGAGGGCGCCGGCGAACGCGCCCGCGGGCACCGTCACGTCGCGGTACTCGGCCGGGCCGTCGCCCTCCAGGCGGAACAGCGACCGGCCCACGCCGATGCCGTCGGGCTTGGTCATGCCGTCGACGTCGAGGCCGAACGACTTCCCGGGCCGGGCATATGCGCCGAAGTCAAGCGTCGCGAGCTTGATCGGCGGGAGCCAGAGCGATCGCCCGTGCTCGGAGATCTCGACCCGCACCCCCTGCCACTCGGCCGCGTTCTTCGCGGGGTAGACCTCGGCGACGCGGACGGTGAACGTCACCGGCGACCCGCCCGCCCACCGCATGGACCCGTGCGTGCTGTTGGTCCCGATCAGGCCCATCGCGTTGATCATGTACGGCTTGTGCGGGATGCTCGCGCCCGTCGGGACGGTCAGGCGGTACGTCCACTGCGCGCCTTGGGTCAGGGGGAAATAGGCGCGGTGGTCGAGCCCGGCCTTGGTCGCCGGTCGGGCCGGCGGGGTCGCGGGCGGGGCGGCGGCCGGGCTCGTGCCGGGCAAAGCTTGCGGGCCCTCGCCCGCGGCGACCGCGGGGCGGACGGCGGTCGGGTCGGCGTTCGCCTCGTGCGCCGGCGACGGCGGCCGGAAGGCGACGTACGCGCCGACCGCGGCGGCCACCATGACCCCGGCGAGCCCGCCCCCGACCAGCCACCCGCGCCGGTTGCGCGAGGCCGGCGGCGCGGGCGCCTTCGCGCGCCCAGACGACACGGCCGCGGCCAGCGAACCCATGGCGACATCGGGGTCACGCGGCGCGGTAATCGGCCGGCCCGGCAGCGGCGGGGGCGCGGGCCGTATGGGCGCCGCCGCCGGAGTCGCCGCCGGCTGCACAACGAACGCGTTCCCGCACCGGCACTTCGCCTTCCGGCCGGCCGCGGCAGCCGGGAGCGAGTGCCGGGCCTGGCAGTGCGGGCACTCCGCGACGATCGGCCCGGCCGGGGGCGGCGGCTGGCCGATCGCGAACACGTGCCCGCAGTCCTGGCACTGCCCCCGCTTGCCGACGTCGGCGGCGCGCGCCGTGATCCCGCGCCCGCACGCCGGGCAGTTGAAGGACAGGGGCGCTTCCGGGACGGCGACTGGGTCGGTGTGCATGACTGGCCTCGGCAACCAAGGGCACGTGCGGGTCCGCCGCGGCCGCCCGGCCGCCGACCCCCCGCGTTCGCCAATGAATGCGATGACGTTACCGCCTGCCGGACATGACCCGCAATCTGTTTACGGCGCCGCCGGGTCGTTCAGCCTGCGGCTTCGAACAACTCGGGCTCCGCGCCCGCGGCCCCCTTCGCCTTCCGCACGCGCTCCCGCGCCTCGGCGACGTACTCGGCCATCAAATCGATCCCGACGCAGTTCCGGCCCAACGACTTCGCCGCGATCGCCGTCGTGCCGCTGCCGACGAACGGGTCCAGCACGCGGTCGCCCGCGTCGGTGAACAGTTTGACGAACCACTCGGCCAGCGCCCGTGGGAACGTCGCGCTGTGATTCTTGTTCCCGCACTCGGTCGGCAAATGCAGCACGTTCGACGGGTACGCCAGGTCGCGACCGACCCAGTTGGCGATGTTCTTCCCGAACCCGCTCTTCACGCGCGAGTCCATCCGCACGACGTCGTTCTTCCCGAGCTTAGACAGGCGTTTGTTCGCCCAGTCGCCCATGGGCACGCGCACCGCGTCCTGGTTCATTTTGAACGCGCGCGCCTTGTTGAACTGCAGCAGCCGCTCCCACGCGTCGCGGAACCGGTTGGGCCACTTGCCCGGGTGGCAGTTCCGCTTGTGCCAGACGTACTCCTCCGTCCACAGCCAGCCGATCTTGCGGAGCGCCAGGATCAGCTCGAGCACGTACGTGTGCCGCTCGCCCTTGTCGACCTTTTCCTTGATGTTCAGCACGAACGTGCCCGTCGGCTTGAGCACGCGGAGGAACTCGGCCGCCCGGGGGACGAACCACTCGACGTACTGCTCGGGCTTCACGCCCCCGTACGTCCCCTTCCGCCGGTCGGCGTACGGCGGCGACGTGAAGATCAAATCGAAATGCCCGTCCGGAAACGCGCGGAGCACGTCGAGGCAATCCCCCTGGCGGATGTCCGCGGTGACGGTCGGCATGGGCGGAAGATACGGGTGGGGGGACCGGGGGACAAGGACACCGCCGTCGCGCGCCAAGCAACCCCGTTTAGCCGCGACCCGCAGGGCAAGCGACAGCGCCGCCCCGAAGGCGAGCGCGTGTCGCGGCGACCGAAGCGAGTACAATTGCGCCGATGAGCAGTCGAAAGTGGAAGACGCTCGAAGTCGAGCGCCACTTCGTCATCCAGGCGCCGGTGGACGCAACGGTGCTGCCGTACCAGGACGGCGTTCTCCTAACGATCGTCGTCAGCGAGGATCCGCGGACCGAGGTGCTCGCCGACGTCTTCGACGTGTCGGCCGAGGACGTCGCGATCGGCCCGGCGTTCCTGAAGGCGTCGCTGACGTATTTCGTGACCACCAGCATTGCGAGCGCGATCAAGCGGCCGGTTGACGAGTACGACATTCAGGAGCGATCGGAAAACGGCCGCTGGTCGTACCAGGCGCTCGTCCCCCTAGAGATGAACTCTGCCGAGCCCGATGAATCGAGGTTCTGGCTGGCGCGCACAGAGTGGATCGAGGGTCAGGGGCGATTCTTCCTGATCCACTGGAATGGGCCGATGCGCTTCCTGCGCAAGCCCGTGCTGCGGATCTTCGAATCTTTCACACCCATGTCGATCTCAACGGAGTGAAAACACTTCCCCCCACCGTGCCCGCTCCGACGCTCGAGTATCACCGTCCGGACCCGCGGCCCGCGCGGAGCGCTCTGTGGTGGGGCGTGTGGTCCGCCGTCTGCTGCGCGCTGACACTTCCGATGGTGCTGGGGGTGCGCGAGTTCGCGCTCAAAGCGGTTTCGCCGACCGCCCGGTACTACGTCTGGATCGAGTTAGACGCCGTCTCGATGTTCGCGTACGGCGGGGCGTTCGTCGCCGCGGCACTGGGGATCATCGGGATCGCGATCGGGCGCCGAGACCGGCGGTGTGCGGTGGGCGGACTGGTCGGGGCGGTGGTGCTTGCGATTGCGACCGTCGTCATCAAGTCGACGATCCTGGGGCGCGTGACATTCTGATTCCAAACGACAACCGCGGCGAGCGCCGTCGCGCCCGCCGCGGTTCGATTCTCAAAACCCGTTCACCAGCGTCACAACGGACAACCGACAACGGGCCACTGACCGTCTTACTTCTTCGCGTCGGCCGGCTTCGCCTCGACCGGCTTGTCCCCGTACGGCACGCCCATCTTCACCCACTCCTTGAGCGCGGCGATCTGGTCGTCCGGGAGCTTCATCGACACCTTCTTCTTGGGCGGGGGCATCGCCAGGTCGTCGTTCTTGTACTCCACGGCCTCGATGATCATCGACTTGTCCGGGTTGCCCGGCTCGACGACCGCGTGCGTCTTCCCGTCGTGCTTGGCGCCGGCGATCAGGTACTCCTTCGTGTCCATCCGGAGCCCGCCCTTCTGCTTCTCCGGGCCGTGGCACCCGACGCACGACGCCGCCAAGATCGGGCGGATCTTCGCCTCGAAGAACTCCTTGCCCTTGGCGTCGTCGGCCGCCCGCGCGCCCGTCGCGCCGAGCAGGCCCGCCATCACCGCCACGCCCATCACAGCCAGTCGACGACCCATGTTCGTGCTCCTTGCTCTCTCGAGTTCGTAAGTTGTCGCGCGCCCGACACGGGCGATCCCGCACCGCGCCAGTGCGGATTGTCTCTATCGGCCGCCGCGCGCCAATAGTGTAGCCCGGCCGGTGGCGGAATTTCCTGCCGCCGTCGGCGGACCCTCCAGAGCTACCCGATGAGGCGCGGGGACGTTGATTCTGACACGGGTCGATGCGAGGGGTTAGACGGGCGACGCACGTCAAGCTCGGGAGGGCCAGGCTCCGTCCGAGCCGCGGAGGCACCCCGCGTGTGTGCGTAGACGGCTCGGACGGAACCTCGCCCCCCCTGCGGTGGCGGCTACTACCACCGCCCGCTGAACAACCGCTCCTCCTTCAATTCCTCTCGCGTCAGCGGCTCCACGTGACCGTCGGCGAATAGCACGTTCGCCTTCTTGTTGTGCCGGAGGTGCTCCGGCGACCGGTCCGGATTCACGTGCTGGTGCCAGTCGTTGAACGTGTCGCCGTTCCCGTCCGTCACGCTCTCCCACGCGTCCCACGCGAACACCACCTGGCTGCTGTGGCGGATCCGGGCGTACCGGCGGCCGTGCCAGATGCCCGAGACGCGGTTGAACAGCGCGATCTCGTCCTTGCTGCCAAAGATCATCACCCGCTTGGCGTCCGAAAAGCCCGAGTTGTTCCCGCCGTAGCAGTTCTGCGAGTACGACGTGTAGATCGCGCCCTCATCAAACGTCAGACCGTCGCCGTTCTCACTCGCGGTGGCCGACGGGCAGTGGAACGACTGCTTCGTCAGCCCCCCCGCGATCGCGTACACGACGCCCCAGTACGCCTTGTCGTACATCGTCGGGTCGATCATCTCCTCCTTCTTCGCCGGGTTCTGCCAGTTCGTCGAGTTCGACCACCGGCCCAAAAACCCCTTGTTCTGGTTGACGTACACCTGCACGCCCAGGCCGATCTGTTTGAGGTTCGACGCGCACTGCACGGCCTGCCCCTGCTGCCGGGCCTTGCTCAGCGCGGGCAACAGGATGCTGATCAGCACGGCGATGATGCCGATGACGACGAGCAACTCGACCAGGGTGAAACCACGCCCGGACATCGCGACCCGGGGAACGACTGAGGGACTGCACTGCTTCATGCCCGCCGAAGTATGGCGGCCGGTTTGAACGCCGCGTTACCGCGCTGTGAGGGTGCGGTGAACGCCGCACGTCGCGTGTGACCGGGAACGCGTTGGGTTCCGCCCATGACAATTGACCATTGACCATGGACAATTGACGACCCCGTGCCGATCCAACTCCGCAACCTCCGCCTCGCCACCCCCCTGCTGCTCGCCCCGATCGCCGGGTACTGCGACCTCGCGTTCCGCCTGATCGCCCGCTCGTGCGGCGGCGTCGGCCTCGCCTGCACCGACCTGCTCGACCCCGAGGCCATCGCCCGCGAGACGCCCAAGACCCTCCGCCTGGCTGCGACGAACGCGGACGACTCACCCCTGTCGATGCAGCTCTACGGCGGCGACGCCCAGAAGCTCTGCGACGCCGCCCGCTGGGCCGCCGGCCGCGGGGCCCACGTCATCGACATCAACATGGGCTGCCCCGTCGACAAAGTCCTCAAAAAGGACGGCGGCTCCAAGCTCCTCTGCGACCCGGATAACACGCTCCGCCTGGTCGAGAAGGTCCGCGCCGCCGTGCCGGACGTGCCGCTGACCGCCAAACTGCGCCTCGGCTGGGACGACTCGTCCATCGTCGCCCCTACGCTGGCCCGCCGGCTCGAGGGCGCCGGCATCGAGATGATCACGATCCACGGCCGAACGACCGCGATGAAGTTCTCCGGCGCCGCCCGCCTCGACGGGATCGCCGAGGTCGTCGCCGCCGTCCGCGCCATCCCCGTCGTCGGCAACGGCGACGTCCGCACCCCCGACGACGCCAAGCGGATGCTCGACCACACCGGTTGCGCCGGCGTCATGATCGGCCGCGGCGCCCTCGCCCGCCCCTGGATCTTCCGCGACGCCTGGGCCTACCTCCAGACCGGCCAAACCCCGCCCGAGTTCACGATCGAAGAAAAGTGCGCCCTCATGCGCACCCACTTCCGCCACATCATCCAATACCGCGGCGAGCGCTTCGCCATCCAGGAGTTCCGCAAGCGCGTGAGCTGGTGGGCCAAGTCCATGCACCCGTGTCAGGAGATGAAGGAGGCGATGCGCCACCTGCAGTCGCCGGCGCACTTCGACGACATCGTCGCGGCGTTCCTGCGCTGGCGCGCGTCCGGTTCCCTCTCCCGGACGCGAGAATTCGTGTGATTCGCGCGGGTGCGTCGACGCGTCTGGGAGAGGGTTAGGGTGAGGGCATGCAGTGAGCGTTCGCCCAACCACTCGTCCTCGTGCGCCGGCTTTATGCCCTCACCCCCCCTCCCAGACGCGGCCGCGCGCCGCCGCGAACCGCACCAGGGGGCGCGTCCGGGAGAAGGAGTCACACCTTCCAAATGCAACGCGGCGGGCGCCTGGCGCCCGCCGCGTTCCGTACTCGGGGTGTCGTCTCAAAGGTGTGCGTCCGTCGCGGGCACGCTCGTGATGAAGTCTAGAAAATCCGGATCCAGTTGATGTTCGCGCCCACGCCCTGCGCGCCCACCGAGTCGACCACCAGCCGGATCGTGTGCTTGCCGGCCGTCAGGGCGACGCCCGTCTTGCGGACCTCGGCCCAGTTGTTGAAGCTGCCGGTGCTCTTGAACGCCAGCGCCCCGGTCACGTTCTTGCCGTCCACCTCGATGTGGAACGCGCCGCCGGCGTATTGGTACGCCTGCCGCACGTCGAACGTGTAGGTCCCGGCCTTGGCGACGTTGACCGTGTAGTTCAGCCACTCGCCCTTGCGGGTCTTGCCGACCACGTACCCGCCGCCGCTGTCCGTCGACACCGCGACGTCCACGCCGGTATCCGTGCGGTACTTTCCGGTCTCGTTCCGCGTGTCCGTGTCGAAGTACGCGGTGCCGCGGGCGCCCTTGTCGAAGTTCTCGGCCTGGACGTACGTCTTGACGCCGGGCGTCAGGTTGATCGTCGCGAACGGCCCGACCGGGGCGGTCGCGGCTGCGGGGGCGGCGACCGGCGTGCCGGTCGTGAACTTCATGTAGTTGAAGATCCCGACCCCGCCGCTCGCCCCGTTCGCGTCGAACTTGAGGTGCAGGGTGTGCTTGCCGGCGGTCAGGTTGAGCGTCTTGAACACGCTGCGGAACGCCGACCAGCTCGCGCCCGACCCGGCGCCGATCGCGCCGGTCACGTTCTTCCCGTCCACCTCGAGGTGGAACGTCCCGCCGTTGACCGCGGCCAGGCGGAACTCGACGGTGTAGGTGCCGGCGGTCGTCACGTTGACCGAGTACCTAAGCCACTCGCCCGGGCGGATGCCGGTCACCGCGCGGGTCGACCCGCCGTCGTTGATCGTCGAGATGTCCACGCCGGTGCCGGTGCGGTAGTTGTTCCCGCCGAAGTTCTTGATGTCCGATTCCTTGAACGCCACGCCGTTGACGCCGGCGTCGAAGTCCTCGACCTGCAGGACGGTGCCGTTGGCGACGTTCTTGTACGTGCTGGCCGTCGAGCCGGCCGGCGCCGTCGGGGCCGGTGCGGGGGTCGGCGCGGGCGTCGGGATCGGCGCCGGCGCGGGGGCCGGCGCGGCCTGCCCGATCCGCGAGTACGCCAGTTGCACCGCCTTGTACAAATTGATCAGCGGGAACGTCAGACCGGTCTTCGAGTCGTAGATCTTCGTCCCGCTGTCCTTCAGGATCGAGACGACCTGCGCGTTGGTGAACGTCGGCTTGATCTGGCGGATGACCGCGGCCGCGCCGGCGATCTGCGGGCTCGCCCAGCTCGTCCCGACCGCCGAGTTCGTCCAGATCGCCTTGCCCTGCCAGTACGGCAGCGCGATCCGGTCCGCCGGCGCCAGGAAGTCGAGCCCGCCCCCGCGCACCGAGCTCCCCGCGACGCCGCCCCAGACGTTGGTCGACGCGGCCGACACCTCGTTGCCCCCGTAGCTCGGCACGTTCGTCCCGCCCGTGTTCCCCGACGGGATCGTGACCAGCACGTTCTGGCTCGCCAGCGCGTTGATCGACGCGACCATCGACCGGAAGATCGCCGCCGTCCCGCCGATCCCGCGGTCGACCAGGTTCACCGCCGCGATGTTGTAGCGGGCCTTGTTGGCGACGACCCACTGCAGGGCCTCGGCCGCGTCGGTCGACGAGTACGACCGCAGCACGATCAGCTTGGCGCCCGGCGCGATGCCCTGGTAGTGGGCCCCGGCGTAATCGAACCCGTTCCCGACCATCATCGCCGCGACGCCCGTCCCGTGCGGGTCGCCGTCGGCCCAGGGGTTCGTATCGTTGGCGGCGAAGTCGTGGCCGGCGATCATTTTCCCGTTGATCGCCGGGTGCGTGTAGTTGACGCCTTGGTCGATGACGACGACCGACTGCCCGGCCCCGTTCAGGTGGGGGTACTGGGCGGCGAGGAGGTCCTGTCCGATCAGCTTGGCCTGTTGGCCCCAGGGGGTCCCGGCGAGCATCCGCCGACGCTCTAAGTTCTCGACCTGCATCGGGTTACGCTGAGTCAAAGTCATGAGCTTCCTGCTTACGAGCGAACCACCGCAAGCGCGGAACGACCGCGGTGGGGTACGACACTGAAATGAAAACGACAGGGGAAGCCCGGTACGCGCAAAGGCCGTGGGAATGCTGGCCTGTGGGTGCTCGGATCGGCCCGACTGATTGTGCCTTGAGCTCGTGGAGCTCAGACGGGCACTTCGGGCGCGGCGTCGCTCGGACGCCGGACGGGGATTGGGCGTTTGACTGACGCCCGCGACCCCTGGGTCGTCACGCACTCTCGGGAAGCGGTGACGACATCGATCCGTAAGACCGGGATACTCGACTCAGCCGTTGGCCGAGCGAGAGGGCAAACTAATAAGAGGATCGTCCGACCCCGTCAACACCTAAAGTCCGAAAACAAAGAAAAAACTGTCAGAGTCGTCGCTTTCGTTAAAGTTTTCCCAGTCCGACCGCGCCCGGCGTACACATGAAACCCACCCCGCCCCTCGACACACTGGGGGGCTTATCACGCGCCGAATCGCTCCCGTCGCGCCCATTTCAGGCTCCAAAGGTCGATAATTTTCTACCTTTGCTCTTGTTGACCCCCAAAAGCTCATGTATTCTCGGTAGCGCGGGACAGTCTTTCTGAACCGCACCAGAAGAGCGTTGTGGGCAGGGCACCGTCAGACGTCCGGAGAGAATGCGGTGCACGGGGGGGGGACGGGCATCATCGATTGAGGAGAGCGGAGATGATCCAGGGAGAGAAGCGGCAATCGTCTGTTTGGCGTCGCGCCCGCCGCGCGATCGGCGTTGCGGCCTGCGCCGCGGCGATGGCGTTCGGCGTCGCCGAGCCCGCCAGTGCCGACAACCTGTTCAGTTGGGAAACCGACCCGCTCACCGGGCCGCCTCCCTCGATCCCGCAGTTCACGCCGGCGCCCTTCCTCAACAACGACAATGCCCCCGCGGTCGGGGCGTACCTCGCCGGCCAGCCGGTCAAGGCGGTAAAGATTCGCCACGGCGTCGTGCTGACGCCGTCGAGCATCGCGAGCGTTTACGGGACGAACAACGTCCGGTATACGTTCGCCGACCACGAAGGCCCCGGGGCGGCGGCCCAAGTGCTCGCCTTGAGAAACCAGATCGCCGGTAGCGCCGGCACCGGGCCCTCCTTCCTGGCCAATCAGTCGTTCGTCGGGAATTACAACTTCTACCCGATCCAGAACGACCCGACCCGCCCGGGCTTCATCCCCAATCCCAACCAGAATAACGAGTACGCGGCCTCGGGCCTGAACATGGCCAACGAGAGCCTGTACCCGGGCTCGATCGACTTCCGCAGCGTGACCCAGGGCAATTCGACCAGCCCGAACCTCCGCTCCGAGCTGTTCACCCTCCCGATCGTCCGCGCCTCGCTCGTGACCTCGGCCCTCCCCTCGGGGCACAAGCACATCCCGTACGTCTCCCGCTTTAACAACTACGACAACGCGTTCATGAGGAACGGCGTCGTCGCCAACGGCGAGACCGCGTCGAGCATGTACTTCGACGCGGCCCACGGCACCGCCGGCCAACTCCTGTCCCGCGGCGACTTCAAGGCCCTGATCGCCCACTACCGCCTCCGCGGCGCCCACGGCGTCCACGCCCTCGACCCCGGCGTCGTCGGGTACAACACTGCCCAGATGGAGTCCGACGTCGAGGCCGGCTGGAACGGGATCTCGCAGGTCAACAACATCTTCGCCGCGCCCGACCGCGCCATCGCCACGCTCGATACCGTCGTGACCGTCGTCGGCGAAGGGCGCAAGACTTTGGAGAGCGCCGGTATCGCCTGGTCCGGTGTCTATTCGCTGTCGCAGGGCAAACTCGCAATCCTCCTGTCCAACATGAGCGAGGACCCGAAGTCGATCTCGATCCCGTTCCGCGTCGGTGGAAAGTCGTTCGCCGATTTCTTCACGGTCTCCGCCGGCGAGCACCGCCTGCTCGACTTCACCGCCGTCGGCACCCAGTGGGTCCTCCAGAACCCGGGTGGGACGGTCATCTTCGCCGACGCGAACCGCGACGGCGTGGGCGTCCCCGAGCCAACGTCGATCCTCGGCGGCGTGTTCGTCCTCGGCATGGCGGCCTTCGCCCGCCGCCGCCGGGCCTGATCAAGTCCATCTTTCACAAGCCAACCGCGGCGACCCGATCTGGGTCGCCGCGGTTTTTTTATGCGCCCGCCTTGGCCCGATCTTGCTTTGCGCCCACGCGCGTCTTGGCCACAACGATTTGCCAGTAAACCATTCCGAGAGGCGGGTCACACACCGGCGGCAACTTACCCGACGGAGGATCTATGAAGCGGCTCTGGAATTCGCTCATCGCATCGGCCCTGATGACCTGCCCCGCGTGGGCCCGGCCCCCGATCGACGGCCCCGACCGCGACCCCGCCGCCGAGCGCCTCGTCGCCACTCCAGCCGACGGAGGCCACGGGCCGTCGTCGGCGACCCGCCCGGAGGGCCGCCCGCGCCCCGAGGGCCCGGAGGCGCGCCCGGGCGTCGGCCGCGATGCGCGGCCCGAGAGTCGCGGTCCCGGCGGTAAGTCCGAGGGGCGGCCGAAGGCCGGCTCGAAGGACGGCGCCGCGCCGCCGCCGCCGCCGGCCGGTGAACGCGCAGAACGCCGGCCGATCCCCCGTGGGCCCGGCGGCGGCCCCGATGGCGAAGCGCGTCGGCGTCCGGAAGGGGCCGACCGGCGCGCCGAGGGCGGAGGCGCGGGGCGCGGACCCGCGGCGGCCCGGCCGCACATCCCCGGCCCGCCGGATGCGCGGCCCGAAGGCGGCCCGCGTGGCGGTGGCGGCGGCGGACGTCCCGAAGCGCGAGGGCCGGCACCGGAAGGGCGCGGCCACGCCGACCGCCGGCCGGAAGACCGCCGCGCCGAGGGCGGCCCGCGCGATTTCCGGCAACCGCCGGCCGGGCAGCCGCAATCCGCGATCCGCGCGGCCCGCGAGCAGATCCGCAAGCTGCACGGCGAGCTCGACCAGCTCGAGCGAACCCTGGCCCGGCTCGAACAGTCGTGCAGCCCCGGCGGCCCGGGGACCGAGCGGCGCGGCCCCACGCCCCCCCGGCCGGCCGGCCCCCGCCCCGGGCAGGTCGCCGACGACGCCGCGGACGCCGAGTTGCAATAGTCCCAACCCGAAATGATCGACGCGGACGCGGGCGGGCCGATGGTGCCCCGCCCGCGTCCGCCCTTTTTGACGCGCCGGTGTTCGGCGCCCGCCACTGGACGTTCGGTCAGCCCTTCTTCTCGATGTTCTCCGGCGGCGCGATCGCCTTGAGCGGGCGGACCGCGTCGGGGTCGCAGCCGGGGAAGACCGACTTGTTCTTCGCCCACCACCCGTGCCAGGCCTCGACGGTCGGCGTGCACGTGTACCACGCCTGGTCGCGCCACTGCTCGGGGCGGCGGCCCTGGTTCTGGCCGGTGAGCCGCTCGAGCGCGCGGGCGGCGTGGAACCGCACTTCGCCGTCGCCGTCGGCGAGCAGGTTGATCAGCTCGGGGAGGCTGCTGGTCGTCGCGACGTCGGCGACGATCCGGGCGGCCTCGCGGCGGCGGTGCTCGGGCTGGTGCCCCTGTTTGCTCGCGTCACTCTGGATGAAGCGGGTGAGCGGGACGACGCAGTGGTCGCCCAGCCGCCGGACGTCCTGGGCCGCGAGGTACTGCATCTTCTGGTGGCCGAGCTGGGCGAGCAGGTCGTCGAGCCGGCGGGCGAGCTCGGGGTTGTCGCGGCCCTTCATCACGAGCAGTTCGTCGACCCACGCCGTCGCGGCGACGAGCGAGCGAACCTGTCGGCGGTCGGCCAACGACCCGCCTGCGAGCGTGACCGCCTCGCCGGCCTTCACGACGGCGTCGGCGGACGGGGCTCCCGCCCCGTCCACGCGCACGGACCCCTCGACCACCGTCAGCGTCGCGCGCTTGTCGCCCGGAGTGCAAGAGACGTCGAACTCGGTCCCCAGCGCGACCAGCGACACGTCGGCGGGCGTCGCGGTCACGACGAACTGGGCCGGCGTCGCGGCGGTCGCGTCGCTTACCTTGGCGACGGCGGAAAACAGTTGGCCGCCCGCCAGGTCGAGCTTGCGGGCCGAGTGGACCGTCACCTGCGTCGAGTCGTTGAGGCGCACGTCGGAGCCGTCGGTCATGCGGAGCTCGCAGCGGACCTTGGGGCCGGTGCGGACGACGGTGCCGGGCTCGATCGACCCGCCGGTCGGGCAGACGAAGAACTCGAGGGCGCCGGGCGGGCGGATGTCGACCTGGCCGGTCGCCAGGGCGAGGCGCGCGACGGGGTTGGCGGCGGGGATGCCGGGCGGCGGTTGCTGCGCAACCGGCGGCGTCGGGCGGTGCCAGGGGCGGAAGATTAGCAGCGCGACGGCGAACCCGGCGGCGGCGGCGAGCAGCGGGGTGAGAAGGCGCCAGGCGGTGCGCGGGCGGGCGGGCGCGACGAACGTGATCCGCGCTTCGTTCGTAACCGGATCCGGGCCGTCGCCTGAGGCTCCGGCTCCGGCTTGATGGGGGGCGAGGTGAAATCCGCGAGTGGTTGGGTCGATTTGCGCGAGGGCGCGATCGGCGACTGCGCCGGCGGCAAGCCGGCGGTCGGCGAAGGCGGTGCGGAGCGCGGAGTGGTCCTGGAGGATCGCGACGAGCTCGTCCTGGCACGCGGCGCACTCTGCCAGGTGCGCATCCAGCGCGGCGGATTGGTCGGGCGGCAGCTCGCCGTCGACGCGGGCGGACATGAGAAGTTGGGACTGGTTGCAGGTCATCGAGGCGGTTAGTTGTCGGTTGTCGGTTCGATGTTCGATGTTCGATGTTCGATGTTCGATGTTCACTTCGGCGCCTCACGCTCGCCTTCGGGCGGCGCTGTCGCTTGCCCTGCGGGTCGCGGCTAAACGGGGGCGTGCCGTGCGCGCGTCACGGTGGCGCCGGGGATACCTCGCGGGTCGCGCGTCGGGCGGGCCACGCGCCGGACTGGCGGGCGGCGCCCAGGTCGGCCCGCAGCGATTGGCGCGCCTGCGTCAGCCGGGCGTTCACGGTCGCCGCGGACACGCCCAACCGCGCCGCGAGTTCGGCGTACGTGCAGTCCTCATAGTAGTAGAGCATCAGCGCCTCGCGGAGCGGGGCGGGCAGGCGCTCGACGGCGGCCATCAGGCGGGCGGTTTCGTCGTGGCGCTCGGCCTCGTCGGCCGGGGTCGGGGTCGGGGCGACGGGGTGGCCGTTCGATCCGGCCGACGTACCGTCCGGCGCCGCGTCGAGACTGACGTTCCTTCGCTCGGCCCGCTTGAGCCAGTCCAAGCACGCGCGGGATGCGATCCCGCAAACCCACGGCCCGAACTTTTCCGGGTCGGTGAGCGTGCGCAGTGCTTCGAGCCCGCGGACGAGCGCTTCCTGGGCGAGGTCTTCGGCCGCGGCCGCGCGCCCGACGCGGGCGTGGCAGACGCCGACGACGCGCGCGGCGTACCGCCGGGCCAGCGCCGCGTACGCAGGCGCGTGCCCCGACAAGGTCTGGCGGACCAGCTCGCCGTCGGTCATCCGAAAAACTCCTCAGCCGATTCGCGTCGTCTCGAAGGGTCTGTAGAGCGAGGGGGGGAAGCCATTAGGCCGGTGCGGCCGCTTGCCACCGCGGCGAGAGTTTCGCAGCTCGCAGGGCGCGGCCGCAAGCGGTATCTGTCGCGGCCAAGGACCGGCAGGACCGGCCGCGAGACGAAAAAATGGCGTCCCGGCGAGGGGAAATCGGCAACTTGAGGTGGGGGCGGGAGTTGTAGATTTCGAGACGTCTGAAAACCGGGAAAAACCGGGCACTTTCGGGCACTTTCGGGCCGTTTCGGTACCGATTCGGCACGGATCGGTTGCAGGTCGGGCGGGAGTCAGGGTTGGGATGCCAAAGAGCGCGCACTTCATCCTTACCGGGGGCGTCACGCTCGGATGACCTGGGGCGCGCACGGGGGTGGGACGGGAGCGTGCGGGTGCGGTTTTTTTTTCGGAAGTGGCGTGGGAGGGGTAGCGCGCGGGTGGTGGGGGGCGCGCACGTGCCGATCGACGGTCGTGGTGATCGATGGAGCTCGTGCGGGGGCATCCGGGGCGTCGCCTTAGGCTCCGCCTCCGGCTTGGTTGGGCTCGTTGCTGCCCGAGGTTGTGCACCTCGCGCGCTTCCGGCAATTCTGTAGCGAACGAACGAACGAACGAACGAACGAACGAACGAACGAACGAACGAACGAACGAACGAACGCATTTCGGCGTCGCACTAGCCGCCAAAGCGGCTAGCCCGCAACGACATTTCGAGAGCCGGGCGTAGGAGACGGTCCGGAGGCACGCCCGCATTCGGGGCACGCGCCGGTGGAGCCGCGCAGGTCGTAGCCGCAGTACCGGCACCACCCGTTGCGCCGCCGGCGGCGGTCGCGGAGGACGCTGCGGGTCCAGAGCAGCGCCATGAGCCCCGGCAGCACGGCCGTGGTGCCGACGACCCACGCCGTGCAGACGGTGAGGTGGGCGTACGCGTGCGGGATCGGCTTCACCGGCAACGCCCGGACCGCCGCCTTGCCCGAGTCGTGGGTCATTCCCCACCGGCGAAACTCGTGGTCCGCTCGCAGCATCCCGAGATGGTTGGGGCCGGCGTCGGCCGTGCGACTGCTCGCCCACTCGGGCGTTCGGTCCGCCGCCCCGTCGGCGACTCGCAGCACGCGCAGGCGCATGCCGTCCGATGCGAGTTCGTACTCCGTTGCTCCCCGGGCGAGCAGTACGTTGTCGTAATGCGCGTGCCCGCGCACCCAGAGCACGGCCGCGCCTGTGCACAGCCATAGCGAGGTCACGCCGAGGAAGGTGACGATCCGGCCGACGCGCCGGGCCCGCCACGCTACGAGGACCGCCGTCGCCGGCACGATCACGAGCGACGCCCATACCCATCCCGGCACGGGCCGGTGGGGCCGCGCCGCCTCGATCGTGACGGGCCGCTCGAACGTCTCGCCCCAGGCGGTCAACAGGTCCACCGCCATCTGTCGGCCGGGGTAGTGCCGCGTCTCCAACTCATCGATGGGAGCGGCCCAGGCCGGTTTGAACCGCAGGTACGAATCGGGGTGATTGAGCCACTCGCGGAAGAACGCGACGTTCGCGGGCGACGCCACCCGCCGGTCGAGCGCGCTGTCGCGCCCGTAGCGCACGACGTCGATCGGCCCACGCGCCAGGGCCCGCCGCCAGCGCCCGTCGGCGGGGAACACGAGGTAGCACGCGCTGCCCGCGTACAGCGACTTGAACGCCGGCGTCTCGAACGGGACGTCGAGCCACACGGGCACGGCGAGTTGATCGGGCTCGGCGACGGCGGCGCGGGCGGCGGTCATGATCGCCGGCCGGTCCCTGCGCACCGCGAAACGCGCATCGTACACCTTGGCCGACCCGTCCAGCGGGATCACCCGGTTGGTCACCGCGTCGTGCCGCACGACCCATTCGTCCGGCCCCGGCTTCACGTACCCCGGCCCGGCGCCCTTTCGTTCCGGCAAATTCGCCGCCCGCCGCGCGCACACGAGCACGTCCCCCGCCGGCACGCCGTCCGCCCACGGGTGGTCCGTCCGCACGCGCACGATCACCTTGCCCGCCGGCGACTTCTCCGCCTTACCGACGTCGCCCTTCAGGACTTCGTCGACCTCGATTGTGCTGACCGCGAAGGGCCAGGATGCGGTTCCCCCGCGCGCCCGCGCCGTCTCGCGCCCGACGACGACCAGGTCGCTGTCCGCGATCGCCATCTCGATCGTCTCGGCGACGTTGATCTCCGCGGCGGCCGGGAGTGCGAGGATCAGCAGGAGCAGGATGCGTGGTTTCGAGGCCAGTCTCATTTCGATCACTCCCTAGGGCGGGGAAAAGCAAGCGCATCCCCTGTGCACCGTACAACCCACGGAACGAGTTCCGTGAGCTTTCGGGCGCGGTTTGCTTATCCGGCGGTCAGTATGCGACTGCTTTCGCTCGCCGGACCACCACGACGCCGCGTCCACCACACTCCGGGCACCGCCGGCCAGCCGCGCGCGCGCCGCCGCGCAGGTCGTACCCGCAGTGCGCGCACCGCCCGCGTTTGACGCGCGCCCGGCGGCGGAGTTTCCGGCGGAGCGCGATCATTCCCGCCAGGACCAACGGGAGCGCCGGCAGGATCGCCAGGCCGCCCCACGGGACGACGACGATCGCGTACGCGAACTGCCGCGTGCGCACCTTGCCGTTGATGGTCGTCAGGTCGACCGTAGCCAGCCCCCGTGAGGCGCGGACCGGCCCCCACCGCCCGCCGGCGGCGTCGTCGGTCTTCAACTCGAGCGCCGGGACGATCGCCGTGAGTTGGCGGTCCTGGCGGCGCGGGATCGCAGCCGGCGTGTACGACGCGATCAGGGGTGCCGCCGGCGCGATCGTCCATCCGGCGGGAGGCGAGTCGAGACGCACGACCGCCAGCCGCCCGCCCGAGGAGACGACCTCCCACTGCGCCGGGCTGGACGCCCACGTCACCCAGTCGACCGTGGTCGAGCTCCGCCATGCCATCGACGCCGCGGTCGCGGTCGCGCACAACAGCCCGAGCCCCAGCGCCGTGCGGACGATGCGCGGCCGCCGCCGCCCGCAGCACGCCGCCAGGCCGACGACCGCGATCGCACCGACCACGACCGCCCCGCCCGCGCGGATCGGCGCGTACCGCGGGTAGGCCTCGTGGAACAGGTCGTCCTGCCGGTCCGTCCCGAGCCACGCGTGCGGCCGGGCGCCCGTGTTCCGCTCCCACGCCCGGAGCGTCCGCACCGCCGCCTCGCGCACGGGAAACGTCCGCCGCCCGCGGTCGGCCGGGTCGAACGCGTAGTCGTCCAGGACGTCGTGCGCGTGCGCGTCCGTCAGGCCGACCCGGATTGCCCGCTCCGCCTCGGGCGACGGCGGGAACAGGCCGAAGATCGACACGCCGGCCACGCGGTAGTCCGGGTCTGTCCGCCCGGCCCAGTCGAGCGCCTGCGCGACCAG
>DASPKW010000185.1:0-22825 GCA_035627895.1 Tepidisphaeraceae bacterium | reverse complement strand
TCACTGATACGAGCCTCGGAGTCGAACCGGGCTTGCAGGACACGGATGTCGGCAATCGCTTCCAACCCCATCTTCGTCGCCATCCAGCGCTACCGCGGCATGATCCTGCCGATCGCGGCGCTGTCGCTGCTGATGGTGATCCTGGTCCCGCTGCCGCCGGCGGTGCTGGACTTCCTGCTCATCCTGAACATCGCGATCTCGGCGATCATCCTGGTCACGACGATCTTCGTCGGCAGCCCGCTCGAGTTCAGCGTGTTCCCGTCGCTGCTGCTGGGCACGGCGCTGTTCCGGCTGGTGCTGAACGCGGCGACGACGCGGCTGATCCTGACGGCCGGGGACCGGGCGTCCACGCCCGAGGAGGCGATGGCGTCGGCCGGGCATGTCGTGCAGGCGTTTTCGAACTTCGTCTCGGGGGGGTCGCTCGCGGTCGGGGTCATCATCTTCATCATCATCGTGGTGATCCAGTTCGTCGTGATCACGAAGGGCGCGACGCGCATCGCGGAA
Source organism: Tepidisphaeraceae bacterium (assembly GCA_035627895.1). Classification (GTDB taxonomy): domain Bacteria; phylum Planctomycetota; class Phycisphaerae; order Tepidisphaerales; family Tepidisphaeraceae; genus DASPKW01. The sequence goes on along the minus strand of DASPKW010000185.1, from coordinate 22,321 downwards.
GTCGCGGCGCGGTTCACGTTGGACGCCATGCCCGGCAAGCAGATGGCGATCGACGCCGACCTGAACGCGGGCATCATCAACGAGCCCGAAGCCCGCCGCCGCCGCGAGGCGATCGCCCAGGAGGCCGACTTCTACGGGGCCATGGACGGTGCGTCGAAGTTCGTGCGCGGGGACGCCGTCGCGGCGATCATCATCACGTTCGTCAACATCCTGGGCGGCCTGTACGTCGGCATGGTTGAGCACGGGTGGCCGGCGCTCAAGTGCATGAGCCTGTACACCCGCCTGACGATCGGCGACGGGCTGGTCTCGCAGGTGCCGGCGTTCATCGTGTCGCTCGGCGCGGGCCTGATCGTCACGCGCACGTCCACCCGCGGAAATCTCGGCGACGAGATGCTCAACCAGGTGCTCGCCAAGCCGCAGGCGCTGATGGTGGCGGCGGGGTTCCTCTTCGTGATGGCGTTTACGGACCTGCCGCGGATCCCGCTGCTGCTGACGGGCGCGAGCTGTGCGGGGCTCGCGTGGATGCTGACGAAGAACAAGAAGGCCGCCGACAAGGAGGTCGAGCGGGAGAAGCAGGTCGAGGCGACCAAGAAGGAGCCGGAAAAGGTCGAGAAACTGCTCGACGTCGACACGATGGAGCTCGAGGTGGGGTACGGCCTGGTGCGCATGGTCGACGTGAGCAAGGGCGGCGATCTGCTCGACCGCATCAGCATGATCCGCCGGCAGATCGCGACGGACCTGGGCGTCATCGTCCCGCCGATCCGCATCCGCGACAACATGCAGCTCAGCGCCAACGACTACATCGTCAAGATCCGCGGGCAGGCGATCGGCAGGGGGGTCACGTACCCCGAGCAGATGCTCGCGATGGACAACGGCGCGACGAGCGGCCCGATCCCGGACGCGTACGAGACGGTCGAGCCGGCGTTCGGGCTGCCGGCGTACTGGATCACCGAATCGCAGCGTCCGCAGGCCGAGCTGCTGAACTACACCGTCGTCGAGGCGACGAGCGTGCTCGCGACCCACCTGACGGAGCTGATCAAGCAGCACGCCGCCGAGCTGCTCAGCCGCCAGGAGGTCAAGAACCTCGTGGACAACCTCAAGGCCCGCGTGCCGGCGCTGGTGGAAGAGGTCATCCCGACCGTGGTCAAGCCGGGCGAGCTGCAGAAGGTGCTGCAGAACCTCCTGCGCGAGCGCGTGCCGGTGCGCGATTTGGAGACGATCGTCGAGACGCTCGGCGACTGGGCGGGCCGGACGAAGGACATGGACGTGCTCACCGAGTACTGCCGCAACGCGCTCTCGCGGACGATCTGCAAGCAGTACGTCGACGACCAGGACCGGCTGTGGGTCGTCACGCTCGACCCGGCACTCGAGGACTTCATCAACGGCCACATCGAGCGGAGCGAGCACGGCGCGAGCAACCGGATCCCGCCGCAGACGGCGCAGACGCTTGTCGGCCGGCTGTCGGCCCGCGTGCAAGAGATCACCTCCGCCGGCCGCCCCGCCGTCATCCTCTGCAGCCCGCAGATCCGCTCGCAACTGCGGCGCATGATCGAGGGCTCGATGCCGACGACCGCGGTGATGAGCTACAACGAGATCGTGCCGGGGATCAATGTGGAGGCGGTGGCGCTGGTGGGGATGAACGATTGAGGGCTGGGTGCAGGGTAACGAGTGATTCGCGCGGCGGCGTTTCGACTGTCATCCCGAGGTACTCCGAGGGATCTGGCTGGGACTTCGGGGCCTGCTCGACGTTGGCGAACGGGCCCAGTCGTTCGAGGCCAGATTCCTCGGAGTACCTCGGAATGACAGTCTCGACGCACCCCTGATTCCCGACGGTCGAAGACCGATCAATGACCTCGCTCCCGCGCAATTCCTGCGCACGATTTCCCCCGCTGACGGAATTCTTATCCGCCCACCAACTATCCACTTGAAAGCTTTACCGCGACGCGCGATAACCGAACCCGCGCGCAAGGATGCGCGTGACTCGCGGCACATCGCTTCGCACGGACGGGAAGCAGGCATGAACCTCCGGACATTCTCAGCACCGACCTTCGCGGCGGCGATGGCGCTGGTGAAGGGCGAGATGGGCGCGGACGCCGTCATCCTTCACACGCGCACCGTCCCCCGGCGCAAGTGGATGGGGATGCGGCGGGGCGAGGTCGTCGAGATCACCGCCGGCACGGGCCTGAACGTCGCCACCCGCCGCCGCCCCGCACAAGCACAACAATCGCAGCAAACGCAATCGATCGGACGGCCCGGCGCCGGCACCTACGGGCGCGACGGCCGCCCGGCCCCGGTCGCCAAGCCGGCGCCGCAGCCCGCGCAGTCGTCCGCCGCGCCCGGCCAGGGCCTGCTCGAGACGCCCGCCGCCAACCGCGCGATGATGATGTCGATCTCGTCCGAGGTGCGCGACCTCCGCGGCCTGCTCGAGAACCTCGTCCGCCAGACGCGCAAGGACGCGGCCCCCGCCGTCCCCGAGCATCTGTTCGACCACTACACGCATTTGATCCAGAACCAGGTCGCCGAGGAACTCGCGACCGACATGGTGCGGCAGCTCGGGTCCTACCGCGCCGAACAGCTGTCGCAGACCGACTTCGTCCGCGAAAAGCTCGTCGAGCAGGTCGAGCGAATGATCCCGGCGACCGGCGGCCTGCGCAAGGGCGCGAACAAGGTCGGCCCGCACGTCGTGGCCCTGATCGGCCCGACAGGCGTCGGCAAGACGACGACGCTGGCAAAATTGGCCGCAAACCTGAAGCTCCGCGAGAACCGCAAGGTCGGCCTGATCACGCTCGACACGTACCGGATCGCCGCGATCGACCAGCTCCGACGGTACGCGGAATTGATCGGCTCGCCGCTGAAGGTGTGCAACTCGGCCGACGACGTCGCCGAAGCGGTCGCCGGGATGCGCGACTGCGACTTCGTCCTGGTCGACACGGCCGGGCGGTCGCCCGCCGACACGCTCAAGCTCAACGAACTCCGCGGCATGCTCGAGGCGGCCCGGCCGGACGAGGTTCACCTCGTGCTCGCGTCCACGGCATCCCAGACGTGCATCGAGTTCGCGATCGAGCGCTTCGGGCAGGTGCGGGTCGACAAGATCATCTTCACGAAGCTGGACGAGGCCGTGCACGTGGGCGTGGTGCTCAACGTGGTGCGGAAGGTGAACAAGGCGCTGTCGTACGTGACGACCGGCCAGAACGTGCCGGACGACATCGAGGTCGGCCGCGGGTCGCGGCTGGCGCAGATGCTGCTGGGGACGGCGGGCGGCAAGGTCGGCGGTGGGAGTGGTGGCGGGACCGGTGGCGGGACGGCGGCCCTTTCCGGAAGGGGGCAGGCGTGAGCGCGATGATCGATCAGGCAACCCAACTCAGGTCGTTGATCCGCCAGCAGTCTGGGGCGGCCGCGCCGGCGGCGCCGCAACCGCCCGCCCGCGTCCCGGGGCGGCCGCGGGCGTCGGTGATTGCGATCACCTCGGGCAAGGGCGGGGTCGGCAAGTCGAACGTCGCAGTCAACCTCTCGATCAAGCTGGCGTCGGCGGGTAAGCGGGTCGTGCTGCTCGACGCCGACCTCGGGCTCGCGAACGCCGACGTGCTCTGTAACGTCGATCTGCCTTACAACCTGTCCCACGTGATCGCCCGCAAGCGCGAGCTGGCGGACGTGATGGTGACGGGGCCCGGCGGTTTCAAGCTGATCGGCGGGGCGTCGGGGTTGGCGAAGATGGCCGACCTGACAGATTACGATCGCCAGCGCCTCGTCGAGGCGTTGCACGAGGTGGAGGCGTCAGCCGACGCGCTCGTGATCGATACGGGGGCCGGAATCTCGGCCAACGTGCTCGCGTTCACGCGGGCGGCCGACCACGTGCTGGTCGTCACCACGCCCGAGCCGACCGCCATCACCGACGCGTACGCGGTCATCAAGGTCATCTCGCGCGACGGGCAGAATCGGAACGTGTCGCTCCTGGTCAACCAGTGCAAGGGGCCGGCGGACGCGCGACTGGTGTACGAGCGCGTGGCGAAGGTCGCGAAGAATTTTCTGGGCGTCACTCTTTTGGACGCCGGGCATCTGGTGGCGGATGACCATGTGCGACGGTCGGTCCTGGCGCGCACGCCGTTCCTGCTGGCCCACCCGCGGTGCGCGGCGTCGTTCTGCATCGCCCAGCTGGCGATGCGGTTCGAGCAGGGCATCGCGCTGCCGGAAGACGGGTTCTTCCAGCGCGTGAGCCGGTGGTTCAAGGCGTGACGCTGATCGGTCGGGTGCGTTATGGCCAAACGAGTCGCGGCGGCACTGTCGCTGGTCGCGTTCGCGCTCTGCCTGGTGATCGGGATCGGCGCGGACAACACGTTTGCGACGACCCTGCAGCGGGCGCTGGTGGCGATGGCCGGGACGCTGGTGGTCGGGCTGATATTGGGCGCGATCGCCCAGATGATGGTGGACGAGAACGTGAACGCGGAGGCCGAGCGGATCAAAAACCAAAGTCCGACCCCCCCGGACGACCGATAACGCCAAGTGGGCCGGTCGATCCGAACGACCGCCGGCCCTGAACTGGTCGATCGCACGTCTCGGGGTCGAATCGCAGTCGTCGTAGTCAGAACATCTCGGGTGCGGAGGGACAAGGATGGTCTCCCGCACCGCCGTTCGAGCCGTACCCGCAGGGCGGCGCCCGTGAACTCGGGCGATCGTCCGACCGCCAACCCAAGGACCGGGAGCACACTCCATGGCGAAGTTTTACAGTAGCGCCTTTCGCCGCGACCCCAGCCGCGAACTCAAGGACCCGAAGGCCGTCTGGGCCGAGTACAAGAAGGCGCCGACCGAGCCGCTGCGCAATGCGCTGATGGAGAATTACCTCCACCTGGTTCGGTACAACGCCGAGCGGATCCACGTCAAGCTCCCCGACGAGGTCGAACTGGACGACCTGATGTCGGCCGGCATCTTCGGGCTCAAGGACGCGATCGAGGCGTTCGACCTCGAGCGCGGGGTGAAGTTCGAGACGTACTGCGCGCCGCGCATCCGCGGCGCAATCCTCGACGAGTTGCGGTCGATGGACTGGGTGCCCCGCCTGGTCCGCAGCCGGTCCCACAAGCTCGAGCAGGCGACCAAGGCCCTCGAGATGGAGCTGGGCCGGGCCCCGACCAACGAGGAACTGGCCCGGAAGATGCAGATCCCGATGGCCGAGTTCGATAAGATCAACAAGGACGCGTCGGCGGTCGGCGTCGTGTCGCTGTCGCGCAAGTGGTTCGAGACCGACTCGAACAAGGACGTCCGCGAGATCGACGTCCTGGAAGACAAGAAGGGCGGCAATCCGGTCCGCGACATCCAGCGGAAGGACCTCAAGGAGCTGATCACCAAGGGGCTGAGCCGGGCGGAGCGGCTGATCGTCGTCCTCTACTATTTCGAAGAGATGACGATGAAGGAGATCGGGGCGACGCTCGACTTGTCGGAGTCTCGCGTGAGCCAGATGCACTCGAGCATCCTGGCGCGGCTCAAGGCGCAGATGCAGGACCGGAAGAAGGAACTGCAGCACGCCGTGGCGTCATAGGGCACGCTTTAGCGTGCGGAACGACGGTGGGCTTGGCGAACGACAGAGCCGGACGCTTCGCGGCGGCGGATCAATTCCGCACGCTGAAGCGTGCCCTACTGGAGCCCCGGCCACTTCCCCCCGCCCGCCCGCGCGAACGCCTGGCGGATCTTCTCGCCCACCTCCGCCGGCAGGGGGCCCTTCTTCGCGAGTTCGATGTTCGCCCGCGCGTTGTCGGGGTTGGTCGTCCCGATGATCGCCGTGTGCACGCCCGCCTGGCTCAGCGTGAACCGAAGCGCCAGTTCCGGCCAGTCGCCGGCGAAGCCGACGGAGGCGGACGTAATCCCCATCTTTTCGAGCCGCTCGCGGTAGGGCCGGACGTACTCCGGATAGAACGCCTGGAATTCGCTCAATTCGCGCCAGCACGAGTTGCCGATCGGGCGCTTGGCGAGCACGCCGACGTTCTTCATGCGGGCCACGGGGAGGACGGCGTCAACGTTGGCTTGGTCGACGAAGCTGACGGACGTCTCGATCACGGCGACGTCCGGGTGGGCGGCGGCCCAGGCGGCGGCGTCGTTGTCGCCCGAATAGCCGGCGTGGCGGATCTTGCCGGCGTTGCGAGCGTCGACGAGCGCGCCGAGCGCTTCGCCCTTCTGGAGCGTCGCCAGATCGCACGAGTGCAAGAGCATGACGTCGATGACGTCGGTCTGGAGCCGGCGCAGGGCGGCGTCGACGGTGTTGCGGACGAGCTCGGCAGACCAGGGGGCGCCGTCGGCCTGGGGGACCTTAGAGCCGCACTTGCTGACCAGCACGAACTCGCTCCTGCGGTGACCGACGGTCGCGCCGATGACCTCCTCAGACCCCTGATAACTCGCGGCGGTATCGATCAGGTTCACGCCAGCGTCGAGGAGCGTGTTCAGGATCCGGCCGACCGTCTCCTGCTCGGTCTTGATGAAGCCGATGGGGGCGGTGCCGAAGCCGAGCGGGGAGACGTGGAGGCCGGTGCGGCCGAAGGGGGTCCTGGTCATGCCACGATCGTAGGGCGTCGCCCCGTCGCGTGACATGTCGGGTTCACGTTTCATGTGGGCATGTTTCAACGCTCGCGCCTCGCGCCCGGTTTCGGGCCGGCAATTCTTGCATCCCCCGAACACGCGTTTAACATTTGATGCGGGGACGCACGGCAACGGAGTGCCTGAGACATGCCCGGCGAAACGGAACTGCACAAGACGTTGAAGAAGGAAGCCTGCCGGTGGCTTTTCAAGATGGGGTATCGGTGCATCGCGGCCGAGGTGCGGCTCAAGCCGTTGGGGATCATCGACGCGGTGGGGACGGGGCTGTTTCGGCCGTATCAGAACTACCTGGGGTTGCAGCGCGAGCTGCAGCAGGTCTGCTTCGTCGAGTGCAAGGCGACGCGGGCGGACTTCCTGCGGGACCACTCGCACGACGGGCAGATGGAACTGGCGCTCACGGAACGTAAGCGGAACATGAAGGTGCAGCGGCGGTACCCCGAGCGGTTGCACCGGCCGGTGCTCAAGCAGGCGCTGGGGCTGGGGAAGTTCAAGGCGTGCCTCATGCAGCCGATGGCAAACTTGCACTACATCCTGGCGCCGGCTGGGGTGGTGCAGAAGAAGGACCTGCCGCCGCGGTGGGGCCTGCTGACGTACGGGCCGGGCGGGGTGAACGTGGTCGTGCGGTGCGACTGGCAGGAGTGCTGTCGGGCGGCGCACGTGGAGGGGGCGATTGCGCGGACCCTCACGGGGGACATCTACCGGGCGGACGACCGGGCGATCTCGTCGGTGAACCGGGAGATTTTCGCGCAGCAGCAGAGTTTGGCGGGGAAGATCCGGCAGCTCAGGCCGCAGATCGTGCTGGCGCCCCTGCCGGGGGAGGCGGAGGAGGACGCCGACGTGGTGCCGTTGACGGAGGAGGAGATGCGACAGGCGCGCGGGGCGACGGAGGGGTGAGGTCGCCAAACCGAATGACCCGCGGGGCGCAGAATGCGCCTCGCGGGCCGGTGGTTTGATTTGATCGGATTGCGAGATTCGCAGGGTTCCCCTCTGCGGCGTCCCGCGTCACGCGGCGTCGACGGCGGGCGCGTAGTACTTCTCCAGCATGCGGTCGACCTGGTGTTCGCGGGCGCGGACGCAGCGGATGTCGACGCCGAGGTGGGCGGTCAGGTCGGCGGCGCTGACGCGGGCCGGGTCGGCGACGGCGACGATCAGGCGATTCTCGTGGAAGCGGAGGGGCACGGCCTTGAGGGAGTGGGCGAGGTGGGCGGGAAGGTGGTCGACGGCCTGGGCGTCGATGCCGATCTCGTCGAGGTCGAGGGTCGCGCTGGGCGACTGCGTGTCGAGCTGGCGGCACCAGGCCGACCAGACGTGTTCGGGCTCGCAGAACCCGAGGGTGACGGCGATCTCTCCGAACCGCCGGGGCCAGGCGCGCTGCTCGGCGAGGACCTCGTGGATGTCGTGCTCGGAGAGTTTTCCGAGCCCCTGGAGCAGTTCGCCCATCCGCGCATTCGTCGTCGTCGTATGCCCGTTCATGGTCGTCCTCTTTCCGCACCCGGTCGCGACCGGCGAGAGTCGCAATTCCACGCACCGAAATTACGATACGATGATGGGGAGGGCAAACGATTTCTTTCGAAGTGAAGATGGGGGAGTCCGATAACGGTGGGGCGGAAGACGTTGATGGCAGAGGCGGGAAATCCGAATGACGAAATTCGAATGACGAATCAATAACGAATGTCCAATGACGAATGACGAAACGCGAACGGTCATGAAATCGGGTTGGACTCGGCGGTCCGACGTGGGGGCGGTTCGCGGGCGATTGACAATCGCCCGCACGTTCGGATTATCGCGGGGACGATGAGGATCTTTTCTTACAACATTCTCGACGGCGGCGAGGGGCGGGCGGACCCGCTGATCGAGGTGATTTTGGCCCAGCGGGCGGACGTGGTGGCGGTGGTGGAGGCGGACGATCCGGCGGTGCTGGACCGGGTTGCCCGGCGGACGAAGATGGACGTGGTGCACGCGCCGGGGAACAAGGGGTCGGTGGCGCTGCTGTCGCGGTTCGCGATATCGGAGTCGGTCAATTTCGCGCCGCTGCGGCCGGGGCTGACCAAGTCGATGTTGCGGGCGACGGTGGTCGACCCGCGCGGGGCGGCGTGGCACTTCGGGGTGGTGCACTTGCGGGCCCGGGCGGGCGAGGAGCACGAGCAGGTGCGCGAGCGCGAGCTCGGGATCGTGCTGGCGGAGTTCGCGGGGCTGCGGGCGGCGGGGACGCCGCACGTGCTGCTGGGCGACTTCAACGCGAACAGCCCGCACCAGCGGATCGACCTCGAGAAGTGCAAGCCGAGCACGCGCGAGCAGGCGGCGGGGAACGGCGGGACGGTCCCGCGGCGGGTTGTGGGGGCGATCGAGGCGGCGGGGTACGTGGACACGTTGCGGGCGGTGCGCGGCGCGGAGTACGCGGACACGCACGGTACGTTCACGACGCAGTTTCCGGGGCAGCGGGTGGATTACATCTTCGCGCACGGCTTCGGGCGGGACCGGATCAAGGACGCCTGGATCGAGTACGACCGGCTGGCGACGTACGCGAGCGATCATTACCCGGTGGGGGCCCAGATCGAGTAGTTGCAAACTCTTTTCGCCGGGGGGCGTATTACAATCCTCGCACTATGTGGAGGATGGCATTTTCGTGAAGACGCCCCGGTGGAAGACGCTGACGGACTCGATCAAGCACAGCACGAAGATCCTGCGCGTGGCGGATTTTCTGGGGCGGGGGCGGGGGCGGCTGCGGTGGTTTGATCAACTGAACGTGCCGCCGGCAGCGCCGCGGAGGCCGGACTTGTCGAGGTGGGATCGGGAGGGGCTGGCGGCGGCGTGGCTGGGGCACGCGACCGTGCTCATCCGGGTGGGGGAGATGACGGTGCTGACGGATCCGGTGTTCGCGAACCGGGTGGGGATCGGGCTGGGGCTGATCACGGGTGGGCCGCGGCGGCACGTGCTACCGGCGCTGGCGATGGAGGAGCTGCCGGCGATCGATTTGATGCTCATTTCGCACGCGCATTACGATCATTTGGATCGGCCGACGCTGACGCGGTTGCCGAAGGGGACGCCGGTGATTACGTCCGGCGGGACGAGCGACCTGCTGCGGGATCTGGGGTATCGGCGGATCACGGAACTGCGGTGGGGGGAGCGGGCGACGGCGGGGGCGATCACGGTGACGGCGCAGCGGGTGGCGCACTGGGGGGCGCGGACGTTCTACGATGCGCACCGTGGGTACAACGCGTACATCCTGGAGACGCGCGGGGGGCCGAGACATCGGGTGGTTTACGGCGGGGATTCGGCGTACGGGGAGCACTTCCGGGACGTGGCGCACGACCGCGGGCGGACGCACTTGGCGATCCTCGGGATCGGGGGCTACAACCCGTGGGTGCACTCGCACGCGACGCCGGAGCAGGCGTGGCAGATGGCGGACCAGATGAACGCGGACTTCATTCTGCCCATGCACCACTCGACGTTCCGGCTGAGTCACGAGCCGACGGGCGAGCCGATGGAGCGGTTGATGGAGGTGGCGGGGAGCCGGGCGGAGCGGGTGGTGGTGAGCGCGGTGGGGGGGCAGTGGGCGTTGTAGGGGAGTTGCGAGTTGCGAGTTGCGGCGCGGGGGCGTGATGGTGTCTTGTGCGGGGCGAGGGACTCGGTCACTGAAGTGACCAAGCCTCGTTGTGGGGTGGGGTTCAGGGGGTGGAGAGTTTTGTGACCGCTGCGTCGCGCGCGAGGGTGGATTGGTCTCCGGTGGAGAGGTCTTTGAGGACGACGGAGTTGGCGGCGAGTTCGGCGTCGCCGACGGTGAGGACCCAGCGGGCCTTTTCGCGGTCGGCGAGTTTGAACTGGGCTTTGACGGATCGGCCGGCGTGGTCCATGTCGGCGGGGATGTTGGCGGCGCGGAGTTGGGCGAGGAGTTGCCACTGGGCGGTGCGGGCGGCGTCGCCGTGATAGACGAGCCAGACGAGGGGCTTGCGGGGGTCGGGGAGGGCGACGGCCTGGGCTTCGACGGCGATGAGGAGGCGTTCGAGGCCGGAGCCGAAGCCGACGCCGGGCGTGGGCCGGCCGCCGAGCATTTCGACGAGGTTGTCGTAGCGGCCCCCGCCACCGATGGCGTTTTGCGCGCCGAGGCCGGAGGCGGTGACTTCCCAGAGGGTTTCGGTGTAGTAGTCGAAGCCGCGGACGAGGGAGGGGTTGATGGCCCATTGCCCATTGCCGATTTGCGATTGGCGGAGGAGGCTTTGGACTTCGTCGAAGTGCTTGCGGGACTTTTCGGAGAGGGCTTCGGCGGCGGGGGGGGCGCCGACGACGGCCTCCTTGTCGCGGGGGTCCTTCGAGTCGAGGATGCGGAGGGGGTTTTCGCCGAGGCGGCGCTGGGAGTCTTCGCTGAGTTGGGCGGCCTTGGGGGTGAGGAAGGCGACGAGGAGGTCGCGGTAGCGCTGCTTGGACTCGGCATCGCCGAGCGAGTTGACCTGGAGGGCGAGGTCTTTCAGGCCGACGCGGCGGTAGAAGTCCATCTGGAGGAGGATGCACTCGACGTCGGCGGCAGGGTCGGCGATGCCGAAGGATTCTGCGCCGAACTGGTGGTGCTGGCGGAGGCGGCCCTTCTGGGGGCGCTCGTAGCGGAAGTTGGCGCCGAGGTAGAAGACCTTGGCGCGGGATCCTTCCTGGGCGACGAGGTTGTGCTCGATGGCGGCGCGGACGACGCCGGCCGTGCCCTCGGGGCGGAGGGTCATGGATTCGCCGCCGCGGTCGGTGAAGGTGAAGGTTTCCTTATGGACGATGTCGGAGGTCTCGCCGACGCCGCGGTGGAAGAGGGCGGTGTGCTCGAGGACGGGGGTACGGATCTCGTCAAAGTGGTAGAGGGCGGCGGTCTCGCGGGCGACGCGTTCGACGGCCTGCCACTTCCAGGAGTCGGCGGGGAGGACGTCTTCGAAGCCCTTGGGGGCCTGGAGCTTGGTGGACATGGTGGGGAGTATACGGGAGAGGGGGGCGATCGATGACGCGCGGGCGAAACGTAGCAGACAATCAACGCACGATCGACATTCGACGGAACCCACGGAACAAGTTCCGTGGGCTTTCGATGGCGATTCGTTATATCGGCGCGGGTACGAAAAACGGTGGGGCAGACGTTGGCGTCTGCCCCACCGTGGTGTTCAATCGAAGCGGGTCACGACGGATTACTCCGTCTTTTCCGCGCCGGGGGCGGCGGCGTCCTGGGCTTGCTGGGCGGACATGTCGACCTCTTCGACCTGGGCGGTCTCGATGACCTTGTCGAGGGCCTTCTGCTCGCGGAGCTGGAGGTAGAGGTTGGAGAGCGAGCCGTCCTTGGCCATCTCGGCCTTAAGCTTTTCGGGGCGGCGGCCCTTCTGGACGGCGAGCATGGCGATGCGGCCGTTGAGCTCGGCCTCGTCGACGTCGACGCCGAGGTCGGCGGACAGCTTCTGGAGGATGAAGAAGAGCTTGAGCTCGCGGGAGGCCTCGTCGGCGGCGCCGGCGCCGAGGCGCTCGATGTTGGCGTCGATCTGCTCGCGGGGCATGCCGCGCATCATCAGGTCGACGTAGCGGCGCTGGACGACGCGGTCCGTCTGCTTGGCCGACAGCTTGGACGGGAGCTCGAACTTGATGTTGTCGAGGAGGTACTGGCGGACCTGGTTCCGCATGGCCTCGGCGACGTCGTAGTTGATCCGCTCGGACATCTGTTCGCGGAGGGCGTCGCGGAGCTCGGCCTCGTTGGTGAAGCCGAGCTCTTCGAGGAAGGCGTCGTCGATCTCGGCGAGCTCGAGCTTCTTGAGGTCCTTCAGGGCGATCTCGACCTCGAGGGACTTGCCGCGGAGCTGTTCGCTGGGGTGGGTGTCGGGGGCGGTGAGGGTAAGGGTGCGGGACTCGCCGGGCTTAAGGCCGGCGAGCTGCTTGTCGAGGTCGTCGACCTGGACGCCGGCGACGCGGCCGGGGCGGGCGACGATCTGGGAGTCCTTCTGCTCGGCGACGACGTTGCCGTCGGATTTGACGGTGACGTCGGCGAGGAGGAAGTCCTTGGGCTCGACGCCGCGGTCCTCGACGGGGGCGAGGTTGCCCTGCTGCTCGCGGAGGTTGGCCAGGGCCTGGTCGACGTTCTCGTCCTTGATCTCGATGCGCGGCTTCTTGACCTTGACGCCGGCGAGGTCGGGGATGGTGAACTCGGGCTGCACCTCGACGGTGAACGAGAAGTTCAGCGCGCCGGCCTCGGGGAGCTGGATCTTGTCGGGGTCCTCGAATTCGGGCTCGCCGATGACGTTCAGGCTGTTCTTCTCCATGGCCTGCTCGTACGACTCGGAGATGAGCGTGCGGCGGACCTGGTCCTTGACGTCGGAGGCGAAGCGCTTTTCGATCAACTTGCGCGGGGCGTGGCCGGGGCGGAAGCCCGGGATGGCGGCCTCGCGGCGGAGGTCCTTGAACTGGTCTTCGAGGACGGACTTGATCCGGTCCTCGGGGATCTCGACGGACACCTTCTTGGTGCCGGGGCCGAGGTCTTCGACCTTGACGGCGTACTGGAAATCCTGCTCTTCGGTGGCGGTGTCGCCGGCCTGTTCTTGGTCAGCCATAAGTCCTCGCGCGATTGCCCATTGCCGATTGCCCATTGCCGGTTGGCAGGCGGGGCGGCGGCGGTCCAACCCCGTTCGAGCGCCGGTCTGGGGCGTTCCCGATTGGGAGCCCCGCATTGTAGAGGGGGGTGGGGTTTTTGCAAATGCGCGGATTCGGGGGGAGATTGACCACGGAGGACACGGAGGGCACGGAGGCGGAGAGGGGAGAATGGCAGCGAGAAACGCGGTCTCTCGGGTTAATTGGATTGGCTCGCGAGTTCGAAGACGACTTCGACTTCGACGGTGGCGTCCATAGGGAGGGCGTTGACGCCGACGGCGGTGCGGACGTGGCGGCCGGGGTCGCCGAAGACGTCGAGGAGGAACTCGGACGCCCCGTTGGCGATTTTGGGCTGGTCGGCGAGGCCGTCGGCGGACTGCACGAAGACGGCGACGCGGAGGACGCCGGCGAGCGAGTCGATCGGGACGACGCTGGAGGCGGCGGCGATCGCGTTGACGGCGCACTGGCGGGCGGCGTCGGCGGCCTTCTCGACGCTGACGGGGGAGGGGACGGCGCCGGTCGAGGTGAGCTTGCCGTCCTTCATCGGGAGTTGGCCGGCGACGAAGAGGAGGTTGCCGGAGCGCTTGGCGCGGACGTAGGCGCCGAGGGGGACCGTCATGGCGGGGATGGTGATGCCGAGAGAGGCGAGTTTTTCGGTGACCGTCATAGGGCGGACATCTTAACGCGGAATGTCACGGGGTCGTAACGGGGGCCAACGGGGCGGGGCGCGGGGGTGTCTTCGGGGGTAGGATGCGGGCGTCGCGCTCGGGAGCGGATCCGGGGCGGCGCTTCGGGCGGAGCCCGTGCACTGTGCCCCGGCTTGTTTCGGATCTGGAGGAACGATGCTCTCCCGTCGATCTGCTCTTGCGGCGTTGGCTGCGTCTGCGGTCATTGTTCCGAAGGTGCTGCGCGCGGCGGACGCGCCGGCGGCTCATCCTGGGCATGACGGCCCACCGAAGACCGTGAAGGTCGCCGCGATCCAGGCGTCGTCCGAACTCGGCGATGTCGCCGGCAATCGGAAGAAGTTCACGGCGTTGTGCGAGGAGGCGGCCAAGAACGGGGCGAAGATCATCGTGCTGCCGGAGACGGCGATCACGGGTTACCTGTCGCAGGACCTGAAGACGAACTGGCACTGCGCCGGGTGGCCGATGGACAAGGCGTTTGCGAACGGGAAGGATCCGGGGCCGTTCGCGGAGGCGGTGCCGGGGCCGACGACGGACCACTTCGCGGCGCTGGCGAAGCGGCTCGGGGCGTACATCACGGTGCCGCTGCTGGAGGTGGACAGGCAGAACGCGCAGCCGCGGTACTTCAACACGGTGTGCCTTGCGGCGCCGTCGGGGAAGATCGTGGCGCACTACCGGAAGCTGACGCCGTGGCCGCACCCGGAGCAGTCGTGGGCGACGCCGGGGGACCTGGGGGTGACGCCGGTGGACACGGAGTACGGGCGGGTGGGGCTGGCGATCTGCTTCGACATCCACACGATTTTGGAGAAGTATCAGCCGCACAATCTGTGGGCGGTGCTGTACCCGATCGCGTGGGTGGACGACGAGCACCCGGCGGAGTGGTTTTATCACCGGCTGCCGGCGCGGGTGGCGCCGTTCAAGCATTATGTGGTGGGGGCGAACTGGGCGGTGGACCGGAAGCAGACCTGGCGCGGATACGGATTCTCGACGATCATCGACCCGGGGGGGAACGTCGTGGCGACGGCGAAGTCGCTGTACGCGTCTGAGATCGTGTACGCGGACCTCCAGACGCGCGGCTGAGCGGGATCCGTCAGAACTCGTTTTGGCTGGAGTAGCGGATGCCCTGGCGGTCGAGCTCGGCGGTCAGCTTCTCGGCCGCATTGAAGCGGGCAGTGCCCTTCTTCCGGATCGTGACCGTCCCGCCGGCTTTCGCGCGACCGACGACGTCGGCGAGTTCGGCCGGCTTTCCGTTGACCACGTATTGGTCGCCGTCGACGACGACCTGAACGGCGTCGTCGGCGGGCGCGGCAAGGGGGGCGGATACGGGCTCGGTGCGACCGGTGTCGCCGTCGCCTCGTCCTGATCCGCCGCCGCCGAACCCGTACTTGCCCAGGAGGATGGCCGCGACCACGACCGCGCCGCCGAGTATCCCTGCCGTCGTCTTTCGCATGGCTGTCCTCTGCGCGAGGCGCGCCGGTCAGGGCGCGTCTTCGCTGTACGCCGGGGCCGTGATCTGCACCGACTTGTGGGCGGGCAGCTGCCCGCGCCAGACCGTCCGAACCTGCTCGAGCCCGCGCCGGACGAACTCCAGCGTCCCGAGCTCTGCGTTCCCGTGGGTAAACAAAATGAGTACCAAGTCTTTGGGCGAGCCCGCTTCGGTGGCCGCCTCCATGAACCGGTTGGAGAAATCGTCCGCGTTCCGCGGGCTGAACCGCCGCTCTGCCACGCCCGGCCCGCGGACGCGCACCTGACCGTCGGCGAACAGGTGGACCTCCCAAACGTCGCACCGCTTCTGCAACTCGTCGCTCTTGCGCAGCAGTTGGATGACCTGGGTCGTGTTCTTGCCCTGGGCGGTCTTGAGCTGTTCGACCAGCGCCCGCCGCTTTTCCTCCGGAGCCCCGCGGAGCTGCTCGGCGACGGCCTTGGGGTCGACCCCGACGAGCACGGCCCGGGCGGCGTCGGCGACGGCGGACAGGTCCGCCTGGGTCCGGGCCTGGATCTCCGCCCGCCCACGCTCGGCCTCGGCGAGCCGGCCCTGCATGTCTTCGAGCTTGAGCGCCAGATCGTCGCGCTCGCGGCGCAGCCTCGACTGGTCCGCCAGCACGCCTTCCTTCAACACGTCGGCCTGCTTCCGCTCGGCGTTCACGCGCCCCGCCGCCCGCTGGAGCTCGGTGAACTGGAGGAACATGACGACGAACAGCAGGTCGACCAGCGCCGCGAGCTGCACGACGACCCGACGGCGGCGCCGGCGGCGCTGGAGCTGGGCGGCGCGGATCACGAGGCCGCCCCCGGCGTGACGACGGTCGTCGTCGCGGTCGTTGCAGGCGGCCGGCCCGTGACTGCGGCCTCAATGCCGAGGCGGCGCTTGGCCGCCCCGACCAGCTCGCCGACCGCGTCGCCGTAGGCGATCAGCTTTTCGAACCCGGGCTCGAGGCAGGCGTTGACGAACAGGAAGACGACGGCGGCCCCGAGACCGGCGCCGGTGGAGATGACGGACTCGCCGAAGTTCTGGACGACGCGCCCGACCTTGTCGGCGTCGCTCGTGCCGGCGGCGGACATGCCGGCGGCGATGGCGACGACCGTGCCGAGGATGCCCAAGAGGGGGAAGATCTCGATCATGCCGCGGGCGACGCTGTAGCCGACCTCGAAGCGGTGGAGGCGGAGGTACGGGCGGGACTCGTCCTTGGCGGTCAGGCGGTCGTAGACGGCGCGGACGCGGGCGTCGTCGTTCCCGGGGGTCTGGATGAACTCGCGGACGTCGGCGACGAACGCGTCGATCCGGTCGTACAGGGCGGCCGACGCGCCCAGGTCGTTCCGGCGCGGGAGGTCGCGCGCCAAGCCGGCGATGAAGTCGAGGAGGCCGGCGCGGTAGAGGGTGGACCGCCACCAGAGCGCGACCCAGATCACGGCGAAGACCGCGAACAAGGTGGCGATGACCCACGGCCAGACGGCGCTCAGTTGCTGCATGAATGCGTTCCCGCGTGGGCCGACCCGTGACGATGCCGGGCCGAGCATAGCCCGCGCGTTGCGCCCCGCCAACGTCACAAACGGTGCGGGGCCGGCAATATGATTTCACGGGGGATCAAGGTGGCAGCCAGACGAATACGGCTCGGTCGTGCACGCGGGGTTCAGGACGAGGCGGGGGTGACTCACCGCGGGCGACGCCGCGAACGGCGGCCGATCGTCACCAGGACTCCGGCGGCGAGCAGTGCGACGCCCGGCTCGGGGACCGCGCCGACGACGGCGTACCCGCTGAACGAGGCGGCGGTGAAGTTCGCCGAGCCCTCGTCGGCGTCGTAGAGGAGGGCGGCAGGCGTGTACGCGGTCCACGATGCGCCGGAAAGGTGCCAGACGGACAAATCGTGTCCGCCCAGGCCGATGGGGAAGGTGAGCAGGACCTCGCCGGCGGCGAGGTCGGTGGCGAAGTCCCAGGCCGAGAGGATTTCGGTCGTCGTGGGGATCAGCGCGGCGAGGGTGGCGAGGTCCGCGCCGCCGACGGGGGTCGCCGAGAAGGTTGCCGGGGTGGCGACGGGTCCGAAACTCGCGCCGACCGTCCGACCGTCCGGCGCGGAGATGAGCAGGCGCGACCCGGCGCCGGCGACGGTCGCGGGCGCGCCGGCGGCGACGTCGGTCGCCGGCGCGACGGTGAACGTCTTGGCGGCGTCGTCCCACGTGCCGCCGGTGGTCGGGTAAGTGCCGGCGCCGGTCCAGGTCATGTTCCGGCCGGCGAACTCGGAGACGGGGCGGTAGGTCCCGGCGGGCAGGAACGCGCCGGCCTGCAGGGCGAGTTTTCCGTCGTGCGCCACGCTGCCGGGCGTTGCTGCGTTACCCAGGACGACCATGCCGCTGCCGCTGACGAGGAGGCGGACGGAGGACTTGGCGTTCACGGCGAGCGACGCGGCGGTCACGTTGCCGGCGTCGGCGACGGTGAGGGTGCCGGTGCCGGAGGTCCCGACGGTCAGGGCGCCGCCGGTGGCCCACCGGGAGCCGGCGCCGGTGACCAGCACGGCGCCGACCGCGGACGCGCCCCAGCCGACCCGCGAGGTCGTGGTCGTGGTGACGACGGCCCCGTCTTCGACGCGCAGACTTCCGGGGGTGCGAAGGCCGACGTCCATCGCCGCGCTGTTCGTCCAGGTCGACCCGGCGCCGCGCACGACGACCGAGCCGGTGGAGGGGCCGATCTCGCCGATCGCGGTGTTGCGACTGGTGAGTTGACCGCCGGCCTCGACGGTCAGCGTCCCGCGGGCACGCTGGCCGACGGACAGGTTTTGGCTGATATTCCAGCGTGCGTTGGCGCCGCGGATCAGTGCGGCGCCGACCCCGTCCGTCTGCACGCCGAGCAAGCCGTCCTGGGAGGTGACCTGTCCGCCGGCCTCGACGGTCAGGGATCCGGTGCCGTACACGCCCAACTGAAGCTCGTCGACGACCTGAAATCTGGAACCGGCGCCGGCGATGCGGACCGCGCCGATGCCACCCTGGCCGACGTAGGCGAGCGGGGCGGTCGCGAGGCCGCCGGCCTCGACGACCAAGGTGCCGTTCGCCGTTCCGGTGAACCCGAGTTGCAGTTGGTTGGTGGCCGCCCATTTCGAGCCCGCGCCTCGGACTCGGACGGTCCCGGTGGAGCCGCTCGAGTATCCGACCCGGCCGAGGACCGTTTCGACCTGCCCGCCGGCGTCGACGGTCAGCAGGCCGGTGCCCGTGTTCCCGACGTTGATGTGCAGGGTCGTCGTCCACTTCGTGCCGGCCCCGGTGACCGTGACGTCGCCGGACGCGCCGGCGGAGCCCCCGACCTCGCCGACACCGGTCTTGGCCGTGACCCCGCCCTCGAGGCGGAGCGTGCCGCGCGTCTTGTAGCCGGCGCCGAGGAACGTGGTGCTGGACGTGACGGTGGGGTCGAGGGTGACCGTGAGTTCGCCGCCGGTGCCGAACGGGAGGGTGCGCGAGGTCGGGTGGGCGGCGTCGAAGACGAGGTCGGCGTCGAGGACGGCCCCACCGGTGGCGCGGATCTGGCCGTTGCCGTGCAGGTCGGACAGGGACGCGAACAGGGTGGCGGAGGTTACGAGGCCGCCGTCGGACACGGTGAGCGAGCCGGTGCCGCGGTTGAAGGCGACGTAGAGAATGCCGGAATTGGCCCAGGTCGATCCGGGGCCATCGACCACGACGGCGCCGTGCGCGCCGGCGGGGCCGCCGATCGTCCCGTTGATGTCGGTGACGGTCCCGCCGTCCTCGATCCGGAGCGTGCCGCCGGCGAGGTCGCCGATCGTCATGGTCGCGGTGGTCCGCCACGCCGAGCCGGCCCCGCGGATGACGGCTGTGGTTTGGGTGTCGACGATCGAGCCGACGCTACCGGCGGCGCCGGTGACCAGGCCGCCGGCCTCGACGATCAGGGTGGCGCGGCCGTTAACGCCGACGTCGACGTTGTTCGTCGCCCACGTCGAGCCCGCGCCGCTCACGGTCACGGCGCCGACCGAGCCGGCGTTCCGCCCGATCTGGACGCCGGTGCCGGTCGACGTGACCAGGCCGCCGTTGGTGATCTCCAGGGAACCGGTCCCGGACTCGCCGATGCGCAACGCCTGGCGGGCGGTGACCGACGCGCCGGGGCCGGTGACGCGGAGGGTGCCGGTGGAACCGGCCAGGTAGCCGACGTAGCCGTTCCAGGTCTCGCCCACGCTGCCGATCGCTGCCCCGGCGTCGACGGTGACCGTGCCGGTCGCGCCCGCGCCGTGGCCGATGAACAGGTCGCCGCCGACGAACCACTGGCTCGTCGCCCCGGTGAGCGACAGCGTTCCGGTGGAGCCGGCCAGTGACCCGATCGTCGCGCCTTGGCTACTCAGTTCGGCGCCGGCGGCGATCTCAAGGCGGCCGGTGCCGGACTTGCCGACGGTCAGGGCGCCCGAGTGCCACTCGGAATTAAGGCCGGTGAGAATGGCCGAGCCGTTCGAGCCGGCGTCGCGGCCGACGGTCGTTGGGCCGACCGTGATCGCGGTCCCGCCGTCGATGGTGAGCGTGCCGATGCCCGTCCCGCCGACGGCGACCGGGCCGGTCGCGGTGGCGTCGCCGGACGTGGTGACGGCGCTCCGCGCCGGCAGGGCGCAGGCCACGGCAAGGGCGAGTGCCGCGGCTCCGGTCGTGCGCCGCCTAACGGTACGACCCATACCGACCTCCTTCGACCTAACGTTTGGAACTGCGGGACGGGACGCGCGCGTGAGCCGGGTCACGCCCACACCAATATCGATGGGAACGCGGGCGAACGCAAGATGATTCCGGGCGGCAAAGGAAGTCGGGAAACGACGAGACGCGCGGCGAGTGCCGCGCGTCTCGTGAATTGCTGACGAACTCGCGACTGCGTCGCGATCCGACTCCACAGGAGTCGGCGTGGGTTGCGGGGGGAACGTACCCGCGCCTCCCTTCCCGGGGGCCCTTACCGCTCGCGGATCATCCGCCCGTCCTCGCTGATGCGGACGACGGTGGGGTACGGGCGCAAGTCGATCGTGCAGCGGTAGTAGGAGCGGGGGCCGAGGTCGACGCGGACGATCTTGAGGACCTCGTCGCGGCCGCGCTCGCGGTCGAGGGCGTCGCGGGCGGCCCGGGGGAGGGTGGCGTACTTGACCCACTCCTCGCGGGCGCCGTGGTCGCGGACCTCGTCGCCGCCGATGGCGGTGTCCTCGACGTCCTCGCGGGCGAGGAGGCGGCCGTTGGCGCCGATCCGGACGGCGGTGTCGTCGCCGCGGGTGTCGATGATCGCGCGGTAGTACTCCCACCGCCCGCGCTGGACGTGGAAGACCATCTTGACGTCGCGGCCGCGGCGCTCGCGGTCGAGGGTCTCGGCGGCGTCGCGCGGGAGGTCGCGGTACTTGATCCAGACCTCGCGGCCGTACGGGCTGTCGCCGGTCTCGGGCCCGTAGACGACGTCGTCGATCTCGCGGTCGCGGTAGACGTACCCGTCCTCGGCGATGCGGATCACGCGGTCGCCGACGACGGCCCGGTAGAACGTGCGGCCGCCGCGCTCGACGAGCATCGCGCGGTAGACGGGCCGGCCGCGGAACTCGTCCTCGATCGCCCGGCGGACCGGGCGCGGGAGGTCGTCGACGCGGACCCAGCGCTCGCGCTCGATCTCGTAGCGGCGGGCCTCGGCGGCGCCGACGGCGACGTCCTCGACCTCGTCGATCGAGAGGATCTTGCCGCTGGGGCCGAAGCGGAAGGCGACGTCGTCTCCGCGCTGCTCGACGATGCACCGGTAGAACTCGCGGTTGTCGCGGCGGACGAACCAGATCTGCTTGACCTCGCGGCCGCCGCGGGCGCGGTCGAGGGCGTCGCGGACCTCGCGGGGGAGGTCGCGGTAGAAGACCCAGCGCTCGTTTTCGCCGTGGCCGAAGTTGAGGTCGGGGACCTCGGTGCGCTTCATGATGGTGCCGAGCTCGGAGACGAAGACGACGCGGTCCTCGCGGCCGCGGTCGTCGATGATGACGCGGTAGAACGGGCGGCCGCCGCTGCTGACGCGGAGGATCTGGCGGAGGTCGTGGGTGCCGCGCTCGCGGTCGATCGTGTCGCGGACGCGGCGGGGGAGCTGGTCGAACTTGACCCAGACGGCGGCGTGCTGCGTGGGCGGGGCGGCGTGGGCGGGCGGGGCGACGGCGAGCGTGCCGGCGAGGCCGATCGCGGCGGCGGCGGCGAGCCGGCGGAGGCGGGGGAGCATGCGGGCGGGGCGGTTCATCTCAATTCTCCGTGTGTGTCTGTGTAAAGCGGGATTGTCCTGACTATCGGATAGACACACAACGGGTCGCTATAGTGGGGACACGCCGGTCGGTGGTTTTTCCGGCCCGATAATGTCGAGAGCTTCCATCGAGGCGACCGGATAGGAGCAGTAATCGGCGGCCGTGGCGGCGCTGGGCCGGTGGTTGCCGGACAGGCCGACGCCGCCGAAGGGCGCGTTGGAGGGCGCCCCGTTGGTGGGCTTGTTCCAGTTGATCACGCCGGCGCGCACATTCGCCCAGAAGCGGTCGTAAAGCTGCGGGCTTCCGCCCACCAGCGACGCGGCGAGCCCGAAGCGCGTATTGTTGGCCTCCGCAAGCGCGGCGTCGAAGTCGGGCACTCGAATCACCTGCAGGATTGGGCCGAACAATTCGATGTCGGGGCGCTGCTTCACTTCGGTCACGTCGAGGATGGCGGGAGTGAGGAAGGGCCTGTCCTCGCGCGGCCGCTCGAGATGCTTGATCGGCCGGGCGCCTCTCGTCATCAGTTCGAAGAAGCTTTCCTGGAGCCCGTCCGCGGTGGGATTGTCGATGACCGGGCCCATGAAGGGCGGCGGCGTCGCGTGCGGATGGTCGACGATGATGCGGTCGGCGAGCTTGCGGATTGCCTCCAGGAGCGCGCCCTCCTTGCCGTCGTGGACGATCAGGCGCCGCGCCGCAGTGCAACGCTGGCCGGCGCTGAGGTAAGCGGACTGGATCGCGATCGCCGCG
>DASPKW010000184.1:0-6654 GCA_035627895.1 Tepidisphaeraceae bacterium | reverse complement strand
GGCGTCGGCCGGTCGGTTGTTGGAAGTGACCGTGCCGTGGTACCGCGAGCAGCCGTTCACGCGGGGGTTCTTCGCGGAGGTTACGTCGACGCCGCTCGCTGGGGATGACGGTGCGGCGGATGGCCGGCGCGTGCGGAAGTGGCTCTACCAGCGGGGCGTCCCGTTCAAGCGTCGCGTGTTCCTGTCGTGGGATTCGACCGAGGCCGCGGTAACGACGTGGAAGATGTTCGTGAAATACTGGGACGAGCTCTGGTACCCGGGCTCGGACGACCTGGCGGTGTTCGACGAGTCGCTGTCGTGGGCGCTGTTTTTGTGGCACGAGGGGGAGGCGTTTTTCGCGAGGCGGCCGGGTGCAGGAGGGTATGATCGACGCGCGGCGGCGACGGATTTGTGAGCGTCGTGTTTATCCGTTTCCGTCGTTCGTGGGTCGGCCGCGCGCGCCATTTGCTATGAGTATAGTGGCTCGAGCCTATCCGGTGATGGCGACGCGGCCGTGCAGCTTTTGCCTTTGCCTGCAGGAGGCGAGCGTCTTCGCCGACTTCGATGTCGACGAGGCCGGCATCGTGTCGCTTTGCAGGATCTCGTTCGACGGATACGGCTGTTGCCGGGTCGAGGGGTCGGCGGCGCGGATGAGTTCGGACGATTCGCGGTTGCTCTGTGACGCGGTTCGCCTGGGTGAGTTGGGGGGCGGTGATGTCGAACGGGTCCTGCGGACTTACTTTCGGGAGAATGCGGACGTGATCTGGGACGACGCGCTCGACGATCACGATTTGCTTTGACCCCTGCTGTACGCCAGCATCCGTTTCGCCAATGGGAGTACCGCTGGACATCTTCAGACTTTATCGCGTGCCGGAGGCGGGCGGTGCCGGTCACCTGCTGGTGAAGGCGCGGCGGCACGAGTTTCCCAACTGGAGCCAACCTGCCGAGGACGAAGCCGTCGAGGCGGTGGAGCGACGGTTCGGTGAGATCATCGTGCGGGAGACGGGGCCGGCGGCGAACCCGGCGCCCGCGCTTATCGCGAGCTGGGAAGGCGGCTATCCGGCTGGGGACTGCTGCTACACGTCGGCTTCCGGGCCGGAGCTCGATATCTGGTTCGCCCTCGACACGGTACACCGAGGGTACTTCGTCTTCGGCGTGGCAGCGGACGAGGCGGGCTTTTGGACGTCCGTTGAAGGACTGTCGCGGGACGGCGAGATTGGCGACGTCGCGGAATACGCGCGACCGGCACAACTGGTGCGCGTGCGATTCGTCCAGTGATCGCCACGGCGCTTCGGTCGCTCGGCGAAGCATGGAACTTCACGGGCGAGCTCCGCGGGCTTTTCCGGCGTCGGGTTGGGGGTGACGTCACGTGCACCTTCGGTGCGACCGGTAAGTACGTCCTTTTGGTTAGGAAATGGGTCGCGAGAAACAAGAAACCCACGGAGCAAGCTCCGCGGGCTTTTGGTAGGTCGGGATTGCGACGCGGGTCAGACGAAGTCGAGTCTGCCCTTGTGGTTGGGGAGGATGCGATCCGCGGACGTGCCGAGCCAGTGTTCGAGGATCGTGGCGTAGCAGTCGCGGAAGTCGACTTTGTACTTGAGGTCGCCGTCGTCGAGGTCGGAGAGGGAGGGGTAGGCGCCGTAGAGGCCGCCCTTGACCGAGCCGCCGGCGAAGAACATGACGCTGGCGGCGCCGTGGTCGGTGCCGGCGGAGCCGTTCTCCTTCGTGCGCCGGCCGAACTCGGAGAAGACCATGACCATCACGTCCTTGTCCTTGTTCTCGGCCTTGAGGTCGGCAAGGAACGCGCTGATCGAGGACGAGACTTGGGCCATCAGGTTGGCATGGTTGTCGGCCTGGCGGGCGTGGGTGTCGAAGCCGCCGAGCGAGACGTAGAACAGCTTGGTGCCGACGTTCTCGACGATCATCTGGGCGAAGACCTTCAGGCCGGCGGACGAGCGATCGGTCGGGTACTCGGCCTTGGGCGTGCGCGGGTTCTTGAGGAGTTTCTTGATGACTTCCGTGCCCTTGACGATGTCCATGCCGGTGGCCTGGACGATTTCGGTCGGGGAGAGGACGTCTTCGGGTTTGGGATTGCCCATTGCCGATTGCCCATTGCCCATTGGATCTGCGCCCTTGAGGTTCTTGTAGAGGGTGCTGATCGCGACGCTCTCCGGCTTCTGGTTCATGGGGTAGAAGTCGTCGATCGCGTTGACGGACATGGCGGGGGCCTTGCCGGACTTGAAGAGCTCGGGGCGGTTCTTGCCGTAGTGGATGATCGGGACGACGGACTTGTTGTCGGCGGCGGCGGACTTCTCGTAGTAGCGGCCGAGCCAGCCGGTGGTGACGGTGTTCTCGGGGGTGCCGCGGTGCCAGATCTCCATCGAGCGGAAGTGGGAGCGGTTGGCCTGCGGGTAGCCGGCGCCCTGGACGACGGCGAGCTGCTTGTTCTTGAACAAATCGGCGAAGCCGGTCATCGAGGGGTGCAGGCCGACGCCGGTGGCGGGGTCGAGGACGTGGAGGTCCTTCTCGGCGATGGCCAGGGTGGGGCGCATCGTGGGGTAGGCGGGGTCCTTGTAGGGGACGAGCGTGTTGATGCCGTCGTTGCCGCCGTTGAGCTCGAAGACGACCAGGACGCGGTCCTTGGTGGACTTGTCGTTCTCGGCCGCGCGGGCGGCGGCGAGGTTCATGAGCATGGCGGGGACGGTCGCGCCGGCGGCGACGACGGTGGCGCCGGAGGAGAGGAATTCGCGGCGGGAGATGATCATGGGGGCTCCAGGTGGCTGACGGGGGTTAGGACACCGCGGAGAAGTTGAATGACGAATGACGAAATTCGAATGACGAATCAATGACGAATGACGAAATTCGAATGAACAAACGGTCGTTCAGGCACGCTGGGGGTCGGGGCCGGTTGCACTTTGGCTCCCTACGTTCGGGGCCGAGTCGCCAAAGTCGAGCGGGCCCTTGCGCTCCGGCTAGATCCCTCGTTCCTCGGGATGACGGGGGGGACGGGCTCGCGCGAGATGACGTTGTCGGGCGTCGAAGGGTTTCGTCATTGGTCCTTGGTCATTCGTCATTGATTCGTCATTCGAATTTCGACATTCGTCATTCACTAGCACAACTGGTATTCGGGGCTGACCAGGATTAATCGGATTAGGCCGCGGATTTTCTCGTCCTTTTCGGCTGGCGGCAGGCGGACGACGTTGGGGGCGCGAGTGCCGGCGGAGAGGAACGACAGCAGCGTGGGGCGGAGCTGGCCTTCGGGGATGCGGTGCATGAAGCGGATCAGGAAGTGGTCGACGAGCTCGGTGTTATTGGCGATGAAGTTCTCGCGGATGATCTGGTCGGTATCGAGGCCGGCGACTTTGCCGCTCTTGCCCTTGGCGACCAGGGCTCGGACGAAGCGGATGCGCTCGAGGAGGGTGTAGGTGGAGATCCACTCTTCGCCGCCCTTCCAGCCGGCGACGTCGGGCGGGTTGTAGAGGTCCATGCCCATGGCGGCGGCGGCGGTCGCGTACTGCTGGATCTCCGAGACGTCGGCCCTCAGCGAGCGGACGACGCCGACGACGTACTCGATCGGGCTCTTGACCTGCGTGCCGACGGCCTGGGGCGAGAAGAAGCCGGGGGAGAGGAACATGGCCTTGAGGGTCGGGGCGATCTGGCGGCCGGAGCTGGTGTAGGCCTGCACCATCGGGGCGAGGTCGGCGTCGGTCGGGGCCTGGTGGACGAAGAACTGCCAGAGCTTTCGGCAGACGAACTGGGGCGTCTGGGGGTGGTCGGCGAGTAGGTCGATGACGTCGGTGCCGTCCAGATTGCCGGACTTGCCGAGGACGGTCTTGATGCCGGTGTCGTGCTTGTCGGGGAAGAAGGTAAACCGGCGGCCGCGCGGGCCTTCCTGGTCCATGTTCCAGCCGGTGAACGCGCGGGCGACCTCCTGGACGTCCTTTTCGGTGTAGTGGCCGATGCCGAGCGTGAAGAGCTCCATGAGCTCGCGGGCGAAGTTTTCGTTGGGTTTGCCGGCGACGTTGAGGTTGTTGTCGAGCCAGATCTGCATCGCCGGGTCGCGGGCGATCGCAAGGAGCATGGCCTTGAAGTCGCCCAGGCCGAGCTCGCGGAGCGTCTCGATCTGCTGGGCCATCAGGGCGGGGCCGCGGACCTTGGCGATGGCGGTGGCGAAGTGGTTGTGCCAGAAGAGGGTGAGCTTCTCGCGGAGGAGGTTGGAGTTCGAGACCATCCGCAGCATCCAGCCGGCGCGGAGCGACTGGTGGTCCTTGAGGAAAACGGGGCCGATGGCCTGGGCGGTGAGCTCGGCGCGGGTGAGGGGGCGGTCGAGCTGGGAGAGCATGGAGTCGAGGGTCGCCTGGAGGCCGCGTTGGGAGGCGTCGGCGACTTCCTCCATCGTGGGGCCGAGGGTGGCGCGGCG
This sequence comes from Tepidisphaeraceae bacterium, assembly GCA_035627895.1. Classification (GTDB taxonomy): domain Bacteria; phylum Planctomycetota; class Phycisphaerae; order Tepidisphaerales; family Tepidisphaeraceae; genus DASPKW01. The sequence continues at coordinate 2,255 of DASPKW010000184.1, read as the reverse complement.
GAGGAGGTGGGCGACTTTCGGGTCGAAGTCGGGCATGCGTGATTCCTCGCGTCCCCGGGGTGGAGGGTTCAGGGGTCGGGGTTCAGGGTTCAGGGGCGGACATCGCCGTCGACTGCGGGGGCTCCGTCACTCGTGAGACATGCGACCGTGAAATGAAGCAACACCGGTTGGCCCGGCCGGTAGCATGTCTGACTGTACTACGCCCATCGAAATAATGCGTTGCCGGGCGTGGGGCGCGGTCAGGATCGGACAAGGGGCGGACACGGAGGAACGGCAATGAGCCTACGGCGCTTGTGGGTCGCGGTGGCGTCGGCGGGGATCGGTTTTGCGGTGGCGGGGGCGGCGGGGGGACAGCCGGCGCCGAAGGCTGAACCGGACGCGGCGAAGGGCGGCGCGGGGGCGAAGGGGAAGCCGACCGACCGCGAATCGCGGCTGGCGGCGCGGCGGGACTCGCGGCTGAACGAGGAAGTGGCGGCGGTGTTCAAGGCGGCGGACACGACGTACCTCGTGGGAGACGTGGCGCGGGCGACCGAGCAGTTCCGGAAGGTGCTGGCGATGGCGCCGGCGTCGAACTACACGGTGCGGGCGATGGCGCGGCTGGGGGACTGCGCGTACGAGCTTAAGAAGTACGACGAGGCGGCGGCGCTTTACCGGCGGGCGGCGTCGGCGGCGACGGACGAGGTGACGGACGAGGCCGAGGTCGCGACGGGCGTGCGCGCGGATTACATGGTGGGGCAGGCGTACCTGGTCGCGAAGAACTACACGACCTGCTTCGGGGCGTTCCGCAAGTTCATCGACCGGCACCCGGGGCACCCGCTGGTGAACATGGCGTACCAGTCGATCGGGGACGGTCATTTGGGGCTGGAGCAGTACCAACAGGCGCTGTCGGCGTACCGGATGGTGGGGACGGTGGCGAAGGAGCGGACGGCGGCGATGACGCGGGTGACGCCGGGCGGGCGGCTGTATTTGCGTGTCACGGACGCGGACGTGAACGTGGGGGAGACGCCGCGGACGGTGCGGGCGATCGCGCGGACGAGCGGGGGCGACGAGGAGACGGTGGAGCTCGAGCCGATGGGGCTGCGGAACCCGGTTTTCCTGGGGACGATCCCGACGGCGCTGTCGGACCCGCGCAAGAGCGGGGACCTGGAGAAGGTGTTCACCGAGGCGCAGGCGGCGGAGGTGCGGCAGGCGCTGGCGGACGCGCGGGCGAAGGTGAAGGCGGCGGCGGAGAAGCGGCAGGAGGCGGCGGAGGTGGAGCGGAGCGCGGAGAAGATCACGAACCCGGCGGGGGCTGAGAAGAAGCGGGCGGCGCTGGTGGCGGAGGCCGAGGCCCTGGAGGGGACGGCGAAGGCGGGGATGACGGCGGCGTGCGCGCGGGTGGACCAGGCGATGGGGGCGCTGGAGAAGATCGTGGAGGCTTGGGCGCCGGAGCAGTCGGTGAAGGCACTGGCGAAGACGGCCCGTACGGTCAAACCGACGACGGCGCCGGCCGCGCCCGCGACGCCGGGCGGCGAGGGCGATCCGGGGGTGCGCGCGGCGCTGGCGGGGACGCTGCCGACGCCGGACGATGTGGTGGGGAAGGACGAGGTGGCGACGGCGGGGATGCCGGCGGCGGGGTTGAGCGAGAGTGACGTGGATAAGGTGCGGCTGGAGGCGGCGGCGAAGGCGACGGGGCCGGAGACGGTGGACGCACGGCTGACGGCGGTGTCGGTGTGGGCGCGGCTGCTGAAGCGGCAATTCCAGCGGCTGGAGCTGACGGGGAAGGACACGGTGGAGATCGAGTACGTGGACGAGGTGGGGCCGAAGGGGCCGCAGCGGGTGATCCGGAAGGACTCGCTGACGGTGGCGTCGGACGCGGTGATCGGGCTGTACACGCGGGACGGGGCGGAGCGCGTGGTGCAGGTGGTGTTGGGCGGGGACGTGCTGCTGCGGGTCGAAGATTTGGACCGGGATCTGACGGGCGGGGCGGACGCGGTGACCGTCACGCTGGCGGCGCTGCCGAAGGTGGACACGCGGGCGGCGGACCTGAAACAGGAGACGCGGCCGGCGACGCAGCCGACCACGCAGCGCAGCACGCCGGGCGAGGTGTCGGCGGAGGAGTCGGCGGCGGCGGCGGGCGCGGCGAAGGTGTTGCCGCTGGCGCCGGAGGGGATGCCGTCGGTCACGGTGGAGTTGAGGGAGACCGGGCCGCACACGGGGGTGTTCGAGGCGGTGGTCAAGACATCGGCGACGGGGCTGGCGCACGGCGGGAAGAC
>DASPKW010000183.1:0-2654 GCA_035627895.1 Tepidisphaeraceae bacterium | reverse complement strand
GCGACAGCCAATAGCCCATGGCGTAAGCCATGGGTTTGCGATGAATGCAAATGATGAAGCCCCGGAAGGGCGGCAGCGCGCGAATCGCACGCCGCTATCGTTTCCATAGGGCGACGGCATGGCCCCGCGCGATTGCAATTCCGCCCCCGTCCATCCAAAATTCCCGCAGTCCTTTGGGAGGAACACGTCATGGCGGGCAAGGTCGAATGCGCGTGCGGCAAGCAGTACACGTGGAAGCCGGAACTCGCGGGCAAGCGGGCGCGGTGTAAGGCGTGCGGGGCCGTGGTGAGCTTCCCCGCGTCAGACCCGGCGGAGGTCGAAGGGATGGACGACCCGTTCGCGGTCGATGAGATGCCGCCGCCCCCGCCACCGGTCGCACCGGCGCGGTCGGCCGGGGCCCGGCGACCCGCGACCGCGGCGCCGCCGCCCCCACCGCCGCCGCCCGAGGGGTTTGAAGACACGTACGACGACGCCGCGCCGCCGCCGCCGCCCCCCCCGCCGCCGCCGGTCGGTTCGCACGGCGCGCCCGTGCCGATCGCGGGGGCCAAGTCGGTCGGCGAGACCGGCGGCGGCGGCGGCGGGTTCAACTTCAGCTGGGGCGTGCTGGTCAACATCCTGATCGGCCTGGGGCTGATCGGGTTCGCCGTGTGGCAGTTCAACCACATCGCCGAGGCCGAGGCGCTGGGCGAGACGCCGCGGTTCGGGCGCAAGGGCGGCATTTTGCGCCTGCTGTACGGGATGGGCGGGAAGTGGCTGGTCGTCGGCGCGTTCGCCGGGCTGGGGGCGGTGATGGCGATCGGCGGGGTGCTGGTCATGATCGGGAAGCGGAAGCCGGCGGAGGCGGCGGCGGACGATTAAGGGACGGGCGGTCGCGCAGGCGCGCACGAACGAACGGAGCAGCGATGCGATACGGGCTGGCGTGGGCGGCGGTGTGGGTGATCGGTGCCGCGTCGGCTGTCGCGGCGCCGCCGGTGCCTGCGGGGGTGGAGTTCACGCCCGACGTGACGTACGCGACGGCGGGCGGGGAGGAGTTGAAGCTCAACATCGCCCGGCCGAAGGACGCGAGCAAGGGGCCGCTGCCGCTGGTCGTGATCATCCACGGCGGCGGGTGGGCCGCGGGCAAGCGGACGGCCCACGACGACCTCGTGCTGAACTTCGCCGCGCGCGGTTACGTGGCGGCGACGATCTCGTACCGGTTCGCCCCCAAGCACGTCTGGCCCGCGCAGATCCAGGACGCCAAGGCCGCGGTGCGCTTCCTGCGCGCGTCGGCCGAGAAGTACGGGATCGACAAGCAGCGGGTGGGGGCGATCGGGTTCTCGGCCGGGGCGCATTTGTCGATGCTGCTGGGGACGATGGACAAGGCCGACGGCCTGGACGACTCGGGCGGGAACGACGGGGAAAGTTCGAAGGTGAGCGCGGTCGTGTCGTTCGTCGGGCCGACGGATTTGACGGCGACATTACCGGCGGTGACGACGGGGATCGTCAAGGGATTCCTGGGGGGCACGCCCGCCGAAAAGCCGGAGGCGGCGAAGCGCGCGAGCCCGGTCACGTACGTGAACGCGGCCGACGCGGCAACGCTTATGTACGCGGGGACCAAGGACCGGCTGGTGCCGACGGAGCAGGCGGTGAGAATGGCCGAGGCCCTGACGGCCGCGGGGGTGCCGGGACGGGTGGAATTGCTGCTGGGCGCGGACCACGGGTGGGGCGGCGCCGAGGCGGCCCGCACGGCGGCGGGCGCGTTCGCGTGGTTTGAGGAGTGGTTGAAGAAGGCGAAGTGAGGGCTACAGCGGCGTGGCCGCATCGCGAACACGACGGAGGTAATCGGTGACGCCGATCCGAGCCGCCCAATCATCGAGATAGGGCTGGTCTAACTGGCGGAACTGCACCTCAAAGACTGCCACGGCGTCGCGGAACTGTTTTTCGCTAACGCCGCCGGTCTCTCTCAACCACTTCAATTTCTGGAGGATGGTGTCTTCCGGTCGCGAACCTTCGAAACGGACGCCCGCGAACATCAGCATCGTGCCGCGGGCGAAGCGATTTCGGTCGAACTCGTCGTCGGTAAGCAGCCAAAAGTCGACCTTGTTGCCGGAATCGGTATGCAACAGGTTGACCATGTCGCGGTGCGCACGACCCGGACACCATGTGGGAGATGCCTACGCTGCGCAGCACGCCGACGACGTGATTCAGTAGTTCGAGTTGCTCCATCGCAGTACTCGTTCGATGACGATCTTCCGAAACTCCGCCGGCGTCGCGTCGGGGAAGCGTTCGCGGAGCGCCTGCATGAACATGCTGCGCGTCAAGTCCGAGAGTTCGCAGGCCTTGCGCAGGCGACCCTCGGGCCCCATGCGCTCGAGGGCTTCGAGGTATCTGCGGTGGTTGGGGCGCGGCTTCGGGTCCATGAGAGTGGTCAGGCTTCGGAGATCACGGTCAGCCCGGGGATCTGCTCGAAGTGTCGGCGGTTGTGCGTGATCAGGGGCAGGCCGTGGCGGAGGGCGGTGGCGGCGATCCAGGCGTCGGAGGATTCGACGGGGATGCCTTTGATGGAGGTGACGCGGGCCCATTCCCACGCGAGTTGGTCGTCGTACGGGAGCACGACGCATTGAGAGAGCTCGTGAAGCAACCGATTGGTGCGGACGGTGCCCCAATTCCGTTGA
>DASPKW010000182.1:0-7528 GCA_035627895.1 Tepidisphaeraceae bacterium | reverse complement strand
GTTGGGGGGCGAGTAGCCCGACGCGCGTCGATCGACAATCGAAGACGGCGTGTCGATGTCATCCCGAGGTACGCCGAGGGATCTGGCTGGGGCGCGGGGGCCCGTTCGATTCGCCCAGGGCCATGACATTCGAGGCCAGATCCCTCGGAGTACCTCGGGATGATAGTGGGGACGTGGTTGGCAAGATCGGCGGCCTTACGTGGGCGAGGTTGAGGGACGGGACGCGCTGGCGTAACGTTTCTGTCGTGTCGACGATCGAAGCCATTCCCGACGAACGATCCGAAACGCCCCGGCGCCGTTGGCCGCGGACGCTCTGGTTCGGCATCGCGATGCTCCTCGCCTGCGAGGCGCTGCTGTTCGCCGACGTCGCGTGGTCCGGCCGGGGCGTGATCCGCACGGACGCCGAGCGCTGGGCGTTGGCGGCCCCCGTCGGCTACGCCGCCCGCGTCGCCCGCTGGGTCGCGGTGAACATGACCCCGCTTGCGTGGGTCGGCTACCTGTTCATCCTCGAGGGCCTGCTGACCGGCCTGACCGGCGCGAGTCCGATCCGCCGCCGCCCGCACCATTTCGCGCTGCTCTGCCTGGCGTCGGTCTTCATCTGGGCCGTGTTCGACATGATCAACTTCAACCTGGGCATGCGCGCCTGGGTGTACGTCGGCATGCCCGGGACCGAGAAGGCGCCATGGCTCGGCCTCCTGTTGGATCGTGGCCCGGGCTACGTCGTCGCGTTCGGGACCGTGGTCCCGGGAATGCTCCTGACCGGACAAGCCCTGATCGAACTCGGCGCGTTCAACTGGGCACGCCGTACGGGCAGTGGCACTTCAGTGCCGCGGGATCGGTCGTTCCCGCACTGGGGCTTGTGGCTCTCGCTCCTGATCGGGCTCGCGATGATCGCGTGGGTCGTCGTGGCGCGCACGCCCGTCACCAACTTCGTCCTCTGGACCAGCCTCGTCTTCCTATTAGACCCGATCAACTACTGGCTCGGCCGGCCGAGCATGTTCCGCGACTGGGAGCGCGGGTGGTTCGGCCGCACCCTCGCCGCGTGCGCGGGCGGGCTGATCTGCGGCTTCCTCTGGGAGTTCTGGAACTACTGGGCCCTGACCAAGTGGACGTACCACCTGCCGTTCCTGGGGGCGACCGAGCAATACCGCTACTTCGAAATGCCGCTCGTCGGCCTGCTCGGGTTCATCCCGTTCGGGATGGAGTGCTGGGTCATGTGGCAGTTCATGCGGGTGAAGTTGGACGGGCTGGCGGAGGGGTTGCCGTCGGACCGCGACCTGCTGTGAGCGGCTGACCGTCCCGTTACTTCTGCTCCCCGAAGAACGGGAAGAGCTTCGCCAGGTCCTCGCGCGTCGGCTTGCGCCCGTACTCGCACACCTCGAACGCCTCGGCGAACTTCACCGCCGCGGCCTTGTCCTTCGGGTACCACTTCTCCGTCTCGGCGCGGAACCGCTCGGCGATGGCGCGGTAGCGGGCGGCCTGCACGTTCCGCACCTCTTTGATCCGGTGCTCGCGGTGGGCGGGCGACTTGGGCATGAGGCCCTCGTGCCCGAGCGCCCCGCCCTCGAGGAACTGGCTTTCCATGACCGCCAGCGCGTCGAGCTTCTTGTCGATCACTGAGTCGATCGACACGACCACGTCCGCCTGCGAGGGGTAGGGCTTCTGGAAACGGTCGGTGTAGTACATGAAGACCGGGTTGGTCTTGAGGTGCGGGACGTCCGGGGAGATGAACGGGACGGTCACCATGAACGCCGCGTCCTGGACGAGCAAACTCGTGTTGCGGTGGTCGGGGTGATAGTCCCACGGGCGCGGGCTGAGGACCAGGTCGGCCTTCCACTCGCGGATCAGGCGGATGATCGCCCGGCGGTTCTCGAGGGTGGGCATCAGCTCGCCGTCGTGGACGTCCATGACCTCGACGTGCGTGCCGAGGATTTTGGACGCCTCGCGCACCTCCTTCAGGCGGCGCGCCGCGAGCGGCCCGCCGGCCTCCTTCCAGTGGCCGATGTCGCCGTTGGTGACCGAGACGAACTTGACGTGGTGGCCCTGCGCCGCCCACAGCGCGCCGGCGCCGCCGGCTTGGAGTTCGCAGTCGTCGGGGTGCGCGCCGAAGCAGATGATGCGGAGTTTTCCGTCGGGCTTGTCGGCGGGCGGCGCGTCAGCGGCGCTGGCGAACAGGGGAAGGAGGCAGAACAGCGCGGCGAGGTGGGTGTTGATGCGCATGCCCGGCACTATACCGGGTGGGACGCGGGAGACGAGGCGATTCCTCCGAGCCGCGCCAACGCGCTCGCCTGCGGGCGGCGCTGTCGCTTGCCCTTCGGGTCGCGGCTAAACGGGGGCGCGGGTGAACGGGGGGCGGGCGCTACGCGGCGATCGACGACGACGTCGCCGGGCAGCCTTGGCGGAAGTGGGGCTCGATGTGGCGCTTGGCAACGCCCTGGAAGTGCAGGGCCTTGAAGCGGACGTCGCGGGCGCTTGCGAGATGGCGGCCGTAGGGCAGGCGGTCGTGGTAGCGGATGCGCTTGATCGTCCCGTCGTGCTCGAAGCCTTCGGCCAGGTGGATGTTGGCGTCCCAGTAGGAGTCGTCGTCGCGGACGCCGGTCATCTCGGCGACGCGCGAGCGGTTGGCGTCGTAGATCGCCTTGAGCGCGACCATGTCGGACACGCCCTCGCCGGTCTGGCTCCGCCAGGCGTGGATGGCGTCGAGCTTCGCATCGGAGTCGGCGGACGTGTACAGGTCCCAGATCCAGTCGCAGAGGTCTTCGATCGCCGCCCGGCGGTTGACGAACATGTTGCCGGCGCACACGCCGCGGACCAAGGTCAGGTCGTAGTCGCGCCAGAGGCGCTGCTCGACGTTGACGTCGACGTACAGGAGCACGTCGGAGTCGACGTGGACGATGCGTTCGAGCGAATTCGCCCGCATGAAGTCGCGGAGGATGAACCACCGCTGAAAGCAGAACAGTTCGTACGGCGCGCCGTTCGGGCTGCGGTGCTTGTAGACCTTCGCCAGCTCGGCAGCCTGTTCGGCGAAGGCGGACATGTCGGCGTGCGTCACGAACGGGAACTGGTTGTTCGTGCGGTCGCCCAGGAGCACGACGGGGGAGGAGAGGCTGGCGAGCTTGGCCTGGGCGAGTGTGAACGGCAGGTAGGCGGAATTGCCGCGGTGGACGAAGACGATCGGCAGCGGGTCGGACGACGGGCGCATTGGGGGGTTATCGGACGTGAGGGGTGACGGGCATGAGTGCTGGGGGGCGCAAAAAGAACTGCGGCGCCCGGGGGGGGCGCCGCAGTCATTTTCGGATCAGGCATTTCTCAGTCGTTAAGCCGCAAGCGGCGGGCGGTGGGGTTACTTCGCGAGCTTTTCGCACTCCGCGCCGAACCACTCGACGCACTTGGCCATGTTCGAGACCAGCGCGTGGCCGTTGCCGGTCTCGTACTCGATGTTGAACGTCGGCTTGCCCGACTTGCCGCCCATCTTGCCCGCCTGGCGCTTGCACTCGGCCAGCACGGCGGCGACGTCGCCCTTGCCCGTGCCCCACGGGACGTCCTTGGCGCCCTTGGCGACGCCGAACTGGTCCAGGTCCTTGAAGTGGAACTCGAACACGCGGCCTTCGAGCAGCTTCAGCCCGTCGACCGGCTTGACGCCCGACCGCTGCCAGTGGCCGATGTCCGCGCAGGCGCCGATCGTCGTCTGGCCGATTTCCCGGCCCTTGAGCGCCTCGAGGACCTTTTCCGGCTTGCCGTAGATGTTCGGCTCCGGGTGGTTGTGCAGCGCGAACTCGATCCCGACCTCCTTGCCGACCTTGTCCATCACGTCGAACTGCTTGGCCCCCGCCTCGGTCACGATCCGCTCGATCCCGAACGACTTGGCCCACTCGGCGAGCTTCTTGGCGCCGGCCTCGTCGGCCGGCACGCCGGTCACGCCGAACGAGAGCACCTTGATGCCGGTCTCCTCGAGCTTCTTCCTGACCGCGGCGGTGGCGGCCTCGGACATGCCGGGGCCGAACTTGTCCTTGATGTCCTTGGAGATGACCTGGCCGGGGTAGCACTCGACGTACAGGATCCCCAGGCCGTGGAGGGCGTCGAGCGCGTCGAGGAGCGGGCGGTCGCGGAGCGTGTAAGCCTGCGACCCGAGCCGCCACCCGAGCTTTTCGGCGGCCTCGGCGGCCTTCAGGCCGATCGGGCGGGTCTTGGCATAATCGACGGGGGTCACGGTCTTCGGGTCGGCGACGAGTTCCTTAGCGGGCTCGGCGGCGAACGCGGCGGGGGCGGCGAACGCGAGGATCGCGCTCAGGAATGCAATGCGTTTGGTCATGGGTGCGGATTGTGCGCGGCACGCGTGGGGATGTCTACCCATCCGATTGACTTCAATTCCCCACCGGCGATCTTCACCGCCGGGCGGCGCGCGTGGGTAACGGTGCGCCCGCAATTGACCCCCCTGACCCGGAATGGCACGCCACGGATGGCCAGCCGCGCCGTACATCTCGACTACGCGCAAACGGGGGCGCACGCCCGTCGTTCCGCCGTCGCACGGCGGTGGTTGGTTCGCGCGCTGGTGGCGGCGACGCTGCTGCTGGCCGCGCGGTTCGGCGTGATCGCGTTCGGCCACGCGCGGCTGATCCAAAGTCAGCAGGCGTGCCTCGCGCAGCGCCCGCAGACCGGCCAGACGGTTTACGACGCGGCCGCGGGCATCAGCCTGGCCAATGCCGATTGGACGCGCTTCTACGCGCTGCTCTCGCCGCCCGGGTCGCGGCACGCGGCGACGCTGTTCGTCGGGCCGATGCGCCGCGGCGACGGGCCGGTGCGGCTGGTGGCGATCGAGACGACCGCCCCCCTGCCCAACGCGGACGGCAGCCGGTCGGCGGCGGGCCTGTCGCTGACCGCGACGGTGATCGACCCGGGCGGGGCGTGGCATCGGCCACGGCTACTGTCGGATCGCGCGTGGGTGGTGCCGTCGCCGGACGCGGCGGGCGCGACGTTCCTCGCCGGCAGGGTGGACCCGAAGAATCCGGCTCACGTCACGATCCCCGCGCAGGCGGGCACGCGGCCGTGCACGATCGACGCGTATCTCGGGGCGGACGATCGGGTGGTGTTTGAGTTGCGCGACGAGGGGCTCGCGCGGCGCTGAGTCCATCTCGCGACTTCGTCGCGATCCCGCTCGACAGGCGCCGGCGCGGGCGGGCTCACATCTCGCCCGCCATCATGGCGCGGTCTTCGGCGTCCTGACGGCTCGCGGGTGACGTCGCGGGGCGTCCGAAGCGAGCAATGAGCGGGGCGGACAGGGCAGAGAAGGCCATCATCGCGCCGACGACGGCGAACGGCACGACGTAACTCGCCGGCGAATTTGCTCCGTCACCCATTCGGTCGGTCCAGCCGGACATGAACCACGGGGCGGTCGCGCCGAGCGTGCCGGCCAAGGATAGGAACAGGCCGATCACGCGGCCGCGGAGGTCGGGGTCGATGCGCTCGAGCATGGCGGCGTCGCCGAGGGCGAAGCTGCTGAGGGAACAGGTCTGGAACGCCATGAGGACGAGCAGCGTGGCGCCTGGGCCGGCGTGGGGCAACAGCGCGATGATCGCCCCGCCGGTGACGAGCGACGCGACGAGCACGGGCAGGCGGCGGCGGCGCGGGCTGAACCAGACGACGATCGGGTTGATCACGATGCTCGAGAGCATCATGACGCCGAGTATCAGGCCGGTCTCGGCCTCGGTGCGATTCTGGGCCTTGAGCAGGAAGATGGCGGCGAGCGTGGTGGCGGCCTGGGAGGCGAAGTCGCGCCACCCGAGGAGGGCGGCGGCGGCGAGGACGCGGTTGCGCGTGACGGCGCCGAGCGGGCGGTGCACGCGCGGCTCGGCGGCGGGGCCGTCGATGCCGTGGCGGCGGCGCACCTCGCGGGCGACGAGCCAGAAGATGACGCCGGTGATCACGCCGGCGGCGCCAACCTCGATTAGCGGGCGTTCCCACCCGGCGTCGGCGGCGCGCCAACCGGCGTAGCGCGGGCCGAAGAAGAAGCCCACGCCCGCGCCGATCCCCACGATCCCGATGGTCATGCCCGGGTTGCGCGGGTAGTGGGCGGTCGCCAGCGCGTTGGCGGCGGGGTGGAAGATCGTCCCGAACAGGCCCGCCACCACGCCGAGCGCGAGGATGACGCCGTAGTGGTGCGTCAGGCCCATCGCGAGGATCGCGGCGGAATTCCCGATCAAGCCGACGGCCAGGAGGATCTTCCGATCGAACCGGTCCGACAACACGCCCGCGAAGTAGCTCAGGCCGAAGTAGGTGACGTAGTACGCGGCGACGACGAGGGCGACGGACTTGACGCCGGGCAGGTGCAGCGAGTCCTTGACCATCAGGTAGAGCGGGACCAGGAGCATCTGCAGCGCGTGGGTGAACGCGTGGAGGAGCGTGATCAGGCCGACGGTGAGGGCGGGCCGGTCACCCCGGTCGACGGCGGACTCGTAGGGAAGCACGGGCGACTGCGCGGACATACGGGGCGATTGTAGGAGGCGGCGGAAAGCGGTGCGGGGAGCACAGTTGGCGGGAATCGCGGGCGAACGGGGCGGGAAAACCGCCAAAAAATCACGGGCGCGGCCTGTCGGCCGCACCCGTGTCTCTCTTCATTGCTTCGCGCCTTCGCGCCTTTGCGACCCTCGCTCACCCTTGCTCAGAACTTCCAGCCCACGCCCACGATGTGCCGCAGGTCGCTCCGGCTGTTGCCCTCGGCGGGCGAGGCGTCGTACCGGAACTCGATCTTGTACTCGGCGAACATTTTCTCGGTGATCGCCGTGCGCAGGCCCGCGTCGGCGACGATCAGGTAGTCGTTGAGCGTCTCGAGGCTCGGGTAGTACTCGAGGTGGTGGAAGAACTGCACCCGGTCGGCCCAGAAGTTTCTCTTGAAGTGGTAGGCGAGGCGCAGCGAAATCGAGTCGTTCGACGTGTCGTCGCCGAACTTCTCGCACACGTACGCCAGGCCGCCTTCCGTGTCGAACTTGGTCGTCGGCGTGTCGATCCACTGGTACCCCAGTCCGAAGCCCGGGACGAGGCGGTAATCGAGGTCGGCGATCCGGTCGTGCTCGTACCGGATCGACCCGTACGAGTAGAGTTTTTCGGACAGGAACCGGTCGTACTTGCCGGTCGCGAACCAGTTGTCGGTCGTGGTGACCTTGTCGCCGGTGTCCGGGTCGCGCTGGCGGCCGAAGTTGTAGGCGCCGGTGAACGTCCACCGGTCGACCTCGGAACGGCGCGTGGCGTCGAAGGCGATGTTGGCCTGGTCGGCGTACGTGTTGCCGCGGGCGAACATCGCGCCGCCGATGATGGCGCCGGTCCAGCCCTCGTTGAAGTTCAGGTACTTCACGTCCGCGATGCGCACGGGGCGGGCCGCGGGGACGACGACCGTCTGGCCCGCGGGGGTGGCGGGCGTGACCGTGACCTGCCCGGGGTCGGACGCCTTGGCCGGACCCGTGACCCGCGCGCCGTCCTTGGTGCGGAACTCGACGGGCTTGTCGGTCGTGAACGTCTTGACGTCGGCGGCCTT
>DASPKW010000181.1:0-10282 GCA_035627895.1 Tepidisphaeraceae bacterium | reverse complement strand
GGTCGACGTACGACCGTTTCGGGCAGTTATCAGAGGAAAACCAATGGCGACCGGACAGCGGATTCTCGTGGCGGACAAGCTCGCGGTTGAGGGGCTCGAGGCCCTCAAGGCGTCGGGCATGGAGTACGTCGAGAAGATCGGGCTCAAGGAGGACGAGCTCGCGGCCGAGGTGCCGAACTTCGACGCGCTGATCGTCCGCTCGGGCGCCAAGGTGACCGAAAAAGTGCTCGCCAACCCCGGCAAGCTCCGCGTGATCGCCCGGGCAGGCGTGGGCGTGGACAACATCCACCTGCCGACCGCGACGGCCAAGGGCATCCTCGTCCTGAACACCGCCGCCGCGTCCACGCTCAGCACCGCCGAGCACGCGCTGGCGCTCATGTACGCCCTGGCCCGCAAGATCCCCGCGGCCAACCAGGGCCTGCGGACCGGCGCGCTGGACTGGAAGAAGCGCGCGATCTACCAGGGCACGCAGCTCGCCGGAAAGACGCTCGGCGTCGTCGGCCTCGGGCGGATTGGGCAGACCGTCGCCGTCCGCGCGCTGGCGATGGACATGACCGTCCTCGGGTACGACCCGTACTTCCAGTCGGCCACCGCGCTCGACGGGCGCGTGACCGTCGTCAAGGACTTCGAAGAGTTCCTCAAGCAGCTCGACGTGATCACGTTCCACGTCCCCGGCGGCGCCGAGACCAAGCACCTGCTCAACCGCGACCGCCTGCTGGGCGGGAAGGTCAAGCCGAACCTGCTGGTGATCAACGACTCGCGCGGCGAGGTCGTCGACGAGTACGCGATCGCCGAGGCGATCAAGGAAAAGAAGATCGCCGGCGCCGCGCTCGACGTGTTCGACAAGGAACCCCCGCCCGCGGACAGCCCGCTGTACGGGCTGGAGAACGTGGTCGTCACGCCGCACCTGGGCGCGAGCACCGACGAGGCCCAGACGGCGGTCAGCGTCGACGCGTGCACGGCGATCATCGCGTACCTGAACTCCGGTGAAATCCGCGGCGCCGTCAACGCGGGCGGGATCAAGCTCGACCTGCCGCCCGACGAAGCGGCGCTGGCGGACCTGGCGCGGCGGATCGGCGCGCTGCTCTCGGGCTACTCCGAGGGCGGGTTCAAGAACCTCACCCTGCGGGCCAGCGGCAACAAGGCGCCGAAGGTCATGAACACGCTGCTGCGGCTCGCGGCGGTCGAACTGCTCAAGCCGCACATGGCCCCGGGCGTGAACGTGATCAACGTCGAGCACCTGGCGCGCGAGCGCGGGATCGAGCTGGTGCAGATCCACGAGCCGGCCCCGCCGCAGGGGCTGGTCGGGGAGATCATTTCCGTCCGGGTCACGCAGGCGGACGGGAACAGCCACCGGATCATCGGCACGGCCTACGCCGACCGCCTCCCGCGCGTGCTGCGGATCGACGACTTCAACATGGACATGATCCCCGAGGGGCACATGGTGATCATCGTCAACAAGGACCAGCCGGGCGTGATCGGGACGGTCGGGACGACGTTCGGCGACGCGGCCGTCAACATCGCCGACATGGTCATCAGCCGCGCCATCCAGAAGGACGGCGGGGCCCAGGCGCTGATGCTGATCAAGACCGACCAGCAGCCCGCGGAGGCCGTGATCAACCGCCTGAAGGCGCGGCCCGGGATCCTGGTGGTACGGACGGTCGAGCTGCCCAAGCGGGCCTAGAATCAACCGAGACGGCACAAAGGAACCCACGGAGCGAGCTCCGCGGGTTCTCTTTTTGCCTCGATCGCTTGTCAGGACTTGGACACGGGAACGTACCCGATCGCCTCGTGCTCACCGCCCGAGCGGCCCAGGTCCTTCCCCTTCAACTTGGCGAGCTTCTCCGCGTACAGCAGGCCGATCATGTACTCGTAGCACGCCATCAGCCGTGCCATGTGCCACCCGGCCAGGCCGTCCAGGAAGCCGAACCGGAAAAAGTACATGTACATGAACCGCCAGAGCGGCCGGCCCGGGAGCCGCGGCCAGATGTTCCGGCGGAACCACTGCCGCACGGCCAGCAGGTTGGAGAACAGCGACCCCGCCGGCTCGGTCGTGCTGTTCCCCGTCCGCCACTTCACCCACTCGTCGGCCTCGAGGTCGGCGTACCGGACGTGCTTGTCGATGAACCGGCTGATCGACTCGCGCCGCAGGTGCAACATCTCGTGGCGCAAAAAGTCGACCGGCCCCGTGCTGACCATGTGCTCGTGGACGATCCGCTCCTCGTACCGCGCGGTCCCCCGGCGGAACAGGCGCAAGTTCCACGACGGGTAAAGCCCGCCGTGCCGCACCTGCTTGCCCATCGCGATCACGACCCGGTTGACGAAGTACCCCGTGGTGCTCCGGCGGCTCGCGGTCTTCTCGAAGATCTCGGCGGCGAGCTCGGGCGTGATCCGCTCGTCGGCGTCGAGGATGAAGACCCAGTCGCCGGTGAGCGGGAGGTTGTCGAGGCCCCAGTTCTTCTGGTCGGCATAGTTGGTGAACGTCCGCTCGACGACGGTCGCCCCGGCGGCGCGGGCGAGGTCCTGCGTGCCGTCGGTGCTCTTCGAGTCGAGCACGTACACGCCGCCGCCGAGTTGCTTGGCGTTGGCGACGGCCTCGGCGATGTGGTGCGACTCGTTGAACGTCGGAATGAAGACGTCGATGCGCGGGAGCCGGTCAGGCGCACTCAATGCGTTACCGTCGAACGCAGCCAGCCGCCGGTTGACGATCCGGTCGTTCTGCCGCTTCCACCCCTTGTGCTCGATCTCCTGCATTTTCAGCTGGATCCAGTACTCGTACATCGAGATCAGCAGCGAGTAGTGGAACCCGGCCCGGCCGTCGAGCAGGCCGAGCTTGGCAAAGTACATGTATACGAACCGCGCGAACGCACGGAACGGGAGGAAGAAGCTCAGCGCCTTCAGCGCCTTGCGGCGGTTGGCCCGGTCGCCGATCAGGGCCTGACGGAGCAGGGACCGCCCCCCGGGGTCGGGGCGGCCGTGGACGAGCTTCTCACCCTCGACGGCCTCCATCTGCGAGTACGAGTTGTGCTTGATGAACCACTCGCGCAGGCCCTTGGAAAAGTTGTAGTGCAGGAACATCCCCTTGAGGTACCCGTGCGGCCCGTCGATCACCGGCGTCGGGTTCACCAGCCGCTCGAACCGGATGTGCGGCGGCTTGAAGAACCGCATGATCAGGCTCGGCGGCATCGCGCGCTTCGCCCACCCGCCCATGAAGAAGTTCTTCCGCCCGCCGTAGAACGCGACGCGCTTCTCGGTCGCGTCGGCGGCGATCGCCTCGATCTCCGTCCGCAGCGGCTCGGTCATCCGCTCGTCGGCGTCGAGATAGAAGACCCAGTCGTGCTTCCACGGGACGTTGGCCATCGCCCAGTTCTGGTGGGCCGCCCAGTTGTCGAACTTCCGCTCGACGACCCGCGCGCCCATCTCCCGCGCGATCGCGGTCGTGCGGTCCTTGGAGAACGAGTCGAACACGACCACGTCGTCGCTCCACGCGACCGACCGAAGGCACGCGGCGACGTTGTCCTCTTCGTTGAGGGTCAGGATGAGGATCGACACGCCGGGCATCGAGCGTTCCTTGGGGAGGGTTCAGGGTTCAGGGTTCAGGGGCGGCGCGATCGGCGCCTTCAGCTTTCGGGTCTTCACCGCGCGGGCGGGGTTGCCGGCTACGACGGTCCACTCCGGCACGTCCCGCGTGACGACGGCGCACGCGCCGACCACCGCGCCCGCCCCCACGGTGACCCCGGGCCCGACGAACGCGTTGGCGCACACCCACGCCCCGTCGCCGATCGTGATCGGCGCCACGACCAGCGGCATCATCGGGTCCTCGTAATCGTGGGTCGCAGCGCACAGGAACGCCCCCTGGCTGACCGTCACGTTCGCCCCGACGGTCACGCGCGCGACGCAGTAGCAGTCGACCCGGTCGCCGAGCGAACTCTCGGGGCCGAGCGTCAAATTCCACGGGGCCCAGACGCGCGCGCTCGGGTACGGGTGCGACGCCGGGTCGACGGTCGCCCCGAACAGCCGGAGCAGGCCGCGCCGCCAGAAATGGGCCGGCCGCGGGCTCGGCCGGTACAGCACCGCCCACGCCGCCGCCCACAGCGCGCGGCCGAGCTTATTCTTCAGCGAGTGCTCGCTCCGGACGTACCCGAGCGTCGGCCGCCCGCCGCCGGCCGAGCCCTGCTGAGGGGAATCGGAACTGCTCATGCGCCCTCACTCCATGGCCGCGTCCTGATCCGTCACCTCGCGCACCTTCCGGGCGACGACGAAAAAGCTCTTCCAGAACGGCCACGGCCGGCCGTACCCCGTCCACACGAACGGCTCGAACCCGGTCGCACGGAGGACGCGGCCCAAACTCCGCTTGTCGAAGAAGCGGATGTGCTGGCCGAGCGGGTTGTAGTGGCCGGCGTAGTTCAGCAGGTCGAGCACGACGTTCTTGATTTTCCCGTGGAACGGCGTGGTGAGCGCGAGCAGGGCCCCGGGCCTCATCAATCGGTTGACCGACCGGAGGAACGCCCCGACGTCGAACAAGTGCTCGATCACCTCGCTGCTGAAGACGGCGTCGAACGCCCCGGCCATCTGCGGCAGCAGGCCCTCGACCGGACCCGCGAAGAACTGCACCGCCGGGAACCGGCCGCGCGCGTACTCGATCGCCTTCGTGCTCAGATCGCTGCCGACCGCCTCGAACCCCTGGGTCGCGAAGTAGTCGCAGAACTCGCCCTTCCCGCACCCGACGTCCAGGACCCGCGCCCCCTTGGCGAGCGACCCGAGGTGCCGCCGCAGCAGCGCGCGCCGCTCCGCGACCGTCGGGTCGTTGTAGTCCTCCGGGGCATCCCAGTACCGCTCGTAGTAGTCCTCGATCTCGGCCATGCGACTGCCTTCCGCGGCGCGCGACCGGCGCGCCGCCCGACCCGTGCGGCCGCATCCTAGCGGGCGCGCCCCGGCCCGCAAACGCCGGCCGGTGAAATCCTTATCGGCCGAACGTGGGTGGTAAATCCGGCGACGGAGGTCGATCCCTCTTGTAGCCGCCCCGCAAGCGGCACGGCTACAAGAGGGAGACGACAGGTTTCCTCCGGGCGACGGACGGGGTAT
Organism: Tepidisphaeraceae bacterium; assembly: GCA_035627895.1. Lineage (GTDB taxonomy): Bacteria > Planctomycetota > Phycisphaerae > Tepidisphaerales > Tepidisphaeraceae > DASPKW01. The sequence goes on along the minus strand of DASPKW010000181.1, from coordinate 5,197 downwards.
CGTCGGAGTCATGCGCTATTCCCGCGTCATCCGCACGTTTTCGCTGGTCGCCGCGCTCTCGCTGGCCAACGCCGCGTATGCCGCCGACGAAGACGCCGCCGCCGGCCCGAAGGCGGCGATGAAGGGGCTGTTCGAGGCGATCGAGGCGGCGGACGCGGCGGCCGTGCGGACGCAGTTCAACGCCGCCACGCCGGAGGAAAAGGCGCTCGCCGACGCGTACGCCGACCAGATCACCGCCGCCAAATCGCTGGGCGAGGCGGCCAAGGCGAAGTTCGGCGCCACCGGCGACCCGCTGACCAAGGGGATGCCGATGAAGGACTCGATCGCCCAACTCGACAAGGCCGACGTGTCCGTCACCGGCAACCAGGCGACGGTGAAACTGCCCGGCCAGCCGCGGTCCGTCCGGCTGACCAAAATCGACGGCAAGTGGCGCGTCGACCTGGCCGACTATGCCGGCGCCACGCCCGAGAATATCGCGGGCCAGACCGCCGTCCTGCGGGACATGTCGCAGGCCCTGCGGTCGATCGCGACGGACATCGCCGCGGACAAGTTCATCTCCCCCGCGGACGCCCAACGCGCCCTGAACCAGAAGCTGCAGGGGGTGCTCTTCAACACGCTGCAGAAGCACCCGCCGACGAGCCGTCCGGTCAAGCCGTGATGCCCGACACGTTATCCCCATTGTTGGGCGGATATTAACGGGGACCCGTGCAATCCTTCGCACCGTCTGAAGAATGGGGATTTACCCTCATGCTCGACGGTCGTTGCTTGCGCCGCCGCTCGTGCGCGGCGCGCGGCCGTCGGTCGGGCGCGAGGCCATGACGGCCCACGCCCGTCACCCCCGGAGTCGTTTCTGACCGGGACCGCGCATGTTGCATCCAGTCGTTGCGAGTTCCTTCATCCCAACCTTTGTAGGCGCGCACGGGCGAGTACCTGAGTTGCGCAATTCGGCGAGCGCCGCGACGCCGCAAGCGGCTGCCGAAGTGGTCGGCGTCGCTGGCCCGCGCCGCGATACCGCGCCGGAGGCGGTCGGGCAGTTGTTCGCGCTGACCGACCCGCGGCAGATCGACGAAGCGATCGACTACGCCGCCCGCGTGCACCGGGCGACCGTCGGGGAGTTCGTGGCGGCGCCGTCGCCGGTCGGGGCGGCCGGCCTGCCGTGGGTTGAGCTGGCGATCGAGTTCTTCGTCCCGCCCGAGTCGGTGGCGGCGCTGGCGACGGAAGTCGACCGGGCGCTGACCCGGCGGAGCATGGAATACGCCGCGGCGCGCCGGTCGGACCAGGTCGGGCCGGTCCGCGTCGCCGTCGTCCCCCCGGCCACGTTCCACCAGTGGCGCGTCGCCTGGCGCATCGCACCGGCCGACACCCGCGCCGGGCGCTGGTCGGCGGACCGCGCCGTGCTCGAGAGCGTCCTGCACCAGGCGCGCACGGGCTGGCGCGAGGTGTGACGCCGTTACCGCGTAGTCATCCCGCTCAGCCGCGACCCGAAGGGCAAGCGACAAGGAGACGGGCACCCGATGGGTGCCCGTGTCGGAGTCGGAATGCGTGCGATCGCTCACCGCGGCGTGTAGTCGACCGGCTTGCCGTCGTCGTTGACGGTGATCCAGCGGCCGTCGCCCCTGCCCTCGAGGATCTGCACGCGGTAGTACGTGTCCTTGTCGCGGGAAATCTGCATGACCGTGCCGACCTTGGCGGCACCCGCCTCGCGGGTGACCGCGGCCTTGACCTTGCCGGGGAGCGAGTCGTACGACGCGACGATCTTGGAGTTGTCCGAGTCCTCGGCGCGGTTGACGAGCTTGCCGTCCTCGTCGACCGTGACGGCCCAGTCGCGCTCCTTGTTCCCGACCTCGGCGCGGTAGGTCGTATTGGCGCCGCTGCCGAGGCGTTCGACGGACTTGACGGTGCCCGAGCCGGCGGCGCGGGCGATGCCGGAGCGGACGGCCCCGGGCAGGCGGTCGTAGTCGACGGCCGTCCCCCGGCGGTCCGCGGCGGGCCGGGCGGCAGGGGCGGTCTCACGCGGGCGGGCGGCGGGCGTCGACTCGTCCGCGGTCCGCGCCTCCGACAACACCTTGCCGTCCTCGGCAAACCGCACCTGCGTGTCGGAGCCCTTGGAGTCGATCGTGGCGCGGTAGAAGACCCGCCCGTCGCGCTCGACGCGGTAGATCGATTTCACCTCCCGCGCGCCGCGCTCCTTATCGAGCGATTCCTTCACGGCGGCCGGGAGGGTCGCGTACCGCACCTGCACTTCGGCGTCGGCGGCGGCGCCGCCCTTGGGCGAATCCTTCGCAAACGCCGCCGGTGTAAACGCGAACGAGCCGACCGCGATCGCGGCGGCGAGGAAAAGCTTGGAATTCTTCATGGCGAGGCTCCTCAAGGGGTTAGACCAACAAGCCCCAACCCTGACAGGGGATGGGGCCGGTGGTTAGACGGACAGGGAATTTCCGTCCCGAGCGGCTAGCGATGCGCGTGCCAGCGGTGCGCGCTACTTCGCCGCCGTCAGCGCCGCCCGCTTCTCCCCGATCAACTTCAGCAGCGCCTTCTGCGGGTCGGCGAACTTGGCCGTCCCCTCTTCCATCAGCTTGTCTTCCATCTTTTGCTGGTCGACCTTGGCATCGATGTCCGCCAACACGTCCGCCGGCGGGAGCTGGTCCACCGCGCGCGCGTACTTCTTATCGAGCTTGTCGACCGCCGCGTTCGTCGCCGGCGGGTTGGTCTGGATGTCGCTCCCGGCCAGTGCGCCCACGTACTTGTCCGCCGGGTCCGTCGGCTTCTTCGTCCCGGTCGACGCGAAGATCATCTCCTGCTTGAGCGGTAGATTTTTGTCGGCCCAGAACTGCTGGTTGAGCTGCCAGATGCGCTTGGCGTTCACGATCCCGACCTGGCCCTGCGCCGCGGGCGAGAGGTCGGGCACGTGCTTCTCCGTGTAGACGTCCACCCGGCTGACGAAGATCGAGTACACGCTCTTGAACCGTTCGAGGCCGGCCCTGGAGCGCTGCACGCCGCGCCACACGGCGTCGCGGGCGAGCTTGTACTGCCGCTCGGAGAAGATCAGCGTGACGTTCAGCGTGATCCCGCTGGCCGCCAGCTCCTCCAGCGCGTCCAGGCCCGCGGGCGTCGCGGGCACCTTGATCATCCGGTTCACGTGCCCGGCCGACCACTGCCGGCCGAGCTCGACGTACCGGCTGACCCGGTCGGCGTGCGGGATCGGGCTCGCGACGTCTTCCAACAGCGGGTCGAGCTCGAACGAGACGTACCCATCGTCCCCGCGCGTCTGCACGTTGACCGGCGTGAACACGCCCTGTGCATCCCGCACCAAGTGGTCCGTCATCAGCCACGCGATCGACGAGTCGTCATGGCCCTTGTCGATCAGCCGGACGATCTCGTCGTCGAACCGGCCTGTCTTGATCAGGTCGGAAACGATGATCGGGTTGGACGTGGCCCCGGTCGCGCCGGCGGCGTAATTGGAGCGGACGAGATCCGGATCGATCGAGTCGAGCCAGAGCTTGGTGCCGGTGCTGATCAGAGATTGCAGGGACATGGCGTAATCTTCCTCCGTGAGCGGGGCGGGTCCAGTTGTGTGAGAAACATCATGTTATGGGCGGCCGCGGGCGAGAGTCCACGTTACCCGTTCGCCTTCACCCGTTCCCAACCGTACGCGCGGTAGTGGCAGTCGAAGGTTCCGTCGGCGTACAGGTCGAACGTGCCGTAGCCCTCGGGGAATTCCTGGAGCGGACCTTTCCACCAGTTGCCGCAGACGGCGCCGTCGCAGACGAAGTTGATCCCGCGGTACTCGACGCGGTCGACCAGGTGAATGTGGCCGGAGATGCACAGGCGCGTGTTGGCGGTCTTGAGCAGGTCGATCAAGGTCTTCGGGTTGCGATGGAGGGTCGCGTCGGGGAGGTGCCACCCGTCGTCCTTGGGGCGCGTGTCGGTGTCGAACAAAACGCACGCCGCGAGGATCGGGATGTGCGAGATCACGCAGACGGGGCGCTTCTCCGCGGCGCGCAAGTCGCCCTTGAGCCACTCGGCCTGCGCGTCGTCGAGGCCGCCGAAGTAGCGGTTCCCCCGGCGGGCGATGTTGTCGAGAACGACGAAGTGCCACCCGCCGCGGTCGAACGAGTAGTACGGCTTTTCGATCCCGAGCCGGTCGCAGGGCAGCGCCTTGCCGTAGCCGGGCTCGTCGCCCGCGAGCTTGTCGTCCGGCCAGCCCCAGACGTCGTGGTTGCCGATCACGGGGTGGACGGGCAGTTTGGTCCCCTCCGCCAGCACCCGGGCGTACGCGTCCCACTGGCGGTCGGCGAACGGGCGCGTGGCGGCGAAGCCCTCGTAGACGTGGTCGCCCCCGGTGATGAGGAATTCGGGCGGGTTCGAAAGGGCCGACACGTGCCGCAGCGCCGAGGCGAACCCGAGGTCACCGCGCCGGCGCGGGTCCGCGTCCACGTGCATGTCGGTCAGGTGGGCGAAGCGAACCGCGGGCTTGCGCACCGTCGCGAGGGGTTCGGCGGCAATCGACGTAGGCGCGAGCGCCGCGCCCGCGCCCAGCGCGACGGCGCCGCGAAGAAGGTCGCGCCGGGATGGGTCTCGGGTAGACATGGGGCTCGATGTTTCGAAACGGTGGAATGCGAAATGCGTCCTCGAAAGCCCGCGGAACTCGTTCCGTGGGTTCTGCGGTCGCTCCAAACGGAAACGCAGCGAAAACGGGAACTGTGCAACTCGTACCCGATCGGCGATCATGCGCGGACGGTCAGTCGACATTGTCCCCGAAACGGAGTGATCATGAAAAACAAATCCGCGGTGATCGTCGCCCTCACCCTCACCCTCACCCTCACGCTCGCCTTGGCCTGCGCCGCACGTGCCGCCGAGCCGAACGCGACGCCAGTCGACCTGACCGCCGTCAAGCCGGCCGCCGACGCCAAGGAATTCAAGGCCGCCGACGGCTCCTGGGCCGTGAAGTACCCGGCGCCATGGGAGGCCAAGAAGGCGCAGAGTGGGGCCGACATGTTCCTCGCCCCGCTGGCGGCGGGCGCGGCATTCCGGCAAAACGTGATCATCAAGCCCCTGGCCGTCCCCGAGGGCGTCACGCTCGACGCGTTCGTCAAAGAGGCCCTGGCCGACATTCAGAAGCAGATCCAGGGCGTGACGGTCGAGACGTCGGCACCGCTCACCACCGCCGGCCACACGGGGCACTTGTTCATTTACT
>DASPKW010000180.1:0-34664 GCA_035627895.1 Tepidisphaeraceae bacterium | reverse complement strand
GCGGTTGCTGCTGTGGGCGGTGGGTTGGCCGGAACGGTGCTGCCGGCGAGGACCGGGTCGGCCGGGAGGAAGGGCACCATCGGTTCGTTGGAGAGGATGGGCGCCATGGCGTCGTGCCAGATGCCCGCGCCCATGCCGCCGCCCTGGCCGCCGACGTCTTGGTTTCCCTTGGGGTTGAGCACCATCACGCTGGCGGAGTACTGCGTCAAACGCCAGTTCCGGCGACACGTGCCCGTTCTCCGCCGGGTCGCCATACCCCGGCTGCGCGATCAGCGTCGACGCAATCCCCCGCTTCCACGGCCTAAGCATCTTCACGTCCCGGTCGCGGTAGTCCTCGTAAACGACCGTCCACTGCCCGTCGACCGGGTCGATCGCGACGGAACTGAACCGCCCCGCCGTCCCCCGCGCGTCGAGCGTGAACACGCGCCACCGCGTCCCCGTGTGCGACGCCAGCTTGAGGTCTTCCGTCCCCGCGGCGTAGTAGCTGATGACCGGCAGATCGCCGGGCGCGAATGCCAGCGACGGATGATTGCCCACGTCGCCCGCCGAGTCGATCGTCGTGATCACCCACGACTTCTTCACCCGCTTAACGAACTTGAGATCCGCGTTCTGTGAGTCGTAATACGCGACCCCCGGCCGCCCCGCCGCGTCCAGCGCCAGCGCGAGCTCCGACCCCACGTTCGGCCCCGCGTCCAGCGTCTCGGGCGTCGACCAATCGCCACCCGGTGTCCGCCGGGCGAACTTCAGCGTGTGCTGGGCCGTGTCGTAATACGCCGCGTGTAGCGCCCCCGTGTCGTCGTACGCGAGCGAGACCGCCCCCGCGTTCGGCAGTGCCGCCGACAAGAACAGGCGCTGCTCCAAACCGGTCAGGGCGAACAGGGCACGGTCGGTCGATCGCGATTGGCTCATCTCTTCCACTCCTCCGGCCCGGCGCGCGGAGTCCGCGAGCGCAGGCAATACCGGGGGAATCGGTCGGATGGGCGGTAAGGCTTAGGACACCTACGCACGTCCGAGAACAAACAACCCCGTTTAGCCGCGACCCGGAGGGGGAGCTTCAAGCGACCCCGAAGGCGAGCGCGCCGGCGCGGTTCGCAGAAGACACGGGTATGACCTCACCGTCGTACCCCTACCATCAGAACTCAAGGCAGCTCAAACACCCGCACCGCCGCACCCGCCTCCCGCGCCGGTTCATTCTCGCCGCGAACCAGCAGCCCCTGCGCCTTCGCCAGCGTGAACAAATCCGCCGACCCCTTCCAAGCCAACGGCCACGCCACCGTCTCCCCCGGACCCACCTCCAGCCTCACCGGCTGATAAAACTCCCGCGGCCCATTGGCCGGCAGGGGGGTCGCCAATTTCGCCGTCACCCACTGTTCCTCAACCCGCCCGCCCGCGAGTCGCTGCAGCACCCGCGCCGCCAGGCGCACTGTACACACGTACCCCGAGACCGGATTCCCAGGCAGCCCGAACACGTGCGTCGTCCGCCCACCCGCCTCGCGCGTCCCGAACAAGAACGGCTTCCCCGGCTTGATCCGCAGCTTCGTCACGTGCGCCTCGACCCCCAATTCCCCCAGCACGCGCGGCACATAGTCATACGCCCCCATCGACATCCCGCCTGAGACGAAGAGCACGTCCTGCTCCAACCCCCGCTCCAGCGCCGACCGCAACGCCGCCGGCTCGTCGCGCGCCACGCCCAGGTCCGTCACCTCGCACCCGAGCTCCGTTAAAAGCGCACACAGCATCGGCGAATTCGAATTCCGAATCTGCGCCGCCCCCGGCATGTCACCGATCGCCACCAGTTCATCCCCCGTCGCCAGCACCCCCGCCCGCGGCCGCGCGAAACACTTCACCCGCGCCGCCCCCACCGTCGCCGCCGCCGCCACCTGCGCCGGACCGATCAACTGGCCCTTCTCCAACACCACCTGCGCCGCCAACAGGTCCACTCCCCGCCGTGCGATGTACCGCCCCGGCGCATCCGCCTGCTTGATCCGCACCACATGGCCCGCCTGCTCCGCCTCCTCCACCGGCACCACCCCGTCCGCCCCCGCCGGCAACGGAGCGCCGGTCATGATCGCCACGCACTCCCCCGCCCCCACCGCGCGCACCGGCGACACGCCCGCCGCGACCTCCCCCACCAATCGCAACTCCACGCCCCCCGTCCCGACGTCCGCCGCGCGCACCGCGTACCCGTCCATGAGGCTCTTGTCGAACGGCGGATAATCCCGATCCGCCCGCAACTCCTCCGCGAGCCGCAGCCCGACGGCGTCTTCGAGCCTCACTTCGACGACCCGAGGCCCGACAACCGTCCGGTCCAGAATCTCGATCGCCTGCGCCACGGTAAGGAGCGCGGAAACATCCGGTTCGGACATGCCTCGTACTATCGCACGGCGCCTCCCGCGCGTCCAAACGCCTCATCGCGATCGCAACCGCCCCTGTCACCCCCCATCTCCCCATCCCCTCATCCGCCCATCATCCCCCCTTCCCCCCCGCGAACCCCGGGTTCGCCGCCGCCCGAAACGCCCCCGGCGTCCGCCCCGTTTCCCGCTTGAACACGACCGACATGTATTCCGGATGCGCGTACCCCGCCAGCGGCGCGATCTCGTTCAGCGGCAAGTCCGACTCCGCCAGCAGCTCTTTCACCCGCTTGAGCTGCACGTGCCGGATCTCCGCCTGCGGGCTGTGCCCCAAATGCTGGCGGAATTTTCGCTCGAGCAAACTCCGCGACGCCGCCGTGTGCCGCAGCACGTCCTTCATCGAACACCCGCGGTGCGCGTTCTCTCTGATGTACCGCAGCGCCGTCGCCACCACCGCGTCGTCGATCGCCAACACGTCCGTCGACTGCCGCGTGTGCACCCCAACCGGCTCGATGAGCAGGGGGGCCGTCGGCGCAGGCTCGCCCGCCATCAGCTTGTCCAGCAGCGCCGCCGCCTCGTACCCCACGCGCTCGGGGTTGGGCACGACGCTCGACATCGGCACGTGGCACAAGTTGCACAGCACCGAGTCGTTGTCGCACCCGACCACTGCCACCTGCTCCGGCACCGCGACGTCCAGCCGCTGGCACGCGTCGAGCACGTGCTGCCCGCGCATGTCCGAACACGCCATCAGCCCCACCGGCCGCGGCAACCCCCGCAGCCACCGCGCGATCTGCGCCTGCTCGCGCTCCCACGCCCGCGCCGCCGGCCCCGTCCACGCCGACTCGTACACCGTCGCCGTCTGCCCCCGCTCGGCAAGCCGCCCCACGAACCCGTCCCGCCGCGCGATCGCCCACGCCTGGTCCGAAAACCCGCAGTACGCGAACCGCGTGAACCCGCGCTCAAACAAATGGTCTGCCGCCAGCCGCCCGATCGCCCGCTGGTCCGATTCGATCCGCGGCACGCCCGGCACCGCGTCCGCAATATCGTTCAAATCCACCAGCGGGATCCCCGCCCGCCCGAGCAGCGCGGCCAAATCCGGCGTCGTCTTCCGACAAATCACACCCTGCCCGTGCCACTTCCGAAGCCACTTCGGCGGCGCCGCAAACAGCTCCCGCTGCTCCAAAAACACCGACCACGGCCGGTGCGACCGCAGGTACCGCGTCACGCCCTCGAGCACGCGCCGCCCGTAATGGATGGACGTCTCGACGATCAGGGCGACGTGTGGGGTCATGTCCGTTGCGTGGGCATCGCCCACTATCGCTCGGGAAAAAAACTCAACGCTCGAAGCTTACACTTCGAAGCGGATCGAATCCACAGTCATCGACTTGACGAAAAACACCGGAATTCATGCGAATTCCAATGTTCCGCCCGTCACGACAACGGATCTCAATCCCGAAATCAGGCTTCTCATTGCAGCGCAGTCGAGGAACGGCACTATGACTACCCGGATGACCCTCGTTTCCCCGAACCCCGGTCGTCCGCGATAGTATGACTCATCCGTAGCCCGGCCTCACCCGCCGCTACGGCATGTCTCTGACGACCCCGCAATCGCCCTTAGAGGTGCTCATGACGGATCGGCCCGCCAACGCCCGCGCCCCCCGCCTGCTCAAGACCGTTCTGTCCTGGGCGTGTCTCGCGATCGGCACGACCGTCCTCGCCGCCCCGCCCGCCGCCGACGCCCCCAAGCCCGCCGCCCCGCCCACGCCCCTCGACATCGAGCGCAACGCCTTCTTCGAGACCGAGGTCCGCCCGATCCTCCTCGACGCCTGCGTCAAGTGTCACGGCGGCGAGAAGATCAAGGGCGCACTGAACATGACCTCGCGCGCCGGCCTCCTCCAGGGCGGCGACACCGGGCCCGCCGTCATCCCCGAGCGCCCGCTCGAGAGCCTGCTCCTCAAGGCCGTCGCGTACACCGACGACAACCTCCTCATGCCGCCCAAGGAAAAGCTCCCGGCGGACAAGATCGCCGTCCTCACCAAATGGGTCACGCTCGGCGCCCACATGCCCCCCGACGCGTTCCCCGGCCTGAAGACCGCCGCGCCCGAGCACGTCGAACACCCGCTCGCCGGCAAGGTCACGCCCGAGGCGATGAAGTTCTGGTCGTTCGTCCCCGTCGCCAAGCCCGCCGCGCCCGACGTGAAAGACAAGGCGTGGGTTAAGTCGCCGGTCGACGCGTTCGTCCTCGCCAAGCTCGAGGCCAACCAACTCCGCCCGGCCCCGCCCGCCAACAAGATCGCCCTCCTCCGCCGGGCCTATTACGACCTGACCGGCCTCCCGCCCAAGTCGGACGAGGTCGAGGCCTTCCTCGCCGACAATTCGCCTGATGCGTTCACCAAGGTCATCGACCGCCTCCTCGCCTCCCCGCAGTACGGCGAGAAGTGGGGCCGCCACTGGCTCGACCTCGTCCGCTTCGCCGAGACCAACTCCTTCGAACGGGACGGCATCAAGCCCAACGCCTGGCGGTTCCGCGATTACGTGATCGAATCGTTCAACAACGACAAGCCGTACGACCAGTTCGTCCGTGAGCAAATCGCCGGCGACGAGCTCGACAAGGTCACCCACGAGTCGATCATCGCCACCGGCTTTTACCGCCTGGGCCAGTGGGACGACGAGCCGTCCGACCGCGTCCTGGCCCGGTACGACGAGCTCGACGACATCGTCACCACCGTCAGCCAGGGCTTCCTCGGCCTGACCATCAACTGCGCCCGCTGCCACGATCACAAGATCGACCCGATCACCGCCAAGGACTACTACAGCCTCGTCGCGGTCTTTAATAACATCGCCCCGTACGGCAAGGGCGACAGCACGATGGTCGAGATCGTCCCGCCCGACCGCCAGAAGGCGTTCGAGGAGGAAAAGCGCTCGATCGAACAGCGCAAGGAGGACGCCCGCCAGCGCATCGGCAACTACGAGCGGCAGGCCCTGAAGAACCTCACTTCCGACGAGCGCAAGAAGCACGAGAACCTCCGCGGCAAGGACCGCGAGGCCGACGTGGAGCGCCTCGTCTTGGCCGCCACCAACGCCGACGACCTCAAGCTCTTTAAGGCCGCCAAGCGCGAGCTCCGCGAGCTCGAGGCCGACAAGGGCAAGAACGTCCCCAAGGCCATGGCCGTCAAGGAGACCGGCCCCAAACCCGTCGACACCTTCCTCCTCAAGCGCGGCAACCCGCAGTCGCTAGGCGAGAAGGTCGCCCCCGCCTTCCCCGCCGTCCTCCAACCGCCGGCCCTGACCCTCGCCGCGCCCAAGCCCGATCAGAAGACCACCGGCCTGCGCCGCCAACTCGCCGACTGGCTGACCGACGCGAAAAACCCGCTCCCCGCCCGCGTCATGGCCAACCGCATCTGGCAGCACCACTTCGGCCGCGGCATCGTCCGCTCGCCCAACGATTTCGGCGTCAACGGCGACCGCCCCACCCATCCCGAGCTCCTCGACTACCTCGCCTCCGAATTCGTCAGCCGCAACTGGAGCGTGAAGGCGATGCACCGCCTGATCATGCTCAGCAACACCTACCAGATGTCCGCCGACGCCGACAAGGTCGCGCTGGCCAAAGACCCGCTGAACAACCTGATGTGGCGGTTCGACATGCGCCGGCTCACGGCCGAGGAGATCCGCGACTCCATCCTCGCCCTCAACGGGAAGCTGAACCTCAAGATGGGCGGCCCCGGCATCTTCCCCACGATCCCCGCCGCGATCCTCGCGGGCCAATCCCGCCCCGGCGAAGGCTGGGGCAAGAACCCGCCCGACGAAGCCTCGCGCCGCAGCGTCTACATCCACGTCAAGCGCTCGCTCGTCGTCCCGATCATCGCCGCCTTCGACGGCGCCGACACCGACTTCTCCTGCCCCTCGCGCTTCCAGACCACCCAGAGCACGCAGGCGCTCATGATGCTCAACAGCGACATGATCAACGACGAGGCCCGCGCCCTCGCCGCCCGCCTGAAGTCACAAGCCGGCGACGACCCCCGCAAGCAGGTCGAGATGGCCCTGCGACTGGCCCTCTCGCGCACGCCGACTGACGACGAGATCTCCCGCGGCGTCGACTTCATGGCCCGCCTCCAAGCCAAGCACAAAGCCTCCCCCGAAACCGCCCTGAACCAGTTCGCACTGTTAGTCCTCAACCTGAACGAGTTCGTGTACGTCGACTGACGTGGCCCGGGCGGCCCGCCCGTGACACATGCCGAATCAACCACGGAGAGCACGGAGTCCACGGAGCAATCTGATCCCCTTCTCTGTGCCCTCCGTGCCCTCCGTGGTTCAATCCGAACGCCGAAAGCCCCGATGCGATACCAACTCACCAACCCCTCCGCCGCCTCCCCCCGCAACACCTTCTGCGGCCGCACCCGCCGCGAGTTCCTCTGGCAGGTCGGCGCCGGCTTCACCGGCCTCGGCCTCGTCGACCTCCTGAACCGCGACGGCTTTCTCAACTCGCAAGCCAAAGCCGCCGACGGCATCACCCCCTTCGCCAACCCCCTCGCCCCCAAGCCCGCCATGCTCCCGGCCAAGGCCAAGAGCGTGATCTTCCTCTTCATGTACGGCGGCCCATCCCAGGTCGACACGTTTGACTACAAGCCCGCCCTCTACCCCCTCGACGGCAAGACCATCACCGTCAAGACCAAGGGCCGTGGCGGCTCCAAGAACCAGGGCCGCGTCGTCGGGCCCAAGTGGAAGTTCAAGCAGTACGGCCAGTGCGGCAAGCACGTCTCCGAGCTCTTCCCCCACACCGCCCAGTGCGTCGACGACATCGCGTTCATACACAGCATGACCGCCGACTCCCCCATCCACGGGTCGGCCATGCTCCAGATGAACTCGGGCAAGATCCTCTCGGGCTCCCCGTGCCTCGGCTCGTGGGTCAACTACGGCCTCGGCTCCGTCAACCAGAACCTCCCCGGCTTCGTCGTCATGCTCGACCCGACCGGCGGCCCGATCTCCGGCGCCAAGAACTGGTCCTCAGGCTACATGCCTGCCGTCTACCAGGGAACCATCCTCCGCTCCTCCGGCGCGCCCATCCTCGACCTCGAAACCCCCGCCGGCGTCACCCGCGAGATGCAGCGCGAGCTCCTCGACACGCTGGGCGACTACAACCGCCAGCACCAGACCGCCCGCGTCGACAACTCCAACCTCGCCGCCCGCATCAGCTCCTACGAGCTCGCCTACCGCATGCAGTCCCACGCCCCGGACGCCGTCAACGTCGACGCCGAGCCCGCCGAGGTCAAAGAGCTCTACGGCATCAACGAGAAGCGCACCGAGAACTTTGGCCGTCGCTGCCTGCTCGCCCGCCGCCTCGTCGAGCGCGGCGTCCGCTTCGTCCAGATCTACTCCGGCGGAAACCACAACGACGCCAACTGGGACGCCCACGGCGACCTGATGAAGAACCACACGCTCCACGCCGGCAACACCGACCGCGCCATCGCCGGCCTCCTCACGGACCTCAAGCGCACCGGCCTGCTCGACTCCACCCTCGTCGTCTGGGGCGGCGAGTTCGGCCGCCAGCCCACCGCCGAGTACGCCCAGGGCACCGGCCGCGACCACAACGCCTACGGCTTCACCATGTGGATGGCCGGCGGCGGCATCAAGGGCGGCATCTCCGTCGGCGAGACCGACGAGCTCGGCGCCGCCGCCGTCAAAGACCGCTTCCACGTCAAACACCTCCACGCCACCATCCTCCACCAGCTCGGCATCGACCCCAACCGCCTCGCCTACTTCCACAGCGGCCTCGACCAAAAACTCGTCGGCGTCGAACCCGTCGAACCGATCAAGCAGTTGATCGCGTAACCCTCCCCCCCGGTCACAATCGTCCGTCGAAAGCCCACGGTGCTCGCACCGTGGGTTCTTTAATGCGCCACACGCGAATGCGGAAAAAGGGAGCCCAGCGACTTGTCGCGGGACGGAGTTCAGCTGCGTTCACTCGCGCGCCGGCTTACTCCCTCTCCCAGCGGCGCCAACGCACGTCCCATCGCCAAGTGCACCACTCGCCGCGGGGAGAGGGCGGGGGTGAGGGGCGAGCACCAATAACCCTTCGATGGGAAAACTCCGCGCGCACCACCCCTCACCACATCCCCTCCTCCCGCTTCGCAATCCCCGCCGAAACATACCCCGCCAACCTCACCTTCCTACGCTTCACCGCCCCCTCCACCTCCACCGGCCGGTGCTCCACCCGCCGCCGCCCGTACGGACACACCACCAGCAACGCGCACTCCCCACACTTCGGATTCTTAGGCCGACACCGTTCCTTCGCATGCCGAAACGTCAGCCTATGCATCGCCAGATGATCCCCCTCCGCGATCAGCGGCGACAACACCCGCTCCGCCTCCAGGTCCCGCGCCTTGGCCCTCACCAGCCTCAATCTTCTCACGACCCGCAACACCCCATTGTCCACCGGCAACACCGGATGCCCGAACCCGAACAGCAGCGTAAACGCCGCCGTCTTCGGCCCGATCCCGTGAAACGCCATCAAATAGTCGTACGCCTCCCGCGCCGTCCGTCCCGCCAGGAAGTCGATCGACAACCGCCCCCGATCCGCCTCGATCTTCCGCAGCAAATCCTGAAGCCGCCGCGCCCGCATCCGCGCCAGCCCGCAGACCGCGATCTCGCGCTGCACGTCCCCCACCGGCGCCGCCATGACCTCCGCCCACGTCGCGAACCGCCGCCGGAGCATCTTGTACCCTGCCGTCGCGTTCGCCATGTTGGTGTTCTGCGCGAGCATCGCCTCGACCAGCGTGTCCAGCCCCGCCCCGCGCCGCCGCCGCCGGTGCTCGTCCACCGCCCCGTACATCCGCACCAGCCCCCGCAACACGCCCCGCAACTTCCGCCGCTTCTCCGCGTCACGCTTCGACATCGCCGGCCGATCGTAAATCCGCCGCCCCGCGCGATGAAGAACCCGCGCGCCGATTCCTCCGCACTTCTGTGGTCCCCTTCTCACACGCGCGCGATCCTCCCAATGGGCAATGGGCAATGGGCAATGGGCAATGGGCAATCGGCAATCCCTCACCCCCGCCGCCCAATCAACCCCACCAGCGCCTTGTCGTACCCCTCCTCCGTCCCCACCACGTGATACTCCACGCCCGCGTCGTTGCACGCCCTTCGAACCTGCGCCAAATACCCCTCAACCTCCACCCGGTATCGCTCCCGCAAATCCGCCGGATCGACTTCCACCTTCTCCCCCGTCTCCAGATCCTGCAGCGTCACCAACCGGTCGTACGGCAAGCTCATCTCCGCCGGGTCGATCAAGTGCAGCACGAGCCCTTGGTGCCGTCGGTACCTCAAATGCTGCAGTGCATTCGTCAGCCCCACCGGATCAACCCACAAATCGCTGATCAAGATGACCAAACTCCGCCGAGGCAACCGCTCCGCGAGCTGGTGCAAATGCTCCACCAGCTTCGTCTCGCGCCCCGCCTCGACCCCCTCCAGCGCCTTGAACAGCTGATCCAGATGCGCCGGCGACGACCCCGGCGGCAACTCCACCCGCACGCTCTCGTCGATCGCCGCCAGCCCCGCCAGATCCTGCTGGTGCGCCAGCAGGTACGCCAGGCACGCCGCCAAATGCTTCGCGTAATCCAGCTTCGTCGCCGCCTGCCCCTCCGCCTTCGACTTCCCCGCCACCGCCCCCGCAAAGTTCATGCTCGCGCTCGTGTCGATCACCAGCGTCGCCCGCAAATTCGTCTCCTGCTCGTACAACTTCACGTAATACCGGTCCGACCGCGAGTACACCTTCCAATCCAAATGCTTGAGCTCATCCCCCGGCACGTACTCCCGGTGCTCCGAGAACTCCACCGAAAACCCCTTGTGCGGCGACTTGTGCAACCCCGTAATCACCCCCTCCACCGCCTGCCGCGCCGCAAACTGCAGCTTCGACACCCGCGCTGCGTCGGAGGGTTGGAAGTATCTGTACTTGGGGAGCGGCACGGGTCACCTTTCATTAACGTCGCGCGATTCACCGGAAACCGTCCCACTTGTCATCCCGAGGTACTCCGAGGGATCTGGCCCCGAACGTCGGGGCCCATCCCCACTCCGGCATTACATCGGCGTCTCGACGACACCCAACCCTTCAGTCTTGGCGCGTCCCGCATTCCGGGCACCGCGCGGGCGTCGCGCGCAGGTCATACCCGCAGCGCGCGCAACACCCGGGCTTGAGACGATCGCGCGTCACCAGATTCCACGCGCCCACGGCTCCGGCCAGTCCGCCGGACGTAAGGAAGATGACTCCCCATCGCCGGCCCGCATCACTGTCCTCGGAGACCGCCGCCAGCAACGCAACCACCGCGATCACAACTAGTCCGTCGAGAATGGAGTCCGGCACGCGCATCACGCTCGCGCCATCATATCGTGCCCGCGGATCCGTTACCCTGTGCCGCCTCGTTTGCCACCGATGCGGGCTTACTCCCAGCCACCCGCAAAAACTCCAACACCATCCCCCCATACTCCCGCTCCTCCGCCACCTCAAACCCCGGCAGCTTCAACCGATCCTTCGCGTCGTGCCGAAACACCACCATACCCTCCGGCGCCAAGTGCCGCGCCACCCCCGCCCCCAACTTTCCCAACTGCTCCGGCCGCTCCTTCAAATACCGATACGGCGGATCCAAAAACACCACCCCCGGCCTCACGCTCGCCTCCGCCGTTCCCCCAAACCACCTGAAAATGTCCAGCGACACCACCGTCGATTCCCCCTCCACGCCCAGCGCCGCAATGTTCTTCTTCAACCGCCCCAGCGCCGACCGATCCGCCTCGAAGAACGTCGCGTGACTCGCCCCCCGGCTCAGCGACTCCAGCCCCATCGACCCCGTCCCCGCGAAGCAGTCGTAAACCGCCACCCCGTCCAGCAGGGGGGTCAGAATATCGAACAACGACTGCTTCACCCGGTCCGTGATCGGCCGCGTCGTCTGATCCGACTCCGGCGCCAGCAACACCCGCGACTTGAACCGCCCGGCAATGATTCTCATCGCCGGTCAGTTGTCCGGCCTCGCCGGCGCGGGGTCAAGTGCGAACCCCCGCCCCGCGACCCGCTTTCGCCGAAGCCGGCGAACGACCCACACCGCCGGCAGCGCCGCCGTCACCCCGACCACAAACCACGCCGGCATGATCGCCACCCGCCACACCATCAACCCGAACTTCGGCTGCTTGAAGTAGAACCCCATCGGCCCGAGCACGAACGTATCCCCGAACGATTGCGGCGGCTCCGACGAGAACCCCGGCTCATGGGAGAACATGAACGACCCGCCAGCCCCGGCCGGTAAATACATCTGCATGAAACAGAACTGCCCCCGGCTGCTGTGCGCACTGATCTGGTGCGTCTCGCTCACGCGAATCGCGACCGTGTCGAGCCTCTGATGCCCCCGGCTCCACAGCACCGCCGCCCCGACGCACAACACGAGCGACAGCGCCGCCACGCCGCCCCAAAGATACCGAAGGAATCGCACCATGCGACGCAAGATGCCCCAACGTCCCCGCACGCGTCAACCACCCGCCTCAACAATGGACAATGAACAATTGACAATGGACCATTAACAATTTCGCTTTCATCCGATCACACGTTAATCTGCCCGCCCATGAGTTGTTTGTGCGATTCCTGTTCAGCCCTGTGCTGCCGTTACTTCGTCCTCGAGATCGACAAGCCCGAGGACGCCGCCGACTACGACAACGTCCGCTGGTACCTCGTCCACGAGGGCACCTTCGTCTTCATCGAGAAGAAGAAGTGGTTCCTCGGCGTCTACGCCCGCTGCAAGCACCTCCAGCCCGACAACCGCTGCGGCATCTACGCCACCCGCCCCAAGATCTGCCGCAAGTACACCACCGACAACTGCGACTACCACGGCGGCGAGTACGACTGGGAAGTCCTCTTCTCCTCCGCCGAGCAACTCGACGCCTACGCCCAGGAACGCCTCGCCGAGGCCCGCGCCGAAAAGCGCGAAAAGGCCAAGCGCAAACGCGCCCGCGAAGCCGCCGCCAAGCGCCGCGGCCTGACCCCCGCCAAGTCCGACACGCGCCGCCGCGTCAAAGCCCGACCCAAACGCGCGGTAACGAAGCGCCTCCGCCCCAACCTCCTCCCCGCCCTCCTCGGCGTCGCCCCCCGGAACGTCGACCGCGCCCCCCGCGCCACCCGCACCGGTAACACCGTCGCCCTCCCCGTCCTCGGCGCCCGCTGACTCTGCGCTAGCCGCTTCAGCGGCTAGAGCGCTTGCACGTCCGCGCTCACTGGGCCGCCAGCAGTCGCTTCGCGGCGTCGCGGCAACCCTGCAAACCCGATATGCGAGCGCCGTTGTGGACACCGGTGAGCGCTCGTTCACCGCGCCCATGATCCCCTCTCTTCTCCTCCGTCTCTCCGTGCCTCCGTGGTGATCCTCTTCGCTTCCTTGCCACAATCCCATTGACTTAACACTCCCCGAACGCCAGAATCCTGCCAATGGCCGACCGAACCGTCCATTACGAGGCCGCCTTCGAAGGTTACCTCCGCGAGCGCCGCATCCCCTACGTCGCCGTCGACGAGGCCAAGAAGGCCCTGTTCGCCAACGCCAAGCTCAAGAGCTTCGACTTCGTCGTCTATCCGCAGGACAAGCCCCGCCTGCTGGTCGACGTGAAGGGCCGCCAGCTCCGCAACCGCGCCAAGCGCCAGGGCTTCGAGACCTGGGCTACCGAGGCCGACGTCAACGACCTGCTCCAGTGGGAACAGGTCTTCGGCGACGGCTTCACCGCCATCCTCACCTTCGTCTACTGGATCGACCCGCCGCTCACCCCCGAGCCCGGCATGTACGAGTTCAAGGACCGCTGGTACCTGCTCATGGGTGTGAACCTGGCCGAGTACCGCGACCACATGCGCCGCCGCAGCGCCAAGTGGGAGACCGTCTGCCTCCCGGCGGAAGATTTTCGATCGCTTGCCCGTCCGATCGTCGACTGGTTATGATGACGCACATGCCCACCGCAGTCGCCCGCCGCCGCTCCCGGACGTCGCGCCTCGCCCGCGTGCTGCTCGCGCTCGTGCTCGCGTGCACGGCCACCCTCCCCGCGACCGCCAAGGCCCCGGTCGCCGACGAAGAGGAAATCGTCAACTGGGAAGGCCGGCTAGACGGCTACCCGCACAACGCCCGCGTCGAATCCAATAGCCGCGCCATGGCGTGGTTCATGATCGCCTTCCTGACCGCGATCGGCGTCGCCGTCCTGTTCAAGAACTCCAACCGCACCCACCTCGACTAACCGTCGCGCCGCGCCGCCTGTCCAATCTGTTGCGCGGCCCACATCTCAAACGAACCTTCAGTCGCTTCGAAACCCCCGATTCACACCCACCCTGAGGAGGCCTCGATGAAGCCGACGACGTTAGCCTACAAGTCCCCCGACACCGCCCCCGCGTCGGACGGCCGGGCCCGCAGCCGCGGCAAGTCCGCCGCCCTGTGCGCGCTCGTCGCCCTGAACGTGCTCCTCGCCGTCGTCTTCGTCAACCGCCAGACGCCCGACAACACGGCCCGCGCCCAGGCCCGACCGTCCGACTTCCTCATGGTCCCCGGCACCGTCACCGGCGTCTCCACCGGCGTCATCTTCGTCGTCGACACCTCCACCGGCCAACTCTCCGCCATCACCTACAACGACACCCGCGACGCCGTCGTCCCCCTCCCCAAGATCGACCTCAACCAGGTCTTCAAGGCCGGCGCGGGCGTCGGCGCCGCCGGCACCGGTGGCGTCAAGCCCCCCAAGATCCGCTAAGCCCCGCGCTTCCCCCGTCAAGCCGGGGCAAAGCCGCACGGGCTCTGCCCGAAGCGCCGCCCCGGATCGAGTCGCCTTCCCACTCGAAACTAACAGCTCGCAACTCCCCACTCCCATGGACAAGAAAACCTTCGGAATCGGCATCCTCTCGATCACCGCAGTCCTCCTCGGCATCGCGTGCCTCCTCCCCACGCCCAAGGCCGACGCCGCCTTCGCCGTCAAGGACCGCGACTACCAGCTCATCACCGCCGCCAACCAGCAGGGCGGCGACACGCTCTACGTCGTCGACAACCGCACCGGCCTCATGGCCATCTTCATGTACAACAACAACCAGGGCGTCATGCGCCCCATGCAGGTCCGCCCCGTCTCCATGGCCTTCGAAAAGTAGAACTTGCCGCGGCGATCAGGGGAGAGAGTTGCGGGTTCGACTCCCGCCCGACGCCAGGCGTGCAGGTAGCTTAATCGGTAGAGCACTTCCCCCGTCGCCGCTGGCATTGATTTCCATCCACGAACGGGCGCCCTCCCCCGAGGACGCCCGTTCTTTTTTCCCACACTCCGCTTTCCCCCGACAAACCCCGCGATCGCACCGCTCCCACGCGCTCCAATCCCACTCCCGTGCGCGCCCGGCACCACGCCCGCGTGACACCCCGCGAGATTGGGATGCGCACCATACCCACAGTCTCGCGCCCGCGCAATGGGACCTCGCCGTCGCTTCGCGTCGTCGCGATTCGCCAGTATCAAACGAACCCACCGCGCGCGACTCAAGAATTACCAACCGAACCCACCGCACCTCGCGCATTCGAAAATTACCGAACGAACCCAAACTCCGAGCTTCCCCTCCCGTTCTTCCTCACCGCGCAATTTACAAAACGAACCCACCGACGCCGCCCCCGCCGTGACATCGATCGCCAATCCGCTACCATATCCCCCGCCACGAGTTACGGCCCCCGCCGGGGCAGGAAGGTCCGCTTGTCCATCGCCGAACTGACCCACCTCGAACCCACCGAAGCCACCGTCCGCCACGACTGGTCTCCGGCCGAGGTTCAAGCCCTGTTCGATGCCCCCCTGATGGAGCTCGTGTACCGAGCCGCCCAGGTCCACCGCCAGTTCCACGACCCGGCCGAAGTGCAGGTCTGCAAGCTCATCTCCATCAAGACCGGCGGGTGCCCCGAGGACTGCTCCTACTGCTCCCAGTCCGCCCGCTACAAGACCGAGGTCAAGGCCCAGCCCCTGATGCCCAAGGACGAGGTCATGGCGATCGCCCGCCGGGCCCAGGCGTCCGGCGTCACCCGCGTCTGCATGGGCGCCGCCTGGCGCGAGGTCCGCGACAACGCCCAGTTCGACCGCGTCCTGGACATGGTCCGCTCCGTCACCGACATGGGCCTCGAGGTCTGCTGCACGCTCGGCATGCTCACCGAGCACCAGGCCAAGCGCCTCGAGGAGGCCGGCCTCTACGCCTACAACCATAACATCGATACCAGTCCCGAGTATTACGAGACGATCATCACCACCCGCACGTTCGCCGACCGCCTCAAGACGATCGAGAACGTCCGCAAGACCTCCGTCACCGTCTGCTGCGGCGGGATCATCGGCTTGGGCGAGAACGCCGCCGACCGCGTCTCGATGCTCCACACCCTGGCCACGATGACCCCGCACCCCGAGTCGGTGCCGGTCAACGTCCTCTCCAAGGTCCCCGGCACCCCGCTCGAGGCCGAGAAGGACGTCCCGATCTGGGAGACCGTCCGCGTGATCGCCGCCGCGCGCATCCTCATGCCCCGCGCGACCGTCCGCCTCTCGGCCGGGCGCCACAAGATGTCCTTCGCCGACCAGGCCCTCTGCTTCATGGCCGGCGTGAACTCGATCTTCTCCTCCGAGGAAAAGATCATGCTCACCAAGGCCGTCCCGTGCGCCGACTATGACGCCGACCGCGCCATGCTCAACCTCATGGGCCTCAAGCCCCGCGCCCCCTTCAAGGACGGCCCCGCGCCCGGCGCCCGGCGCGAAACTGAATCGGACGAAGTCACAACGACCCAATCGACCTGCTGCTCGTTGGCAGGGGGGTGCCACGCACAGGGTTAGAGCGCTTCCAAGCCGGGCGCGGAGCTGAAAGCGACGCCCCGGATCGCAAGTCAACAGGGGATCCGAGATGCCCGACCACCCAGACCCGTTCGACCTCGCCCGCTTCGTCGACGCCCAGTCCGACGGCGTCTACGAGACCGCCCTCGCCGAGCTCCGCGCCGGCCAGAAGCGCTCCCACTGGATGTGGTTCATTTTCCCCCAGCTCCGCGGACTGGGCTCGAGCTCGATGGCCCAGCACTACGCGATCCAGTCCCGAGACGAGGCCGCCGCCTACCTGGCCCACCCGCTGCTCGGCCACCGGCTGACCGAATGTGCCGAGGCGCTGCTCGCGGTCGAAGGCCGAACAGCCCTCCAGATCCTCGGCTCGCCCGACGACCTCAAGCTCAAGTCGTGCGCCACCCTGTTCGCCGCCGTCGCGCCGGCGGGTTCGGTATTCGACCAACTGCTCGACAAGTACTACGCCCGCGAGCGCGACCGGCGCACGCTCGACCTTCTACCGGCGCGATGATCGCGCCGACTACCGTTGACATGTCCGTAGCCGTACCCCCCATCCCCCGGCCCGACGAAGCGACCCGCGGGCCCGCCGCCCGCGCCCCGTCGACCCGCGCGGCCATCGTCGGCGCCGGCGCCGTCACGCCGCTGGGCGACTCGCTCGCCGCCACGTGGGACGCCGTGCTCGCCGGCCGGTTCGTCACCGACCACGCCCGCGCGGCAGGGGGGTGGGACGACCGAACGCCCCGCGTCGTCGCGATGGCCCGCGAAGCCGCCGCCGCCGCGGTGTCCGAAGCCGGCTGGGAACGCGACCTGACCGACGTCGCGCTAATCGTCGGCACCAGCAAGGGGTCGGTCGAACAGTGGATCGCGCCCGCGGCAGGGGGGCCCAGTCCCCTGTTCGACCCCGCCGGCCTCGGCGACGTCGCGGCCGACCTCGGCGCCCGGTACGGTCTGACCGGCCCGCGCCTCACCGTCTCCGCCGCATGTGCCAGCGGCCTGGTCGCGCTCGCCCGCGCCGCCGTGCTGATCGAGTCCGGCCACGCCCGCCGCGCCCTGGTTGTCGCCGCCGAGGCCAGCCTGCACCCGCTCTTCCTCGGCAGTTTCAAACGCCTCGGCGTCCTCCCGCCGCCCGGCGTCGGGTGTCGGCCGTTCGACGAATCGCGCGCCGGCTTCCTCATGTCCGAGGCCGCCGCCGCCGTCTGCCTCGAAGCCCGCGAAACTGCAACCGCGCGGCAGGGGGATGACGCCGAAGACGCCGCCCCTCATCGCCCGCGCGTGATCATCGACCGTTACGCCCTGGGCGCCGATGCGAGCCATCTGACCGGAGCCGATCCGGCCGGCCGGGTCCTGCGACACCTGATAGATAGAGTGCTCGACGGGCAGGGGGCCGACCTGGTCCACGCCCACGGCACCGGCACCGCCGCCAACGACCCGGTCGAGCTCGCCGCCATCGACGCGGCGCTCGCCGCCCTCCCCGGCCCGCGCGCCGCCGTGTACTCTCACAAGGGCGCGCTCGGCCACTCGCTCGGCGCCGCAGGTCTGCTCGCCGTCGTCCTCAGTCGTCAGGCCCATGTGGCCGGGATCATCCCTGGCAACGTCCGGACGACCGCCCCACTTACTGCGGCGCACCTGACGATCCACACGACGGCCCGGCCGGCCCGCGTCCACCGCAGCATCGCCCTCGCCGCGGGATTCGGCGGGGCCTCCGCCGTCGTCGGCCTCTCTTCCGTCTGAAACGCGTCGTGCGGCGATCTCCGCCAACATCAGCGTGCAACCCCGCCCAGAAGGTGGCACGAATTTGAGCCGATTCGGGCACGAGGCGCGTTATACTCCCGCCCCGGCCGGCCGGGTGCGCCCGTGGGTGACGGGCGAGCGTCGGCCGGCCGCGCCCGCACTCCGAGAATCGCGCCAGCGCGTTCCGGGAGGCTCAGAAACATGACGACGACAATTCCCGCACCAAGCCCGGTCGATCGGCCGTCGGTCGAACACGCGCCCGTCGACCGCCCCGCGCGCGGCGCCACGCCGCCCGCATTGCGGATGCTCGCGATCGCCCTGCTCCTCGCCGGCGCGGCCCACGCCGTCTGGTATCACATGACCGTCCGCATCGTCCCGTTCGACGACGCGTACATCGCCTACCGGTACGTCGATAACGCCCTGGCCGGCAGGGGGCTGGTGTACAACGAGGGCGAGCGCGTCATGGGCTGCACGGCCCCCCTGCACCTTGCCTGGCTCGCGGGAATCAAGACGATCGTGCCGGGCGTCGACCTGCCGACGCTTGCGGTGCGGCTCAACTTCGTCCCGTTCCTGGCGACGGCACTGGCGCTGTTCCTGGTCGTCCGGCGGTTCACCGGAAACCTCTTCTGGCCGACGCTGTTGACCCTCTGCCTTTTGTTCCACCAGCACATGCTCCGCGTCTCGTCGGGCGGGATGGAGCCGTTCTTCTTCACGACCCTGCTGCTGTTCACGTTCCTCGCGCTGCTGAACAAGCGGCCGATCGTCACGGGCCTGCTCATCGGGCTGTCGATGCTCCTCCGGCCCGAGGGCGTGATCCTGGTGCCGCTCGCCGGGCTCGCGTTCTTCGGCCAGTGGAGAAAACTGGCCGTGTGCGCGCTGGCGTGCGCAATCCCCGTCGGGGCGTGGGTCGTCTTCGCGTGGTCGTACTTCGGCACGCCGGTGCCGCACTCGGTCGTCGCCAAGAGCCGCCCGATCTACCCGCTGGAGAAATTCGCGGCGCTCAAGGGCGTGGTCCGCCAGACGGGCGAGTGGCTCTCGGGCCGGCGGCCGATCGCGCTGGCGATCGGCGACGAGGCGGCCCGGTCGATCGTGCCGGGCAAGTCGGTGGCAACCGTTGTGCTGGCGGCCGGTGTATTGCTGGTCGCACTGGCAACCCTCCTCCCGCGGGTCCGGAAAACAGGGGGGTACCTTCCGGGCCTGGCGTTCCTGTTCCTGGCGGCGATGTATGCCAAGGGCAACCCGCTCTTGTTCGAGTGGTACCTGCCGTTCTTCTTCGTGACCGCCCTGCTCGCGGTGACGATCCCGATGATCGGCCTGTGCGCCACGCTGCACGACAAGCTCGCAGCGGGCCGGGGCACGCCGGGCCGGCAGTTCGGGCTCGCGCTCCCATTTCGGGCGGCGGCGGTCGTCTGGGTCGCCCTGATCGCGTTCTCGGGCGTCGCCAAGGAGGAACCGGGCTTCTTCACCGCCTACACCGTCGCGTCCCAGCCGGACCGGGCCCGCGTGTTCGCCTATCGCGAGGCGGCAGAGTTGATCAACCCACACCGGATTTCCGGCGACCGGGTCACCGGCCCTGAGATCGGGGCGCTCGGGTACTACATCCACGGCCACCTGCTCGACGGGTGTGCGCTGGTCAGCCCCGAGGCACTCCCATACCACCCGGTGCCGGCCGACCAGCGGCGCGGCCCGGACTGGGGCGTGCTGCCCGGCGACTTGGTCCAGGACCTCAAGCCGCGATGGGTCGTTGTGATGCCCGTCTTCGGAGACATCAGTTGCACCGACCGCCCGTCGTTCAAGGCGAACTACGAGCGGTGGAAGGCCGTTAAGCTGGCCGTGAAGTGCTGGGAGAACACGGAAGTGGAGATCTACAAGAGGCGGGAGTAGCTGCGCTCACTTAGACGACCCGCGTCAAAGTGAGCCACCGCAGCGCCCGATCGAGAACGGCGATACGACGATGACCGAACCCACGACCGCGCGACGTCCGCGCTTACACATCATACTCGCGCTCGTAGCAATCCTGCCGGCCGCCGGTCACGCCGTTTACTTCCACTTGTCGACGCCCGCCTTGCCGTACGACGACGCGCACATCGCCTACCGGTACGTGGACAACGCTCTGGCAGGCCGTGGGCTGGTTTACAACGAGGGGGAGCGCGTGTTCGGGTGCACCGCGCCGCTGCACCTGGCGTGGGTCGCCGCTTGGAAGACCGCCCTGCCGTGGGTCGACACGCCCGCGCTCGCCGTGCGGGCGAACGTCGTCCCGTTCCTCGTGACGGCGGCGGCGATTTTCGTGCTCGCCCGGCGCACCCTGGGGGGCCTGCTGTGGCCGACTGCGCTGGCGACCTGTTTCCTTCTCCAGCAACAGATGCTCCGCATCTCGGGGGGCGGCATGGAGCCGTTCCTGTTCACCGCGCTGGCAGGGTTCGCGTTCGTGTCGATGGCGGACCGCCGACCCGTCGCCACGGGCCTGCTGCTCGCGCTCGCGATTCTCACCCGCCCGGAGGGGGTCGTTCTCGTTCCGTTGGCCGCCGTCGCGTTCGCGCGGGCTCCGCGGAAACTCCTCGCCGCCGCGACCGCGTGCCTGATCCCGGTCGGCGCGTGGGTCGTGTTCGCGTGGGCCTACTTCGGCACCCCGATCCCCCACTCGGTCGTGGCCAAGGCCCGTCCGGTATTCACGTTCGAACCCGGGCACGCCTACGAGGTGGTCGTCGTTTGCTTCCGGCAGTGGATGACCGGCGCCGGCATCATCCCGTTCGCGCTCGACAACCCGCTGACCAAAGCATTGGGCGTGGCGGACGTCTACCGGCGACACGCCCCCGCCGTCGTCGTCGGCGCACTGACCGTGCTGGCCGTTTGCGTACCGCGCCTGCGGCGGGCCGGCGCCTACGCGCCCGGCGCCGCGTTCTGCCTGCTCCTGGTTCTGTACGGGCGTGGCAACCCGTTCATGTTCGAATGGTACATGCCCCTCTTGTACGTCACCGCGCTCCTCGGCGTCGCGCTGCCCCTGATCGGGCTGATGGCGTGGGCACGGCGGTGGATGGCCCGCTCGACCACGTCCCCGGTGCTGCAACGGGGGTGCGTGTTGGCGGCCCAACTGGCCGGCTTGATCTGGCTCGGCTTCGCCGCGTTCGCCGACGGGATGATCACCGGACGTACCTGGGCCGCGTACGCGGCGATCGACGGAGGCGAACGGGTACGCATCCTCGCGTATCGCACCGTCGCCGAGCGATTGAACGCCCATATCCGGCCCGGCGACCGGGTCGCGGCCCCGGAGATCGGGGCGCTGGGGTATTACCTGCGGGGGCGCATTCTCGACGCGGTCGGATTGGTCAGCCCCGAAGCCACGCCGTATCACCCCGTGCCGACGACGCAGCGCTCGGGTCCCGGCTCTGGAATGATTCCCGGTGACCTGATCGACGCCCGGCAACCCGAGTGGATCGTGACCATGCCGACGTTCGCGGCGCGCAGCCTGTTCTGGCGGTCCACGTTCGAATCGAATTACGCCCGCTGGGACGCGGTTGCGTTGCCCGAACCGATTTGGGGGTCGGGCGAGATCGTGATCTACCGTCGCCGGTGGTGATGCAAATCCCTGGCTTTCGGGGGAGAATTCGCTCAAATCCCCCCCTGTCGGCCTACGGATCGGAACTTAACATAACAGCGATTATCGGACCTCAAGCAGGGGGTGGGCAGGGGGGCTGCATCCTTCTAAACCACCGCCGGCTGCCGGGTCGCGGCGAGGGCGGAGAGGCGGTCGTCGACGTTGCGGCAGGCCTTGATCGCGTCGAAGCGCTCGAGCATCGGCTCGACGTGGACGCCGTAGCCTTCGGCCGGGTGGTCGAGCGACCACGCGTCGAGGAGGCAGTTGAGCAGGGACTCGGGGGTGCCGTCGTGCAGGCAGCGGGAGTGCATCAGGTCGGGCAATAGCTCCGGGTAGACGCCGGTCTGGGGGAAGACCGGGTGGCAGCCTGCCGCGAGGGCGCGGACGGCCAGGTCGTCGGCAGGGGCACTGGCTCGGGTGGAGACTAGGACGCCGGCGTCCAATAAGTGGCGGGCGTGCCCGAGCTCGTCGCGGTCCGATAGCACGGTGACTTTGGATTCGGGAACGCCCTTGACCTTCCCGATGACCGACACCCGGATGCGCTCGCGGCGCTTCTCGATCGCCTTGAGGGCCTCGGCGATCACGCCGTGGTTTCCGCCGCGGGCGTCGACCAGCACCGACCGCGAATCCCGGGCGTGACCCCCCTGCGCGGCCAAATCGTGCAGGACGGTCATGTCGACCGGCGGCGGAACGAGCTGCGCCTTGCCTGTTAAGACGGGCAGGGGGCTCCGCGACTGGAGTTCGCGGTGCCGGGCGACCAGTGCGGACGCCCTGCTCAAAAACGTGCGCAGGTTGTAGAGCGAGTTGAACCAGATTTCCGACGCGGCCATCGCGCTGTTGAGGTTGGCGAGGTCGGTCGGCGTGTCGAGGCGGTAGGCGTCGGGGCCGGGGATCTGGGTGTCGTGGAAATAGACGACCGCGGGCGTGCCGGCGTACGCCGGGGTTAGCCGGAAGAAGTCGGCGAGGTTCAGCGCCTCGCTGGCGAAGAGCAGGTCGACTTTGCCGACCTCGCGGCGGGCGAGCTGCTCGGCGAACCACGTCGCCGAGACGAGCAGGCGCCGCTCGATCTTGCGCGGCGGGAGTTTGAGGATCGTCCAGCGGTGGCGGCTGCACCGGGCGATCGCGTCGAGCATGGCCCGGCGGGGCCCGCCGTAGAACGGCTCGAGGGCGAGAATGTCGAGCTGCTTATGGCCGTTGACGTGGTGGATGGACGATGGGCCGATGTCGAACGGGATCGTCAGGGGGTGTTGAACCCCCCTGTCAGCGCCTTCGGGTCGGGAGGGCGCAAACCCGGGGACGGGCTTGCTGACGCGTCCCTGGCTCGCAGTCGTCGCGGTCATGGAACTCTCACGTGCGGACACCCAGACGTGGATCGGCCGACGGCCATCGTCGATCGATCGAGCCCCCCTGTCAGGAGAACTACTCATTCATAGGACGTCCGAGGTGGGGTTTCGCTTGCAAAAATCCTCGGATTCTTTTCGATCGTTACACGGGGCTTACAAACGGGTTCTCCGGAGGGAGCGCGACTGTGGGTGATCGATCGGCGGCGCGTACCTCTGCTTCCCCTCCAAGAGTAACGATTGCGAGACGGGCAAAATTGCGTTGTGGGGTGCGGCAATTCGGGATTGCGCAATGGAGAAGACCCACCCATGGGTGGATGTTCTCTGAACAGCGTGTCGAGCGCGGGTGATCGCTACGCGCCGAGCTTGTCGGAGAGGTAAGCGGACACCTTATCGAGGGCGACGCGCTCCTGGGCCATCGAGTCGCGCTCCCGGAGCGTGACGGTTTGGTCCTGGAGGGTCTGGCTATCGACTGTGACAGCGAAGGGGGTGCCGATCTCGTCCATCCGCGCGTAGCGGCGGCCGATCGCCTGCTTGGCGTCATACTCGCACGTGAACTTCTTGCGGAGGTCGAGGTAGAGCTTTTCGGCGACCTCGGGCATGCCGTCCTTGTTCACCAGGGGGAACACGCCGGCTTTGATCGGCGCGAATTGGGGCTTGAACGACAGCATCTCTTCAGTCCCCTGCCGGTTCGGAACGTGGCGGTACGCCTCGCACAGGAGCACGAGCACCGCGCGCGTCAGGCCGCTGGCGGGCTCGATCACGTTGGGGATGTACCGGCTCCTGGCCTTGATCTCCTCGGGCGAGGCCCCCTGCTCCTTCAGCTTGAGCTGTAGCTCCTGGTCGAAGTAATCGAGCTTCAGGCCCGAGTGCTTGGAGTGCTGAGTGAGGTCGTAGTCGCCGCGGTGGGCGATGCCCTCGAGCTCGCCGAACTCGGGGGCGGTGAAGGGGTACTTGTACTCGATGTCGACGGTGGCCTTGGAATAGAACGCGAGTTCCTTCGGATCGTGATCGCGGAAGATCAAGTTCTCCGGCTTAATCCCCAGGGTCAGCCACCACTTCATGCGCTCGGCGCGCCAGAACTCGTACCACTTCAGCGCGTCATCCGGCTGGCAGAACCATTCCATCTCCATCTGCTCGAACTCGCGCGAGCGGAAGATGAAGTTGCGGGGGGTGACCTCGTTGCGAAAGGACTTGCCGATCTGCGCGACGCCGAACGGCATCTTCACGCGGGTCGTGTCGACGATGTTCTTGAAGTTGAGGAACTGGCCCTGGGCGGTCTCGGGGCGGAGGTACGCCTTGGAATCGTCGCTCTGGAGGGCGCCGACGTAGGTCTGGAACATCAGGTTGAAGTCGCGCGGCTCGGTGAGCGTGCCGGGTGCGGTGGCGTCGGGGCCGGTGACCTTCTGCTGCTGCTCGGGCGAGAGCTTGGTGTACGGGACGAAGTCGGTGTACGCGGGCTCGACGACCTCGCCGCCGCCGGACTTGCGGGCGAGCTTGTCGACGCGCTTGACGAAGTTGGCGACGGCGTCGTCGCCCGACAGGACAGCAAACACGCCGAGATCATCGACCTGGCCGCTCTTGCGCGTGACGCGCGCAGGTGCGGTGAGCAGGTGATCGGCGCGGTACCGCTGCTTGGTCTCGCGGTCGTCGACCATTGGGTCGCTGAACCCCCCTACGTGACCGGAGGCGACCCAGGTCTTGGGGTTCTGGATGATGGCCGAGTCGAGCCCGACCATGTCGACGGGGTGCCCGTCGGGGCCGATCGGCGGGCACTCGACCATGTTCCGCCACCACCAGTCGCGGATGTTGTTTTTGAGCAGGACGCCGAGCGGACCGTAATCCCAGAAGCCGTTCAAGCCGCCGTAGATCTCCGAGGCGGGGTAGACGAACCCGCGGCGCTTGCAGAGGGAGACGATCTTTTCCATCACGGAGGATTCGGCCATGGGAGGCTCCGAAGGGTCGGGGGGCGAGCGCATTTCGGCGTTCGACCCGGGGCGTCGCTTGAGGCTCCGCACCCGGCGTGCGGGGTGCGATTGAGGATGTACGTGTACGTGTACAAACGCAGACCGGCACCCGGCATGACGCATCGTCTCCGGTGGGCGGGGGTCTTGCGACCCCCCTGCCGCGCGCGGGGACGGATGCCTAATGCCGGGTGCCGGGGAAAACTGTCCGGGGCACGGCGTAATGAGAGGCCGCGATTAGGCGGTCGCGGCCTTGGTACCCTTGGCGGCCTTCTTGCCCTTACTGGCGGCGGCGGCGGCCTTGGGGCCGATCCGGCCGGCCTTCAGGGCGTTGAGCTTCTTCGCCAGGCGGCTGCGCTTGCGGGCGGCGGCGTTCTTGTGGATCGTGTTCTTGGCGGCCGTGCGGTCGAGCCGCTGGGCGACCTTCGGGAGGAGCTCTTCGGCCTTCTTGACGTCGCCGGTGGTGATGGCGGCGGTGAAGGCCTTGACCTCGTCGCGGATCAGGGTCTTACGGGCGCGGTTGCGGGCGCGGCGCTTCTCGCTCTGACGGACGCGCTTCTTGGCGGACAGTGAATGGGCCACGGTCGTTTATCTCCTCGGGTGGCCACGCAAATCGGGTGGCCGCAATCGGTTCGGACCGGCAGCAAATCCCTGCTGCCAGAAGGGGCGGACATTCTACGGGGGTGGGGGGAAATGTAAAGTGGGGCGTGGAGGGGGTGGTGCGCGACCAGATCCGGGGCGGCGCTTCGGGCAAAGCCCGTACACTTTGCCCCGGCGTGAAAGGCGTCCGTGCGACCCACACTACCGACGGCTTCCGCCGGCGGCTAATAAGGGTTGGTGGCCGAGGCGGCTATCGCTTTCCGCCGCCGCCACCTCCACTGCTTCCGCCACCTTTACCGCCACCGCCGCTGCTGCCGCCGCCCGACTTGCCGCCGCCACCACTGCCCTTTCCGCCACCGCCCTTGTGGCCGCCGTGGCTGCCGGGGGGGCAATAGGAGGAGGTGGTCATGAAGTCGCCGCCACCACCGCTGGACGTTTCCGGAGGCGGTTCGACGATGGCGATCACGCGACTCTCGCCACCCGGGTGCGTGAGGTAGTAGATCGTGTTGCCCTGGTCGTAGAAGCGGTAGATCGAGTTCTTCTGGTCGTCGGTGAAGAGTCGGTCGACCTTGTAGTCCTTGTTGCTGACGGTGACGGCCGCCTCAGGTTTGGGAGGTGGCGTGGAAGCGCCGCCAAGGCAACCGGAGCAGGCGAACGCGAGGCCGACGACGGCGAAAAGGGCGACTCTCATGGTGCGGGGTCCTCTGGTCGGGGCGACGTGATGAGCGCGCGGAACGGCCCCGTCGTTCCGGTCGCGCGAGGCTTTTGATGAGACGTGAGAGACGTGCGCGGGCGCGCCGCGAGTCCCGTGTAAGCGGACTGACACGACATCGGCGCGGAAGGTTTGCGTGAGTTGGAGTTTTCGTGGCGCGCCCGAGAACAGGACTGCTGAAGCGGCCCTGCCGTCCTTGGGGTCGGACGCGCGGTGCTTCCCTGCGCGCGTCTTCCCCTACAATGCGCCCGATGACCCGCGAGACGCGCAACAACCTGATCTTCCTCTCGATCTTCCTGGCGATCAGCATTCCCGGGGCGGTGATCTTGTTCAAGAAGAAGCTCGACCCGAACGCCGGGCGGATGTCGATGCCGGACCCGGTGAACAAGCGGATCGCGTTCATGGCCCCGCTGAGCCGGCCCGGGGAAAACCCGCCGCGGATCGTGCCGGACCAAACCGGGGCGTGGCTGGACGAACTCACGCTGCGGCGCGCGGGAAGCCCGATGCTGCTCGTGACGCACCGGCCGGTGATCTCGGAGGACCGCCGCGTGCAGTTGGCGGACGTGAAGAAGGGCGCGGACGGCACGACGCTGTCGCTGATCGTGTGGGCGGTCGAGTCCGACGCGGCCGCGGACCGGTATTCGATCGAGCTCGCGCCGACGCGGGTGATTTCCGTCGCGAGGGCCGAGCCTGAGGAGATCCCGGCGAACGTGCGCAAAGAGCTCGTTTCGCACGGGTATCAGAAACCGCCGTTGCGCGTAGTTTGGTTGAGCGCTACGGTGCCGGCGGAGGTATTCAAGGGCGCGGGCGAGGTGACGGTGGCCTTCCGCGAGCCAGCAAGCGCGGGCTGGCGCTCGGTGGTGAAACTACCGTGAGGCGCGGCGCGTGAGCGGCACGCCACGGGTGCACGATCACCGAAACCTGCGCAAGTTGCCGGATTTTCAGTTGTTGGCGACATTGGTGAAGCCGTAGGCTACGTGTGGAACGCGACTTGTTAGGGGGAACAGCGGACAAGCAACTTCGACATCGAACCGGAGGTTCCCTTGGCTACGCTGATCACCCAATCGTCTGAAACGGTCACCCGTGAGCGCGAGACGTCATCGATGACGCCGCAGACGGCGCTCAAGTACGCGTGGGGCGCGTGGTTCATCTTGATGGCGATCCCGGCGGTCGCGTTCCTGGCGGTCATCTGGCAGTTCGCGGACCGCACGCCGGCCGTGAGCATTGACGACGGCTGGAAGTGGTTCATCGGGGTGCTGGCGACGATGATCGTCACGATCCCTGCGTCGATCTTCCTGCGGAGCCGGTTGTTCCGCGGGTATTACGACGGGGAATGCGTGGCCCCGAAGACCTACCTGACAGGGATGCTCGTCACTTGGATCACGGCCGTCGGCGGCGGGATGCTCGCGTTGTACGCGTGCCTGCAAACCGGGACGATGCTGCCGAACTTGTTCGCCGGCGCGGTCGCGTTCATCTTCTTCGTGACCCAGTGGCCGAGCGGCATGGCGATGGTGTGCGACCGCCAAGGCGCGACCGACGATCCGGAGCGGTACGAAGAGCCGCGGTAAATGCCGGGCGGCGAACATCCGATTACAATCCGCCAGCCGGACGAGCTCGCGACAGGTTGTCGCGCGGCCCGTCCGGCTGACGGACTTTTTCGGAGCCCCGTGGAGACCGACCGCGCCTCAGCCGTTCTTGCCCCGCCCGTTCACCCCCCTGCCGAGGACGACCCGCAGATCGCGTTGGCCGCCTTGGCGCGGTTGCGTTGGCTCGCGGTCATCGGGCAGGTGGCGGCGACTCTCGTGGCGGCGGGGCCGCTGGGGATCAAGCTTCCGCTGGTGCCGATCGGGATCGTGATCGGGTTCACGGCCGTCTCGAACGCGGGGCTGGTGATGAACCGCCGGTGGGGGTGGCCGCGGCCGCCGGAGTGGCTCGTCCGGGCGGTGCTGGTCGAGGACGTGCTGGCGCTGACGGCGCTGCTGTATCTGACGGGCGGGCCACGAAATCCGTTCTCGGTGCTGTACCTGGTGCACGTGGCGATGGCGGTGATCGCGATCGGGGTGGGGTGGACGTGGGTGATCGTCGCGCTGGCGGCGACGTGTTACGGGCTGATGTTCAAGTGGCACGTGCCGCTGGACCTGAGCGTGGCGCCGTTCTGGGTGGAGGGGTCGGGGCACTGGCTGGCGCTGGTGCTCGTGTGCGTGCTGATCGCGGTGTTCATCGGGCGGATCGAGACGTCGTTGCGCCAGCGGGAAATCGAGCTGCGCGAGGCGCGCGAACAGGCCGCGCGGAGCGAGCGGCTGGCGAGCTTGACGACGCTCGCGGCGGGCGCGGCGCACGAGCTGAACACGCCGCTGGGGACGATCGCGGTGGTGGCGAAGGAATTGGAGGTGGCGGCGGGCGGGGACGCGGTCGTCCGCGAGGACGCGCAGCTCATCCGGCAGGAGGTGGACCGGTGCCGGGTGATTTTGCAGCGGATGCGCGTCGGGATCGCGGACGCGGCGAACCGGGGGTCGGCGGCGGTCAGCGAAGTGGTGGAGTACCTGCGCGGCGAGGTGCGGCCGGAAGAGGCGAAGCGGCTGTACGTGCAGGGCGAGCGCGAGGGGGTGGTGGCGGCGTCGGCGCGGGCCGTCGAACAGGCCCTGCTGGTGCTGCTGCGGAACGCGTTCGACGCGTCGCCGAACGGGACGGGCGTGACGCTGGCGATCGCGCGGGACGATGGGTGGATTAGCTTCGCGGTGCAGGACCGGGGGACGGGGATGACGGAGGAAGAAGTGCGCCGCGCGGGGGAGCCGTTTTATACGACCAAGGAGCCGGGGAAGGGGATGGGGCTGGGGTTGTTTCTCGTCAGGCTGGTGGCCGAGCGGTGCGGGGGGCGGTTCGGGCTGGAGTCGAAACTGGGCGAGGGGACGACGGCGACGCTTGAAGTGCCGGCGGGGAAGCCCGTGCCGGCTGCGAAATCGGGAGGGGATGGCGCTGACCAACCGTCCAATCCGGCAATCGTAAAGACGAGCGAATCTTGAAATCGCCGATCTGACCCGCGATCATTCGCCGGTCGCTCGAGCTGGCGCGGTGACGCGCGGCGGTGAGAAGTCCAAGCCGGGGCGGGCGCGGGGGGTACGTTCACAGGGAGCACGGTATGGAAAAGCGGGAGAAGACAGCGGAACATCCGAGGCTCGGGGCGTTAGTACTGGAGCGGCGGCATTCGCAAAAGGAGGCGGTGGGTATATTGATCACTGGGGGCGTAGTCGCGCTGCTGTCTGCAGTCGGAACGATCTTCGGCGGGCAATCGGGCCCGGTGGCGGGGATTTTCGGTGGCATCACGACGGTGGCAGTGCTCGTGTTCGGCATAGTCAAGCTGATCGCCGCGCGCACGGCATATCTCGTGTACGAGCGAGGGTTGGTTGAAGAAAGCGGCGGGCGATCGATCGAGGTCCCGTATACGGAATTGGTCGAGATCACGTTCGACGCCGTGCGGGTGAAGCACAAGGTGGTGTCGAAGACGCACTACAAGCTCAAACTGTTGGCCGAGGACGGATTCCTGATCACGATGGCCGACGACGACAAGTTCCGCGTGATCGGGTCGACCGGCCAGGCCACGCGCGTCAAGCAGATCGCGATGATTGTTGCCCAGGGGGTGGCGAACATTCTGTTGGAGCGGGTACGGGCGGGGGAAGAGGTCCAGTGGGTGCGCGGGGCGCGGCTGACGCCGGCGGGGCTAGCGAACGGCCGCGGCGTGGTCGTGCCGTGGCGCGCGGTCGGTAGTCTGCGGATGGAAAACGGCTACTTCTGGGTCTGCCGCGCGGGGAGCGAGGCGGCAGTCGTACAGGGCGAGAGTTCCGACGCGAACTTCCTCCCCGGGTGGGCCTTTTTGGAACAGATGGCTGAACGGGTTAGGGCGGAGGCGGCGCAGGCACTACAATCCACGTGAGCGGCCGCGACGGGCGTCCGCCGAGTGAGCAGATCGCTCGTACGGATCGTGGTATGAAGAATGGCTTGAAAGTGCTTGTCGTCGATGACGACGTCGCGTTTCGGACGCGGCTGATGCGGGCGATCGCGGCGCGCGGGCACGAGGCGCACGGGGCGGGGACGGTCGACGAGGCGATCGAGGTGGCGGCGCGCGTCAAGCCGGGGGCGGCGGTCGTGGACTTGAAGATGCCGGGGGGGAAGTCCGGGTTGGATTTGGTCTCGGATTTGACGGTGCGGCTGCCGGGGATTCAGGTGGTCGTGCTGACGGGGTACGGGAGCATCGCGACGGCGGTCGAGGCGGTGCGCAAGGGGGCGATCAACTATCTCATGAAGCCGCTCGACGCGGACCAGATTCTGGCGGCGTTCGACACGGAAGGGTCAGAGGAGGGGGCGGAGCTCGAGACGACGCCGTCGCTGGCGCGGGTGGAGTGGGAGCACATCCAGCGGGTGCTGACGGACTGCGACGGGAACATCTCGCTCGCGGCGCGACGACTCGGGATTCATCGGCGGAGCTTGCAGAGGAAGTTGGGGAAGTATCCGCCGTTGGAGTAGGCGCAGGGACCGCCGTGCGCCCGGTAGCGTGGGCACTGCCCACCGGTCGCGCGGCGGGGCTTCGAACGCAGACTTCCGTCCAAGCGCTCACGTGCACCTTCGATGTGACCGCTAAGTACGTCATTTATAGTGGGGCGCCGGTCGTGCGAATCGTCGGGGGCTCGCAGTTGCGCGATTCGGGCGGGGTCGGTATGATCCGCGCGCATGGGAACACACACGCGTTGCGTTATCGGGTTGGTCGGGATGCTGCTGTTGGCTGGCGGGTGTCAGCAACAGGCGGGGTGGGCGGTGGTGAACCGGGGGGATAAGGCGATCGGGCCGGTCGAGGTGCGGTCGCAGAAGAGCGGGTACGAGCCGTTCGTGGTCGAGGTCAGCCAGTTGGCGCCGGGCGGGTGGGTGGCCGGGCCGTCGGCGGGCGAGTTGATGGCCGAGCGGACGACGGTGCGGTGGAGTGAGGGCGGGGCGGCGCGCGAGCAGAGCGTGGAGACGCCGGTGATGCGGCTGTCGACGAGCTTCGACGGGTACGGGTTGCTGGAGTATGTCGGCGGGACGTGGAAGTTCACGACGCAGGAGCGCGCGAAGGTGAAGGCGTACCTTGGCGGGGGAAAGTAACGCACTTCCTTCAGCGCCACGTCGTGAGGCGCTTGCCGCGACGCCGCGAAGCGAGTGCTGGCGGCCGACCGAGGATCGCGCTCCCGGCGTGACGTGCTCAAAGCTGTGGCACTTTGCCGCACGACGATCGACCGACTTCGAGCGCCGCGAGACGCGCCGGGCAAGCCCGGCGACTAAAAGTCGGAACTACCTTCGTGAGTGAAGCCGATTGCGCCCAAGTCTCAACTGAATTAGCTGTTGCGGGCGCGTTACGGGGGTTGCGGCGGCGCGGGCGTGTGGGTACATCGGTGCTTCGCACGCGTCGGCGCACGGACGCGTATGCGGCGAAATGCCACATCGATCGATGATTGAATCTCGTCGACCAAACTCAATACTGTCGGGCGCTTAGATGGTTCCGGACGCGAACCGGCCGGTGATACGAAACCCGCAGGCGTGACGTCCGAAATTCCGCGCGGGACCGTCGCACGACGCACGGCTTCGAGCACCTCCTATGTCTGAAGCTGCACCTACTCCTCCGACGAAACGCTTTTCCTTCCCGCGGTGGGTGAACTACGCCCTTCCGGTGATCGCGGTCGCGGTCGCCGGCGGGTTGTTCTACGCGCCGACGCTGTTCGTGCTCGGCGCGTCGCCCAAGACGACGGCCGTGAACTACGCGCCGGAACAGCCGGTGCCGTACAGCCACGCGGTGCACGTCGGCAAGCTGGGCATGGACTGCCGGTACTGCCACACGACGGTCGAGAGCGCGGCGTTCGCCGCGATCCCGGCGACGCAGACGTGCATCAACTGCCACCGGCCCGCGGACGTGGACAATGCGGGCAAGGTGAAGCCGGGTACGGGCGGCATCCGCGCGATCGTCAAGGCGGGCGGCCAGGACGCCGCCAACCCCCTGCTCAAGCCGGTGCACGACAGTTGGAAGACGGGGACGCCGGTGCAGTGGGTGAAGGTGCACGACCTGCCGGACTACGCGTTCTTCAACCACGCGGCGCACGTGAACCGCGGGGTCGGGTGCGTGTCGTGCCACGGGCGCATCGACCAGATGGACAAGGTCTACCAGGATCAGCCGCTGTCGATGGGCTGGTGCCTGGACTGCCACCGCGAGCCGGAGAAGCACCTGCGGCCGCTGGACCAGATCACGAACATGGGTTGGACGCCGGTCGACCATCCGTACGCGGAAGGCGAGAGGGACAAGGCTAAAGCCCAGTTAAAAGTGGGTCTGAAGTTGAAGGCGGAGTTCGGCACCCGCGACATCCCTTACATGACGAGCTGCTACACGTGTCACAGGTAGAACATCACCAGACCGGCGTTATGTATTGGCGGAGCCTGAACCAGCTGGCGGAGACGCCGGAGGTTCGCGCGCTGATCGAGCAGGAGTTCCCGAACTACAACCCGACGGAACTCGTCTCGACGTCGCGGCGGAAGCTGCTCAAGATCATGGGCGCCTCGATGGCGCTGGCGGGGCTCGGCCTGACCGGCGGGTGCCGGCGGTGGCCCAAGGAGAAGCTCGCGCCGCACACGACCAGCCAGGGCAATCATACGCCCGGGGAGGTCGAGCATTACGCGACCGCGATGGAGGTCGGGGGCGTGGCGCACCCGCTGCTGGTCGCGTCGTTCGACGGCCGGCCGATCAAGATCGAGGGCAACCCCACCCACCCGATGTCGTGGGCGGTGAAGGACAAGTTCGGCGCCGCCGACGCGTTCGCTCAGGCGAGCATCCTGTCGATGTACGACCCAGAGCGCAGCCGCTCGGTCGTCGACCGGACCCGTGATGCCGCGGGCAAGCAGTCCGACTGGGCGGCGTTCGGGGAAGCCGCGGTGGCGGCGTTCGGGCGCGCCAAGGGCGCGGGCGCGAACGTGGCCGTGCTGGCCGAGCCGATGTCGGGCCCGAGCGCGGCCGAGATGCGCAAGCGGTTCCAGGCGGCGTACCCGCAGGCCAAGTGGTACGAGTACGAGCCGGTCTCGCGCGACAACGCGCTGGCCGGGTCGCGGCTCGCGTTCGGCAAGGCCTACCGCACGAAGCTCGACCTGACCAAGGCCAAGGTCGTCGTCGCCCTCGACGAAGACTTCCTCTACTTCCACCCGATCCACACGCGCTACGCGGCGGATTGGGCGGAATTGCGGCGGAGCGGGGACAAGGGCGAGATGAGCAGGGTGTACGTCGCCGAGACGACGTTCTCGGTGACCGGGTCGGTCGCCGACGAGCGGCTGCCGGTCACGCCGGACAAGTTGTTCGCGCTGGCGCAGGCCGTCGCGACGGCGGCGGGCGTTGGGAACGCCGGGACCGCCGCGAATCTGTCGGCGGGCGAAACGGCCTGGGCGCAGCGCGCCGGGGCGGACCTGAAGAAGGCCGGCAAGGCGGGCGTGATGGCGGCGGGGCCCGCTGCGGCACCGGTCGTGCACGCGATCGCCCACGCGGTCAACCAGCAGATCGGCGCGGTCGGGACGACCGTGCAGCTCCTCGAAGACCCGGCCGGCGACCGGCCGACGCACCTCGAGGCGATCGCGGCCCTGGCCAAGGCGATCACCAGCAAGCAGGTCGAGGTGCTGCTGATCCTCGGCGGCAACCCGGCGTACGACGCGCCGATGGACCTGCACTTCTACGACGCCGGCGACAAGGACCCGAGCATCCTCAAGTCGGTGCCGGTCACGATCCACCTCAGCCTGTACGAGGACGAGACGTCGCGGCTATGCAAGTGGCACCTGCCGATGGCGCACTACCTCGAGGCGTGGGGCGACGCCAGGGCCTGGGACGGGTCGGCCAACGTCGTCCAGCCGCTGATCGAGCCGCTGTTCGGCGGGAAGACCGCCGTCGAGGTGCTGGCGATCGCGGCCGGCGAGAAGGAGACCAAGGCCGAGGCGATCGTCCGGCGGACGTGGCAGGGACAACTGATCAAGGACGGGGACTTCGAAAAACAGTGGCGCAAGGCGCTCGAGGCCGGCGTGCTCGAGAACTCGGCGTTCGGCGCGGTGGCGGGCGCGACCCTGACGGCGACGACGTTCGCGGCGCCCGCGCCGGCGTCCGGCCCGTTCGTACGGTTCGTGCCGGACAGTCACACCTACGACGGCCGGTACGCCAACAACGGCTGGATGCAGGAGACGCACGACCCGATCACGAAGCTGGTCTGGGACAACGCGGCGATCGTCAGCAAGAAGGACGCGGACGCCTGGGGCGTCAAGCAGGGCGACGTGATCCAGCTGGATGCCGCCGGGCGGTCGTTCCAGATCGCGGCGTTCGTGCAGCCGGGCCAGCCGGTCGGCGTGATCACGCTACCGCTCGGATACGGGCGGACCGCGGCGGGCAGCGTCGGCACCAAGCTCGGGTTCAACACGTACCACTTCCGGCAGTCGGGGGACGGGGACGTGGTCGCGGGCGTGAAGGTCAGCAAGGTCGGCGCGCACTACACGCTGGCGACGACCATG
>DASPKW010000179.1:0-16161 GCA_035627895.1 Tepidisphaeraceae bacterium | reverse complement strand
GTGTTGTCCTTGTCGACGGTGATCTTCTTGGCCCGGCCGAGGTGCGTGAGCTCGACGCCCTCGAGCTTGATGCCGAGCTCTTCGAAGATCGCGGTGCCGCCGGTCAGGATCGCGATGTCCTCGAGCATGGCCTTGCGGCGGTCGCCGAAGCCCGGGGCCTTGACGGCCACCACGCGGATCGTGCCGCGGAGCTTGTTGACGACGAGCGTGGCCAGGGCCTCGCCCTCGACTTCTTCGGCGATCAGGAGGATCGGCTTGCCCTGCTCGGCGACCTTGCTGAGCATGGGGACCAGGTCCCGGGCGCTGCTGATCTTCTTCTCGTGGATCAGGATGTACGCGTCCTCGAGGACGGCGGTCATCGTCGTCGGGTCGGTGACGAAGTGGGGGCTGAGGTAGCCCTTGTCGAACTGCATGCCCTCGACGAGCTCGACGCGCGTCTCGAGGCTCTTGCCCTCCTCGACGGTGATGACGCCGTCCTTGCCGACCTTGTCCATCGCGTCGGCGATCATCTGGCCGATCTGGCTGTCCTGGTTGGCGCTGCTGGTGCCGACCTGGGCCACTTCCTTGGAGGACGTGACCTTCTTCGACATGGCCTTGAGCTCGGCGACGATGGCCTCGACGGCGAGGTTGATCCCGCGCTGGATCTGGGTCGAGTTGGCGCCGGCGGTGACGTTGCGGAGGCCCTCGGTGTAGATGGCCTCGGCGTAGACGGTGGCGGTGGTCGTGCCGTCGCCGGCGACGGTCGAGGTCTTGCTGGCGACCTCCTTGACCATCTGGGCGCCCATGTTCTCGTAGGCGTCGTCGAGCTCGATCTCCTTGGCGACGGTCACGCCGTCCTTGGTGACGGTGGGCGAGCCGAAGGACTTCTCAAGCACCACGTTGCGGCCCGACGGCCCGAGCGTGACCTTGACCGCGCGGGCGAGCTTCTGCACCCCGCGCTTGATGGCCTCGCGGGCCTCCTGGTCGAATGCGATTTTTTTAGCGGCCATGTGTTCGATCTCCTGAGTGTTCTTTTATTACGAATTAATCGTTAATCGTTAATCGCGGGTAACGATTAACAATTAATGCTTAAGAAGGCTTGGACCGGCGAGATTTACTCGACGATGGCCAGCACGTCGTCCTCGGACAGGATGAGGACCTCTTCGTTGTCGATCTTGATCTCGGTGCCGGCGTAGGAGGCGAAGATGACCTCGTCGCCCTTCTTGACGGAGAACGGGGCGCGCTCGCCGTTCTCGAGGCGGCGGCCGTCGCCGACGGCGACGATCTTCCCGCGGCGGGGCTTTTCCTTGGCCGTGTCGGGCAGCACGATGCCGGACTTGGTCTTGGTCTCGGCCTCGACTCGACGGACCAAAATTTTATCTCCGAGCGGACGCAGCTTCGCCATTGGGTTCACTCCTTCGTGTGATGGAAATCAGGGTTCAGGGTTCAGTTCGGATGTTCGACGTTTAGTGTTGGATGTTCGATGTTCGCACACTTCAGTGGTGCGGGGGTTCCTGGGGCCACCTTGAGGCGTAGTGGCGGCGCATCACTCGGGCCAAGGCGTCGAGGAGGGTGTTGAGGTCGACGGGCTTGGAGAGGACGGAGAAGACGCGCATGCCGAGGGCTTCGTGGAGCAGGTGGTCGGTGAGGTGGTTGGCCAGGAGGATGGCGGGGGGGGCCATGGGGAGCTCGCGCATCAACTTGATGACCTGCATGCCGCCGAGCTGGGGCATGGTCTGGTCGAGGATGGCGACGTGGATCTGGGTGGAGCCGATGAGGTCGAGGGCCTCGCGGCCGGAGCGGGCGGAGAGGGTGTTGACGCCCTGGGGCTCGAGGAGTTGGCGGACCATGTCGGTCCAGGCGGCGGCGGAGCTTCCGCGCGAGGAGACGGCGTCCTGGTCGGGGGCCAGGAGGACGTTGAGGCGGTTGTGGGTCGGGATGTTGACCATAACCAGCGTGGCGCGGGGGAAACGGCGCGCCCGGCGGAACCGGGCGGGAGTGCAATAACAAGGGGTGTGCCGGAGGGGAGGGCGGGAGAGGAGGGGTGGAAGTCGTTTGGGATAAGGGGGTTATGGAGGGAGGAGATTTGGGGTGAGCGGAGGATTTTCCTGCCAAAGATGCAGGGGAGGGGTGGGGACTGCCTAAGTGACAGCGGCGAGGGAACCAACCCACGGAGCAAGCTCCGTGGGCTTTCGGGGTGGTTTTTGTCAGAACGGGAGGGGCTTTCCGAGGAGCGCGAAGCGGAGGAGGGTGAGGGCGGTTTTCGCGGAGCGGTCGCGGATCATTTCGCGGTCGCCGGGGAATTGGAAGCGGCGGGTGAAGACGTTGACGGGGGAGTCCTGGGTTGCGGGGGAGGACGAGGGGAAGGGGAGGGGGCGTTTGGAGGCGATGGCTAGCCAGACGGTGCCGACGGGCTTGTCGGGGGTGCCGCCGTCGGGGCCGGCGATGCCGGAGACGGCCAGGGCGTAGTCGGCGGAGGCGAGGAGCAGCGCGGCGGCGGACATCTCGCGGACGACCTCGGCGGAGACGGCACCGTGGGCGTCGAGGGTTTCCTGGCGGACGCCGAGGAGGCTGGTCTTGGCGTGGTTGGCGTAGGTGACCCAGCCGAACTGGAAGTGGGTGGAGGCGCCGGCGTCGTCGGTGAGGAGCTTGGCGACCAGGCCGCCGGTGCAGGACTCGGCGGTGGCGACGGTGAGGCCGGGCTCGGGG
This sequence comes from Tepidisphaeraceae bacterium, assembly GCA_035627895.1. Lineage (GTDB taxonomy): Bacteria > Planctomycetota > Phycisphaerae > Tepidisphaerales > Tepidisphaeraceae > DASPKW01. Next base: position 13,473 of record DASPKW010000179.1, on the reverse strand, counting down.
TCGGTGGCGTCGGTGCGGCGCTTGAGGAGGCGGGAGACGACGGCGGGGAGGGTGTCTTCGTCGGAGCCGTAGACCAGATCGCCGAGGGCGGCGCGGCAGAGGGCGTCGGTCTCGGCGAGCTTGGCGTCGGCCTCTTGTTCGGAATCGAAGTAGGCGTTGAGGCGGAGGGAGACGACGCCGCCGGAGACGGTGGTGCCGACGCTGGGGTTGCGCGTGCGGTCCATCATGTTGGCGGGCTTGAGCAGGTCGGCGACGGCGGACTCGCCGAGGCCGAAGGTGTGGAGGGTGCGGGAGCGGATGACGGGCGCGGGCTCGTCCGACTGTTGTTGGAGGGTGCGGATGGCGGGGAGGATGGAGCGGTCGAACATGGCCCGCATCTCCTTGGGGACGCCGGGCATGATGAAGACGTGGCACTCGTTTTCGAGGAGGGCGTCGTCGCCGTCGTCGGGGCCGGCGATCTCGGTCGTGATGACGGCGCGGATGCCGGGGGCGGTGCCGTTGGTGTTCTCGATCATCTGCGCGCCGCGGGGGATCATGGCCTGGACGCGGTTGCGCGGGGGCATGTCGCGGTTGAGGTGCTTGAAGAAGCGCTCGACGTTCTCGAGGGCTGCGGGGTCGAGCGCGAGGTCGGTCTCCATGACGGCGGCGAGCGCATTGCGGGTCAGGTCGTCTTCGGTGGGGCCGAGGCCGCCGGTGATCAGGAGGACGTCGGCGAGAGGGGCGGCCTCCATGATGGCGAGCTCGATCATGTCCTGTGCGTCGGAGACGGTATTGTGGCGGAGGGGGCGGAGGCCGACGGCGGCGCAGCGCTGGGCGAGCCAGGCGGAGTTGGTGTCGACGGTCTGGCCGAGGATGAGTTCGTCGCCGATGGAGAGGATGATGGTGGTCATTGGCGTGTGGAGTAGTCAATTGTTCATGGTCAATTGTCAATTGTGAAAGCGCGAACGCCTGCCGTCATCCTGAGGTACTCCGAAGGATCTTGCCGGCGCGTGGGGGCCCGCGGGACGTGAACGGTGCCCGCCGCGTGCGCGGCAACGGAATCGCTCGGCGGGGCTAACGTCGGGTAATGAACGATCCGTTGCGCATCGCGGGCGTGTTGTGGTTGATCGTGGCTTACTCCTCGGGCGCGGCGGGGGCGACCGATTGGCGGGTGGTGGCGGAGGACGGGGTGGGGCCGCGGGTGGGGCCTGCGGTGGTGTGGTCGGCGGAGCGGGGGCGGTTCGTGATGGTGGGGGGGACGATTTCGCACGAGAAGAAGCCGCCGTTTGCGTATGACGTGGTGTCGCTTGATGAGGAGGCGGGGCGGTGGGCGAACGAGTTGCCGGGGGGTGGGGAGGGGTGGGGGCCGGGGGTCGGGGTGGTGACGCCGCCGGGGTTTAAGACGCCGTACTTTTCGATGAAGGACGAGGCGGGGAACGTGCGGCTGTGGCAGCGGCACGCGCGGCTGGCGTACAACGGGCGGGTGGCGCCGTGGGATGGGAAGCTTTATGCGCTCGTGTGCGGGCGGACCATTTCGTACGACGTGGCCAAGGGCGCTTGGGCGGATTTGAAACCGGCGGCGGGGCCGGTGGCGGAGACGAAGTCGGAGCGGGAGGGGTTGAACTGGCATTCGATCTGCGCGGACCCGGTGAACAAGGAGATGGTGTTGTTCGGCGGGGGGGGGGTGCTGTCGGCGCGGGGGGATGCGGGGACTTGGGTGTATTCGACGGGGGAGAATGTGTGGCGGCAGTTGGAGGGGAAGGTTCAGCCGCCGCCGCGGGCTTGGGGGCCGATGGTGTACGACCCGGCGGCGCGGAAGGTCGTGTTGTTCGGCGGGGATGGGCTGGACACGCTGTATGGCGATACGTGGGTTTACGATTGTGCGACGCGGACGTGGGAGGAGCGGCGGCCGAAGGTGGGGCCGGCGCCGCGGTTCGGGCACGCGATGCTGCATTTGCCGAAGAGTGGGAAGGTCGTGCTGATGGGGGGCGTGGGGTACACGTCGTCGACGGCGTACGTGGCGGGGTTGTATCGGCCGCTGCCGTTCGAGGTGTGGACGTACGACGTGGCGGGGGATGCGTGGGCGCTGGTGCGGCGGTACGGGGCGGGGGAGGGGCCGGGGCATTCGTCGACGGACGCGGCGGTGGCGGCGGTGGACGGGCAGGATCGCGTGCTGTGGTGGGGGCCGAAGGCGGAGGGCGGGCGGACGGACAAGGGGTCGAAGGCGTGGGTGTGTGAGGTCGATGCGAGCATGGTGGACAAGGAAGGCACGGCGAAGTTTGGCGTGCCGGCGGGGACGGTGGTGCACCGCACGGGGCCGTACGATCCGGCGTGGTACTCGGCGGACGTGGCGCCGCCGCTGCCGAAGGTGGAGGCGGTGCTGTACGCCAGTGTGCCCGTGAACAAGTGGGTGGCGGTGGAGGCGCCGAAGTGGCCGACGAATCGGCAGCCGGGCGGGTGGAGCACGGTGGCGTGGGACGCGGAGGGCGGGCAGTTCCTGCACCTGGGTGGCGGGCACAGTTCGTACTTCGGGAATGACGTGGCGCACTTCGACACGAAGGCGGCGCGGTGGAGCATCAGCTATCGGCCGCAGTTCGCGCTGGATTTCAACTATGACCTGACGGGCCCGGGACCGCACGCGTTCAACGGTGGGCCGTGGTGCAATCACAATTATCACGCCTACGCGTACGACGCGGTGCGGAAGCGGTTGGCGTACGTGCGGGGGAATTACACGTTCTTCTACGACCCGGCCGAGCGGCGCTGGCGCGCGGACGAGCGGATCGACAACAACCCGTTCAACGGGAGCAAATACACGAGTTACCTGGCGTCGACGCCGGAGGGCGTGGTGTGCTGGGCGTTTCGCGGCGATTCGAACGGCCCGGCGGGCGTGTGGCGGCTGGCAAACGACGGGTGGGCGGAGCTCAAGACGACGGGCGAGGCGCTGCCCAAACCGGTGACGGACGGGTCGACGATCACGGTGGTCGGCGGGCGGCTATTGCTGACGACGACGAAGGGGGAGAAGGGCTTCGCGCACTCCGGGCAGATCTGGGCAGTGGATCTCAAGTCGGGGGCGGTGACCAAACTCGATCCGGCGGGGCGCGAGGAGATTGCGGTGGGGCGGTTCGCGCGGGAGTCGGTGTATTTGCCGAAGTCGGAGCTGGTGATGTTCGGCTACCACCTGGGTCAGCGCGTGCCGTTCTATGACGTGGCGAAGAACCGGTGGCTGGCGGCGGCGGTGGAGGGGTCGGAGTTTTTTGCGCACGCAAAGGACGGGGTTTCTGTGGATCTGGGGTTGCAGTACGACGCGGGGCGCGACCTTGTGTGGGCGGTGATGTGCAATTTGAAGCCGGGGAGCGTGAGGGTGCTAAGGATAGATGGGTTGGCAATGGAGGCGTTGCAGTAATGGCGCGTGCGAGGTCAGACTTGTCGGACGTGAAGGTCGTCGGCGGCGACGCGGAAATCGTGTTTCCAGAAGAGGACGCGGTACTCGAAGGCGGCGGCGGGGTGGGGGTGCACTTCGTCGTAGAGCCACTCGTCGCCGACCAGGTCGGGGGTTGCGCCGTCGAATTCGCGGACGCCGGTGAAGTGGAGGCGGAAGACGCCGGTCGGGCCCCAGGGGTTTCGGGCGGCGTCGACGGTGAGGACGAGTTCGGACGGGGAGGGGCGTTCGACCGCGCGGACCACGCCGTCGTGGAGGGTGGTGTCGGCGAACGCGCGAAGGTCGGGCGGCAGACCGGGCCGGAGTTGTTCGAGGTGGGCGGCGTAGGCGTCGCAGGCGGCGCGCCAAACGACGTCGAAGTCTTCTGTGAGTTCCTGGGATGATCCGTCGTAAAGGCCGCGGGTGAGAAACTTCATTGGCGTGTACACGTGCGGGCCGTACCGGTCTGACGGCGGCGGGACGGTACGTAGGTGTAGCGGTCTGTCTCGCGATCGTGCGCCGTTGGACGCGTCCCGCAAGCGGGGCGGCTACAAGAGGGAGCCGCGCGTTTCGCGGGAGCGGTGGGCGGTGCCCACCCTACGGCGTGCTACTCCTTCGCGGCCGGTTTGGCGATCGACGCGACGGAGCCGTTGGTGGCGAGGTCCTGGCCGAAGTGGAGTTTGACGGTCGGGGCGGGCGGGGCCTTGAGGGTTGGGATCGTCACCGTCGGCGGGGTAGTGTAGCCTGCGCCGGGGTCGGTGATTTCGTAGGCGATGATGGCGTTGCCTTTGACGAGGGCGACGGCGGTCGCGGGGCGGTGTTTCCAGAGGTCGCGGCCGCCGGGCGGGTAGCGGTAATAGTTGGAGACCTGGTCGAGTCGGTCGTTGGTGACGCCGTGCTTGCCGAGGGCGGCCATGAGGGCGGCCTTGTTCTGTCGGGCCTGGGCGTCGGTGGGGCCGCCGCGGCCGGGGCCGGCGGGGCGGACGCGGCTAAAGGCGTCGCGGAAGACGTCGGGGGTGACGTTGAGGGCGGCGGCGATGAGGACGACGGGGCGGCCGCGGTCGACGGGGTCGGTGTCGTGCCCGCCGGTGAAGACGACGGGATGGCGAGTGACGCCGGGCGGGTCGGCGGCGAGGGTGGGGGCGGTGAGGAGGAGCGTCAGGAGGAGGGAGAGGCGCGTGGGGGTCATGGGGTCCTCGTGAAGGGAGGTCGGGGGTGAGTGCGGGGGGCGGGCGGGGGGTTTATTGACCCTTGGGTAAATGAAGCGCCCGTAAACGCCCGCGGAGCTTGCTCCGTGGGTTGCGCGGGTCGGTCGTTCGCGTCGTCTTGATCCGAGGCCGGTCGTCCTGGTGCGCCGCGCTCACGTGCACCTTCGGTGCGACCGCTAAGTACGTTCTGGTCGTTGGAGGTGAGTTGCGCGCGAGGAGCTACTTGTTACTGCGCCGGTCGATGACGACGGCGTTCCACTGTTTCGCTTCGAGGTAGCCGTACGCGGGGGAGGGGGTGACGGAGCCGGGGAGTTCGCCGGCGGGGGCGGCGCCGTACAGGTCTGGCGCGAACGCGGCGAGGGGTGAGGTGACCGGCTTCTGAGGCGCGGCCTGCGGGGCGCGGGGGCCGACGGAGCGCGAGACGTACGCGAGCTTGGCGCGGGGGGGGATGCGGGCGTGGAAGTGCGTCGGCCGGCCGGCGGTGTCGCACGTCAGGTTCACCCAGGTCGAGTCCATGCCGCGGCGGCTGGCGAAGACGGGGTGCGTGACGTCGACCCACCGGAGCGTGGCGTGGCGCTCCTCGGTGGCGGTCTGGTAGGTCCAGCCGTCGGTCTGGGTCAGGCCGTCGGTGCGGACGATGACTTCGCCGCCGGCCTGCTGTACGAGGAGCTGGGCCTCCCACCAGTAGGACATGAAGGTGATGACGACCGCGAGGTACCCGGCCGACCACAGCCACGTGAGCGGTGGGCGCCACAGCGCCAGCCCCAACAGCGGGACGCACGCCGCCAGCGCAATAAGCATCAGCCGCCGGCGAAACGCCCACGGCCAGCCCGGCTCCCACGAGAGGACGGGGCGGAACGCGGCGGGGTAGCCGTCGGCGCCGAGCTCGCCCGCGGGCCCCCCGCCGATCGGGCCGACGGGGGTGTGGCGCAGGACGGAGTATTCGCCGACCTTCGCCCACGGCCAGGCGGACATGGCGGGCGCGGGCCCGCCGCGAACGGCGACGGTGACGCCGCCGGCGACGAGGGCGGCGACCTGCGCCGGGTCGACGCGCGCGGCGGCGGTCGCGTCGAGCACGAGCAGGTCGAGCGCCTCCCACGCGGCCGCGTGGCCGGGGAGCGGGCGCGCGGGGTCGAGCTGGATCGGGATGATCACCGGGGCGGCGTCATCGGGCCCGGACAAGAGTTGCCGGGCGCCCGGCTCGTCGGGCGACGTCCACGCGACCAGGCGCTCGTTGTCCTCCAGCGCGCGGAGTTGGGGACCCAGGAACGACTCGGGGCGGTCTTCGACGAACAAACGCGGCCGGCCGGCGCGCGAGTCGACGACCATCCACGGGACGACCGCGTCGAGCCGGCCGGTCGACACGCGCACGCCCGTGCGGAGCGCGCCGAGCCCGATGGCGGTTCGGTCGGTCACGTTCTGGGCGGCGACGACGACCCACTTCTGGCCCGGCTCGGCGATCGTCGCGCGCACGTGCACGGGGACGTACCGGCCGGGCTTGTAGTAGGGCCCGAGCGGGAGGTCGAGCGACAACTCCGCCCCGCCCGCCGCGTGGGCGGCGAGCCAAAACGAGATGATCGACATCGGTACGATGCGCATGCGCGCCGGTCATGCTAATCCGCCCGACCCACCCCGCCTAGCGCGCGCGCGCGGGGCGAGGCCCCGTCCGCGCCACCCGGACCCGCGCGCGCCACCGCCGGCGCGCGAGACGCGCGCCCGCGGCGGCCGGCCCGTCCGATGCGGGATGATTCGGGTGGGTGCGGGCGTTAGCGCCGCCGGCGTCGCGCCAGGCCGACCCCTGGCAGCGCGATCGCGGCGAGGCCCGCGGGCTCGGGGACCGCCACGGCCGCGGTGCCGGAGGTCGGGACGTCGCCGGCATCGAGGTCGATGAAATAGCCGATCGCGTCGACCTGCACGAGCCGGTTGTCGAACGCCTCGGTCGTGTTGACCACGTCGCCGAACGAGCGGTACCGGTTGGCCGGCCCGATCCGGAAGAAGCTGTTCGCGCCGGTGCCCTCGATCGTCCCGCCCAGGACGGTGTGGTCGTACGTGTCCTCGCCCGGGGCGCTCGAGGTCGGGCGGTAGGAGAGGGTCCAGTCCAGGGCGGGGTCGAACGTGCCGGCGTCCCCGTCGCGGTAGACCAGGACGCCGCCGCGGTGGATCTCGAGCACGTACTGCTCGAAGTCGGGAAAGTTCATGTGCCGGCCGAGGGCGACGAACCCGCCACCCTGGGGCGAGTTGTCCGGGAACTCGTTGAACAGGTCGATGTCGCCGTTGGCGACGCCGGCCTGGTAGATCGCGGTGAGTTGGAACTCCCCGGTGATCTGATAGCCGTTGGGGACGGCGACCGGCCGGGACGAGCCGGCGCCGGGGATGCCGGCGCCGATCACGGCGGTCGTCCCGCCCGCGGGGTTGAACGTCAGCTTGGACGACGGGATGGACAGGGCGGCACGGGCGGGCGTGGCGGCCGCCGCGGCGACGAGCAGGACCAGCGCGCAGGCGGAGCCGGCGCGGGCGCAGTAAGAACGCGTCATCGGAATCTCTCTCCCCAAACCGGAATGTGGATCAGTGACCGGAAAACACGTGCGGCGGACCAACAAATGTCGCCCACGGCGGCACCCACATCGACCCCGACAGTATACCCGACGCGTGCATAACGTGTTGCGGCAATTTTTGCGCGAGTCGCCGTACGGCCCGCGGCTAACGCCGCCGCCCTCTCCGCCCGAGCAACGCCGCGGCCCCCGCCAACACCGCGATCCCCGCCGGTTCGGGCAGGGGCGACGCGACGAACTGGTTCGCGAACGCGTAGTGGTGGTAGCTGTCCCCCGCCGAGTGGGGGTCGAAGGTGAACGTCTCCGACGTCGCCCCGGCCGTGTACTCGTATTCGACGGCGACCCCGTTCCCGTCGCCCTCGGCGTTCGCGTCGAACACGAACGACCCGTCGCTCCCGGAAAGCGTGACGAACCGCCCGGCCGGGTCGCCGAACCCGTTGGCGAACAGGATCAGCTTGTACGTCGCGCCGGGGGTGAGCCCGTCGAGCGTCAGCGACGACGTCCCGCCGTTCGCGCCATTGGTGGTGCCGTAGACGAAGTCGGTCAGCATCGCGCCCAGGCCGTCGGTCGCGTCGCCGACGTTGGTCGGGTCGTTCGCGAACCCGGTCGCGGCGCCGGCCAGCGAGTAGGCGTTCCCGAACCCGCCGTCGCCCGCGATTCCGCCCGGGACGAACGTCACCCCGTCGATCGACCGGGCCGGCCCGCCGCCCGGGCCGTTGAAGTCGACCGCGTGCGTGTACTGCTTGGTCCCGTCGATGCCGGCGTCGGCGTTCCCGGTCACCACCCGCCGGGCGAACGGGCTCCCGGCCGTGACCCGGTTGGTCATCGCGTAATAGTGGAACGTGTCGCCGGCGTTTGCCGCCTGGAAGCTCAGGGTCAGCGCGTTCGACGTGGCCGTGAACTCGTAGGTCAGGCGGGACGGGTCGCCCTCGGCGGCCGTGCCGTCCTGGTTGAACGCGAGCACCGCCCCGGCGTCGTCCGACGCCGTGACCGTGACGTTCCGCGTGTTCACCACGTCCCACGACCGGCTGTAGAACGTGGTCACGTAGCTCGCGCCGGGGGTCAGGCCCTTGAGCGTGACGGACGAGAGCCCGTTCACCCCGCCGTAGCGGAAGTCGTTCACCGCCTTGGCGATCTCGTCGGGCAGGTTGTTCGCCTTCATGCCGGCGGCGCTGCCGCCGGCGCCGGTCAGCAGCCAGTTCGCGAACCCGGCCCCGCCGTTGGCGTCGCCGTCGCCGTTGAACCGCAGCCCGTTGACGACCGGGCCGCCGCCGGCGCCCTTGCCGAAGTCGATCGCGTGGGTGAAGACCGCGCCGCCGGGGGCGACGTCGGGGTCCGCAAACGGGTCGGTCAGGTAGGTGAATGTTCCCGCGGCGGCGGGCGGGGCGAACGACAGGATTCCGACGAGCGCGACGACCGCGGGGGGGCGTGGCAGCGACATGCGTGATCTCCCTTCGGACCGAGTGGCGAGCAGATGTGACGGGGGGAATATTACATAAGACCCTGGCTCGGCCGCAACGGAAAAGTGGGAGCACTCCCTAACGGGGCACGCCGTTTCAACAACGAACCCGCCCCCGGCGCGAAATACGCGCCGGGGGCGGGGACTTGTGAGAAAAGCTGTCAGTAACGCGCCGGGGCCGACCTCCGGTCAGTCCCGAACGAGCCTCATATGCGTTAGCCTCGCAGGAGGGCCAACGCGGACTGAGGGCTTGAGTTCGCCTGGGCCAGGACGGTCGACGCCGCCTGCGACAGGATCTGGCCGCGGGTGAGCTTCGACGTTTCCTCGGCGAAGTCGGTGTCGCGGATCGCGCTCTCGGCCGCGCTGGCGTTCTCGTAGGCGACGCCCAGGGCGTTCACGGTCGAACCGATCGTGAACTTCTGGAACGCGCCGAGGCGGCCGCGGAGCTGGCTGACCTGCTTGACGGCCTTGTCGAGGACCTTCTGGGCGGTCGTCAGGTTGTCGCCGGACAGGGCGTTGGCGCCGCCCGACCCGAGGGACGAGAGGAAGCCGTTGGCGGTGTCGCCGAGGCTGCCGGTCGAGACGGACGCGAGGCCGATCGAGGCCTTGTCGGTCTCGGTGACCTTGGAGCCGAGCGAGAACGTCGCGCCGCCGCCGGTGATGCCGAACGTCGTGTTGCCCGGGACGTTGAACGTGTCGTCGATCTCGAACTCGACGTCGAGGTTGGACGAGCGGTAGGAGACGCTCTTGCCGGCGGTCGTGGCGTTGGCCCCGTTGATCGTGACCGACGCGTCGGCCCCGGTGTCCTTGGCGGCGGTCGTGGCGAAGGTGCCGGCGATCGCCTTGACGGACACGAACTGGGCGGACCCGAACTCGGTCGACTCGAACCGGATGTCCGAGCCGGAGACGGTCGCCGAGACGCCGGTCGCGTCCTTGACGGCGTTGACGGCGGTCACGATCGAGCTGACCGCGGTGCCCGACGCGAACGAGAGCTGCTCGGTGCCGCCGTTACCCGCGACTTCGATCGTCACGGTGTTGCCGGCGATCGCGCCGTTCGTGTACCCGACCTGGGCGGTCTGGGCGCTGGCGACGACCTGGACGACGACGCTCTGGGTCGAGCCGTCCGGGAGGCGGGCGGCGTTGACGCGGAGGTTGTCGATCGCGGTCGACGTCACGGCCGACGTCGTGTAGTCGAGCGACCCGTTCAGGAGCTTCTTGCCCTGGAAGCTGGTCGACGCGGCGATCCGGTTGATCGTGCCCAGGATCGAGTCGACCTGGAGCTGGTTCGCCTGCTTCTCTTCCGACGACAGGCCGCCCGAGTTGGCGGCCTGGCCGACCAGGCCCTGGAGCTCGTTCAGGAGCGAGCTGACCTCGTTCAGGCCACCCTCGGCGGTGCCGATGATGTTGCTCGCCCGCTCGGCGTTGTCGATCGCGGTCGAGATGCCGACCTTCTCGGCGCGGAGGTTCTCGCTGGCGATCAGGCCGGCCGGATCGTCCGACCCCTTGTTGATCTTCAGACCCGTGCTCAGCCGCTCGAGGCTGGTGTTCAGGTTCTGGCTGTTCTTGTTGTAGACGCGCTGAGCGATCAGCGAGCTGACGTTGGTGTTAATTCTGCTCATGACAGATGTCTCTCCGTGACACGGCGCAGCGCCGCGTGGGCCGGGCCGGGTTTGCGGACCGCGCGCCGTACGCCGGCGTGCGGATCTCGGCCCCGGTATGTGCGGCGCGACATTCGCGCCTTCGTTCTCGCGCGCGCCTCGCGGATCTGCGGTCCGCTCGGTCGCGCCCTTCAATCCCTTGAAAGGCTGGTTGTGGGCCGGCGACACGTGCCGCACTTTTGGCGGCGGTGGCACCGGGCCCGTAAGGCCGGCGGTTGGGACGAAACCCCGGCGAGCCCTGGTGGACGTCCTGGCGAGCCTGCGAGCTCACCGGTGGTCGTCCTAGCGGTTCATCACGCGACCTCCTTTCTCACAAGTCTGTTCGTCGCGCGACGCGCCCGCGTCCGGTTGCCCGGCTGCGAGTTCGTCGTTCCGCTCAGGTATCGACGGGCCTTTGGGGGGTACTTTAGATGCGCGGGCGGCGCAAACTTTGACGCGCGTAGGGTCCGGGCGACCCCGTAACCCCTGTTCCCCACTCGGGTTTCGGCCGAACCGCAAGCAATCGCGGTTCTTATCGGCCCGCGCACCCCTTGCGCGACCCCCATCGACGCGTCAAAATGCGAAGAAAATTCCCCGTGGAGCCCGGCCCGGCGCGGTTATCGGACGAGCCGGCGGATTGCAATACTTATTGGACGCGGCCCCCGCCGCTTTCAAACAACGAGACCGCCCGGCCCGCGAGGTTTACTCGCGCGCCGGGCGGTCGTCGATTTGCGTTGCGAACGCGGACGCCGCGGTTACTGCAGCAGCGACAGCACGTTCTGCGGGGTCGAGTTCGCGGTGGCCAGGACGCTCGTGCCGGCCTGCGACAGGATCTGGTTGCGCGTCAGCTCGGCCGTCTCGGCGGCGAAGTCGGCGTCGCGGATCGAGCTCTCGGCGGCGGTCACGTTCTCGACCGCCACGTTCAGCGAGCTGATGTTCGTCTGGAGCGTGTTCTTCTCGAACGCGCCCAGCCGCCCGCGGAGGATCGCGACCTGCTTGATCGCCTCCTCGACCACCTCCGACGCCGACCGCATGTTCCCGGCGACGAGCGAGTTGCGCCCGCCGGTGACGACCTCGTTCAGGAACCCGACGGCCGAGTTGCCGAGCTTGGCGGCGGCGACGGACTGGATCGAGACGTTGACCTGCTGGTTGCTCGTGACCTTGGCCCCGAGCTGGAAGAGGGCCCCGCCGCCGGTGATGGCGAACGAGGTTTGGCCGATGCCGAAGTCCCGGTCGAGCGTGAGCTCGGCGTCGAGCCCGGTGGTGTTGAGCTTGACGTTCAGGCCGTCGCCGACCGTGAGCGCGCCGTTGATCGTCGCGACCGCGTCGATCCCGACCGCCCGCTGCTTGGCGTTGCCGGTCGTGTCGGTCGTCGAGAACGCGCCGCCGGACTGGGCCGAGACGGCGACGTAGCTCTTGGACCCGTACCCGTTCGACATGAAGGTAAGGCCGGACGCGGCGTTGCCCGGGTTCAGGAGCGACGCGGACACGCCGGTCGCGTCGGTGATCCGGTTGACCGCGTACGCGATCGCCGACGCGGCCGTGCCGCTGAGGAACGTGAGCGTCTCGACGCCCTCGTTGCCGGCGATCTCGAGCGTCACGGTGGACGTCACGCTCGACGTCCGGAACTGGAGCTCTGCCGTCTGGGCGGACGTGATCACGTTGACCGAGACCGGGATGTTGGCGTTGGTCCCGAAGTTGGCCTGCTGGATGTGCAGGGCCTTGATCACGCTCGTGTCGACGCCGCTGGTGACGTAGTCGAGGCTCCCGTTGATCAGGTGGAGCCCGGCGAACGTGGTCGTGTTGGAGATGCGGGTGATCGACTCGACGGCCGAGTCGATCTGGAGCTGGTTGGCCGCGATCTCGTCCGGGGAGAGGGCGCCGGTGTTGGCGGCCTCGACGACCATGTCCTTGATGTTCAGGAGCAGGGTGGCGACCTCCTGGAGGGCGCCCTCGGCGGTCGCGATCACGTTGCTGGCGCGGGACGAGTTGTCGACGGCCTGGTGGAGGCCGGAGATCTCGCTCCGCAGGGTTTCGGACGCGATCAGCCCGGCCGGGTCGTCCGCGCCGCGGTTGATCTTCAGGCCGGTCGACAGGCGTTGCAGCGTCTGGCCGAGCGACTTCTGGCTCTTGGCCAAGCCGCGCTGCGCGGTCAACGATGACACGTTGGTGTTAATGCGGGCCATGACAATCCTCCATGATTGGTGATGGCAGCCGGGGCGTTAACGACGTTGAGACGTCCCCGGGGTGGGCGAGCTCCGTCCCTGGAGCCCTAAAGGCGGCGAAAACGAAACGTGAGCTTAGACGTGTGTGGGTGTCGGAGAGATCCGCTTCGCCCGCGCCCCCTTTCGCGCCGGGTGGGTCGACCCGGTCGCTGAGGGAGTTCGCGGAGCGCCGCGCGGCGTGCGCGGCTATCTCTTGTCCGGGCCCTTCTGTCCGGGCGGCGGGCCTTGTTGCGGGCCGGACGCGCCCGGCGACGGCTTGGTCTTGCCGAGGCCGGACAAATCTTCTGGCTTCACCTGGGCGGCCTCGCGGTTCTCGCGACGGATCGCCTCGTAGACTTCCTTACGGTGGACGGTGATCTCTTTCGGGGCCGAGACGCCGAGTCTCACCTTGTCCCCGCGAATGTCGACGACGGTGATCTCGATGTTGTCGCCGATAATGATCGTCTCGTCCTTCTGACGGGACAGCACCAACATGGTTGGCTCCTTCCTGGGCAGAGGGGCCTGCACTGAAGGGACGGGCATCGTGCCCGTCCGCAGACGCGCGACATCCCTGTCGCGCGGCGCCGTTGGGAAGCGAGCCGTTTCCGGCTCAATTGTATTCCCGCGGGCGCGACCCCGGGTGCGGCATTGCGAACTGTGCGAACGCGAAGCGGACGGGCCGCGGGCATCAGGGCCCGCGCTGGGGGCGCGTGTGGGCCTCCGCCTGCTGACGCGTGTGAGGTATCTCGCCGGGCCGCGGCGCGGACGATCCACGTGGGCGGGGGCGCGACCGCGGGGCACGCGCGGGGCGTGCGGGCCACGGGCGGCCGTCCCGTCTGGCGGGTCGGTGCACCGGATGAATCGCGGGGTCGGGGGTCACCGTCGGCGAAGACGGGATGTCCCGAAGGGCGATGTGCGGGATTCCTTACGCGTCGGCCGATCCGCGCGGGCTCGTATCGCGTGACGAGTGGCGTGAGCATTGCGGTTCGCGGTCACCGGCCTCGTCGGGTGGGACG
>DASPKW010000178.1:0-73405 GCA_035627895.1 Tepidisphaeraceae bacterium | reverse complement strand
TGTTCGCGGCCCACATCGCGGAGGCGCTCGCGCACGCGGCGAGGAGTGCCGGCGCTTCGCGGGCCGCGCTGGTGATCACGGCGGCGTCGTCACTGCTGTTGAACCCAAGTTGTCGGAGCGTCTCCACGTCCGGTCGGAGTTGCGGGGGCAGCACTGCCTGGGCGACGCCCAAGTCCCCCAAGAACCGCATCTTCGCGAGCCCTTCGAGCGCGGCCTGGCGCGGGTGAGAGACGGACCCGCCGTACAGTCGGGAGGCGACGTTGCCGAAGGAGAGGCCGGCGTAATTGTGCGTCGGGCCGACGATGCCGTCGAAGTTGACCTCGCGTGTCATGCCCAAGTTTAGTCGCGACCTGCAGGGCAAGACGCAGTGCGCTCGCAGGGAGCGCGTTTCGCGAGACCGGGCGTAAGACACGGGTATCGCCCTACGGGCGGTACCCATGCAACGGAGGGCTATTCCACCTTTTCCTCCGCCGTGACTTCGATCGCCTCGAGCGTACCGCGGTCGGTGATGGTGACCTCATACATGAGCGAGCCGCGCATGTAGCGCAGCAGGACTTCGCCGTCGTCGTACTGCTTGCGCTCGGTGGGCTCGCCGAGGGTGTTGACGATCTCGGCCTCGGTCGTGCGGGCGGTCCATCGCACGTCGCGCCCGGCGATGGCGAGTTTGCCGGCGAACGGCCGTGCGCCAGAGCCGGCGGGCCCCCAGTCGTCGGTGAAGTACAGGTACGCGTCCATCACGTGCCCCTGCTCCGTGTGGACCTCAAACCCGCGCGTGTAGTAGACGAGGCGGCCCTTGCGCGCGGCGGGGCGGTCTTCGGCGCGCCCGAGTTTGGCGAACGCGTCCACCTTCGCCCCCAGGCGGATGCCGCAGAGGCGGTGGTGATCGATGTCGTATTCGAGCGGCGCGAGGTTTTGCAGTGGCCACTTGTCCGTCGGGTCGGTGCCCAGAAGCCAGTCGAAGAGTCCCATAGAATCACGTTCTCCGAGCGAACCGTTCCGCATTCGCACGCGACCGGCGGCTTCCGCCGGCGGCTATGAAGGGCGCGCCTCGGACGCCCCCGCGCCTTCCGCCGCGGACAGGGTCCGCTCGTCGATGTTTCGCGGCCGGAGCACGGCGTACAGCAGTGCGATTCCGGCTGCGAGCCCCAACGCGATGGCCGGCGCCTGCCACTCGTACTGTCCCTGCGCGTTCCGCGTCAGGAGCCGCCCGATGATCAGGCCCGCGCACACGAGCATTCCGAGGATGGGCACCACCACGGGTATCTCGAACGCCCCGCGCGGCTCGGCCGGCCGTCGCTTGAGCACGACCAGCGCGCCGTTGACCAGCACGAAGCACGCGAGCAGCAGCAGGGCGGTCGCCGACGCGAGTTGCTTGACCCCCCCGGCCAGCCCGAGCGCCAGCACGATCACGAACAGCACGCCGATCGCCACGTGCGGGGTCCGCCGCCGCGAGTGCACGCGCCCCAGCGCGGCCGGCACGAGGCCCTGCCGGGCCATCCCGTACAGCAGTCGCGAGCCCATGATGTAGTTGATCAGCGCCGTGTTGGCGACCGCGAAGAGCGTGATGGCCGTGAACACCCACGGGCTGAGCCACGGGGCGGCCTTGTTGGTGACCTGGGCCAGCGGCGCGCCGTACGTCTTGGCGTCGCTGAGCTGGCGGGAGTCCACGACTGAGACGGCCGTCACGCTGATCGTGATGTACAGAGCCGTGACGACGATGAGCGACAGGATCAGCCCGCGCGGCATCGTCCGGACCGGGTCATTGACCTCTTCGGACACGTTGAGCATGTCCTCGAAACCGACGAACGCGAAGAACGTGAGGGCGGTCCCGTTGAGGATCAGCTTCATGCCCTCGGCGCTGGTCAGCGGGACGCCGCTGGCCGTCTCGGTGTAATCGACCGACCCCCAGAAGCGCGCCCCGACGATGATCACGAACACGAGCCCGCCGACCTCCATGCCGGTGCACAGCAGGTTCGTCCAGATCGACTCCTTGATCCCGCGGAAGTTGATCGCCGCCAGGACGGCGAGGAAGGCAACGATGAGCGCCCACTTCGGGACCGCGACGAACTTCATCAAATTGTCGGAGAACACGTTGCTCCCCGCGGCCATCGACGTTAGGCCCGAGGCGGCCACGGTGAGCCCGACCATATACGAGAGGAACGGGAACCGGTACGCCCGGTGAGTGATGTACGCCGCGCCGCCGGCCTTGGGGTACCGACTGGCGAGCGACGCGTACGACACGCCCGTCAGCATGGCCGCGACCATCGACACGGCGAACGCGACCCAGCACGCGTTGCCGAGCGCCCCGGCCGCCTCCCCGACCGTGCCGTAGATCCCGGCCCCGACCATGTCGCCCACGCCGTAGACGACGAGCGAGAACAGCCCCATGTGCCGGACGAGCGCGCCGCTGCCCCCCGAAGTCGGGCCCGTCTTGTCGTCCGGTGTCGTCGCTGCGTCAATCATGTCACGCATTGAACCAAGATCAGCGACGAGGGGCAAAGGAGGGAAAGCGCCGGCCGGGTCCGTATACTCTGTTCGATGCGCATTGGCCCCATCCAACTCCACGTCCCGTTCTGCCAGGCAGGTCTTGCCGGGTACTCCGACCGCGCGATGCGGGTCGTGGCGCGACGGCGCGGGTGCCCGTACGCGGTCACGGAGGCGCTGCTCGACGTGATCATGCTCGCGGGCGGGCAGGGGCTCAAGAAGTCGATCGACATCGACGACGAGGATCACCCGGTCGCCGGGCAGGTGATCGGGTCGGAGCCGGACGAGATGGCCCGGGCCGCCGCGATCCTCGGCAACAGCGGGTACGACGTGGTCGACCTGAACTTCGCGTGCCCGGTGAAGAAGATCAAAAACAAGGCCCGCGGCGGGCACATGCTGTTCGATACGGACCGCGCGCTGGCGATCCTGAAAGCCGCGCGCGACGCCGTGCCCGCACACGTCCCGCTCACGGCCTCCCTTCGCCGGGCGTTCGACGATTCGGCCCAGGCGCAAGACGCGTTCGACCGTGTGATCGAGGCCGCCTGGTCGACGGGCCTCGCCGCCGTCCGCGTGCACGCGCGCACGGTCGAGCAGAAGTACGCCGGCCGGGCCGACTGGTCGGTCCTCAAGCAGATCAAGCAGCGGTACCCGACCCGCACGATCCTCGGCTCGGGCGACGTCTTCACCGCCCACGACGCGGTGCGCATGCTGAAGGAGACCGGCGTCGACGTCGTCTGGATCGCCCGCGGCGCGATCGGGAACCCGTGGATCTTTCGGCACGCGACCGAGCTGTTGGCTGCAACGCAACGCGTTGCTGACGCCCCCGCACTCCAATCCGCGAACCCTGAGCCTTTAACCCTGAACCCTCCTTCGATCGCCGAACAGCGCCTCGCCCTCGCAGAGCATTTCGCGATCGCCATGCAGATCCACGGCGAGTCGTTCGCGGGCCGGCGGATGCGGAAGATGGGGATCAAGTATGCCCGCTTCCACCCCGAGGCCGCGAAGGTCAAGCACGAGTTCATCAACGTCGGCTCGCTGCGAGATTGGAAGCGCGTGCTCGACACGTGGTACGCGGGCGACGGACCCGGCGTTTGGCCGGCCCCGGACGCGGCGGACGAGGTCAACGGGGGCGGCGAAGCCTCCTGCGAAGCGGCCGCGTGATGCCCCTCCGCCTCGCCATCCTCGGCGCCAGCCCGTGTCCGCAGTGCCGCGCCGCCTGCTGCACGCAGAACGGACACGCGTTCGCCGTCCTTTTGCAACCGCACGAGTACGCCCGCTTCGCCCCGTTCGCAGTCCCGCTTAGCGTGATCGGTGACGACGGCCGGCCCACAGTCGAGCGCGTGCTGCCGTACACCGATACCGGCCGGTGCCAGTTCCTCGACCCCGCGACGAAGCTGTGCGCGATTTACGACGACCGCCCGCAGTCGTGCCGGAACTTCGAGTGCACGCGGTTCTACAACCAGTTCGGCGTGGGGCGGCACCACGACTTTCTCGGGCTCAACCCGGACGTTAGAGAATTGCTCGAGCGCGTGTGACGGATTCACACCGGCCGGGCGAACCCGCGGTGGCCCAGCGCCTCGAACAGTCGGGCGCGCTCGTCTGCGCCCATTGGGCGTAATGGCGGACGGACCGGTCCGGGGTCGATGCCGGTCGCTGCGGTGATCGCCTTCCACGCGCGGAGCCCGCCGAACGACTCGCAGATTCTCAAGAGGTCGGCGGCGTGAGACTGTTCGGCGCGGGCGGCGACCGAATCGCCGGAGTCGAACGCGTCGATCAGTCGGCGGTACATCGGGGCGGCGAAGTTGAAGGTCGCGCCGACGAACGCCCGCCCGCCGAGCGCGAGGGCGTGGAGCAGGAGGGCTTCGTTCCCGAGCAAGACGTCGAGCCGTTCGGCGAACGCGTCGAAACAGCGGGCGAGGTCGGACAGGTCCGTCCCGCTGAACTTCGCGCCCGCGAGGGTCGGGGCGTCGATCGCGTCGAGCGCGTCGTAGAGGGGGATCGGTACGCCCGTCATCGCCGGGAAGTGATAGTAGAAGAACGGCAGCGGGGCGGCGGCGGCGGCGACGGGCCCGACGAACGCGGCGACGTCGGCGGCCGACTGCGGCTTCAGATAGCACGGGGCCATGCAGGCGATGGCGGTCGCGCCGATCTGCTTGGCCTGCGCGGCCAGGCGGATCGCGGTCGCCTGCGCGTTATCCGTGACGTTGACGATCAGCGGGAAGTCGGCCGAGGCCACGTCGCGCCACCGCGCGGCCAGGGCGGTGCGCTCGTCGGGCGTGAGCGACGAGAACTCGCCGGCCGTGCCGCAGACGAACGCCCCCGAGACGTCGTGGGCGCGGAGGGACGCGTGTTGGGCCGCGACGGCGGGGAGATTGAGCTCACCGTCGGCGGTGAGCGGTGTGAAAGGGGCGGCGATGAGTCCGCGGAGGTGAAGCGGCATGGGATGAAGTGAAGCGAGGATGGAGTGAAGCGCAGATGGAGGCTGGAGGCTGGAGGCTGGAGGCTGGAGGCTGGAGGATGGCGGATGGCGCCGGAGCGCCGTCTCCCTCCTCTATCCTCCACCTTCCGTCCTCGTTTTCCCGTTCGTTTGGCAAACGAAAAACCCCCGGGAGGTCATCCCGGGGGTCTTCTTGATGCGGCTGACTGGAGTCGAACCAGCACACCTTGCGGTACAAGAACCTGAATCTTGCGCGTCTGCCAATTCCGCCACAGCCGCTCGAATTGGAGTGAGGATTTTAGGGACGGTGGGCCGGCTGTCAAGGTCGTCGGCGGGGGCCGAACGTCACCTCCGCGGCGACCGGCCATACGATTTCCCGGTCGCGGATCTGACGGGCTCTTCCATGCCGGGTCCTGTGATCGGCGTGCGGCGACCGCAGGGCGGGCCTACCCCGAACCCTCCGGAGAGTCTTGGCGCGCGCCAGGGGCACCGACCTACTCGCGGGCGCGTGGTGCGGTTCGAGCGGGAGTCGGCGGCGCGAATATCGATCTGTCGAAATAAACCCGCACGTCGAGCGTATCACAGACCGGACGCACGTCGCACGAGCGCTGCCCACAACCCTTCCCGCCAATGTCGGCGGACGGCGCGCCTCGGGCCGGACTGGTCCGCAATCCCAACCGGAGTTTCGCATGACTCGAATGATCAAGTGGATGGCCCCCGCGGTCGCCGCCTTCGGCCTGATGATCGGCTTCTCGTCGGCGCCCGCGGTCGCCGCGGACGGCGGGACGATCACCGGCACCGTCGTCGATAAGGAAGGCAAGCCGGCCGGCGGGCTGGACGTGCGCGTGATGAAGCCGCGCCCGGCCGGCGAGCGCCCGGCGGCCCCGAAGGCCGACGCCGAGAAGCCCGCCGAGAAGCCCGCGCCTGGCGCCGGTGGTGGCCGCGGCGGGGAGCGCCCTGCGCCCGTCGCGTCGGGTAAGACGGACGACGCCGGCAAGTTCGAGATCAAGGGCGTCCCGGCGGGCGAGTACATGGTCTTCGCCGGCGCCCGCGGCAAGGGCATGGCCCGCGAGAAGGTGACCGTCGAGACCGGCAAGTCGGTCGAGGTCAAGCTCACGCTCGCCGACGCCCCGGCCGGCGGTGCGGGTGGTGGCGGCCGTCGCCCCGGCGCCGGCGCTGGCGCGCCCCCGGCGAAGTGAGCGTTCGCAACGAACGGCTGAGAGAGCAGAGGGCCGCACCGGCGTGGTGCGGCCCTCTTCATTTCCCCGGCGTGCCCACTTCGGTGAGGCACGTCCCGTCACGCCCGCAACACCTGGCGCACGTACCGATTCGTCCGCCGCTCTTGGCCGAGCGTCGTTTCCTCGCAGTGCCCGGGCAGGAGCTGCGTCTCGTCCGGGCAGGTCGCGTACACCTTGCGGATGCTCTCGATCAGTTGGTCCTCGTCCGACTCCGGGAAATCCGTCCGGCCCACCGCGCCGCAGATGATCAGGTCGCCGCCGACGAGCACGCCGTCGCTGGGGAACCAGTACATCACGTGCCCGGGCGCGTGGCCCGGCGTGTGGATCGCGCGGACTTCGGTATCGCCGATCCGCAGGACGTCGCCGTCGTTTACCGGCGCATCCGCCTCGCGGCCCGGGATGGTGAACGGCAGTTGAAACATCCGCGTCTGAAGGGTCGGGCTGCGCATCTTGGCCGCGTCGAGCGGGTGGAGCAGCACCTTCGCGTTCGGGAACGCGTCGGTGACGACCGCGTGGTCGGCGAAGTGGTCGAAGTGGGCGTGCGTCAGCCACAGGCCGATCACGTCGTACCCCTCGGTCCGGGCGACTTGGATCAGCGGCGTCATCGTGTGGTCGGGCGCGTCGAAGAACACGGCCTGCTTGGTCGCGACGTCGGCGATGAGATACGCGTTGGTCGACGCGAGACCGCCGGTGGTGCTGTGGATCTTCAGTCGGGACATAGGCCGGCGATCTTACGGCGTCAGCCCCGGAGAAAAAGCGATCCCCGCTAGTCGCGGGAACGGTAGAATCCCCGCTCGTCGCGGAGAACCCTGATGTGGCTTGCCATCTTCCTCTGGGCCGCCGGCGTCGCAGTCGCCCTCGCCGTGGGCTTCCTCGTCATCGTCGCGATGTTCGCCCGCTCCTTTCGGGGCGGCGGAGACGCCGGCGACAACCCGCTGGTGCGCGTGCTCTTCGCGCCCGGGTTTTTCCTCGCGCGCAACGTGGAGGACGGGAACGCGCCCGTCATCTTCATCGGCTCGTGGGCCGTCTGGACGGCGGTCGGGGCGGGCGTGATCGTGCTGGTCAACGTACTGAATTGATCCGGCCGTCGTTCGCTACCGGGCCCCCTTCCGCTTGGCTTGCGGAGCGCGCGTGGCCTTCGCCTTCGGCGTTCGCTTCACCGCCTTGGCGGCCTTGGCACCCTTCGCCCCCAGCGCGACCTCCAGCACCTGGTCGATGTTCTCGACGAAGTTGAACTTCAGATTCGCCTTCACCTCGTCGGGGATGTCGGGCAGGTCCTTCTGATTTCGCTTGGGAACGATCACTTCCTTGATTCCCGCGCGCATGGCGGCGAGGGTTTTTTCCTTGAGGCCGCCGATCGGCAGGACCAGGCCGCGGAGCGTGATCTCGCCGGTCATGGCGACGTCGTGGCGGACGGGGCGGTTGAGCAGGAGTGACGCGAGCGCCGTGAACATCGCGGTGCCCGCGCTCGGGCCGTCCTTCGGGATCGCGCCGGCGGGGACGTGGATGTGGATGTCGCACTCGGCCAGCAGCTTGGGGTCGATCCCGAGTTTCTGGGCACGGGAGCGGACGAGCGACCACGCGGCCGTCGCGCTCTCCTTCATTACGTCGCCGATCTGCCCGGTCAGTGTGATGGCGCCCTTCCCGGGCATGCGGGTGGCCTCGATGAAGAGGATGTCGCCGCCGACGGGCGTGTAGGCCATGCCGGTCGCGACGCCGGGCACGCTGGTGCGGCTGGCGAGCTCGGGCTCGAAGCGGCGGGGGCCGAGGTACTTCTCGACGTCCTTCGGGTCGACGGTCTCGGACTGCTTGTCGCCGTAGACGATTTCGGCGGCGATCCCGCGGATCACGGAGCCGATGCTCCGCTCGAGGTTGCGCACGCCGGCCTCGCGCGTGTAACTCTCGATCACGGTCTGCAGTGCGTCGTCGCGGAACTTGGCCTGTTTGGCGGTCAGGCCGTTGGCCTCGAGCTGCCGCGGGACGAGGTAGGCCTTGGCGATGTTCAGCTTGTCCGACTGGGTGTACCCGGGGATCTCGATGACCTCCATGCGGTCGCGCAGCGGGCCGGGGACGGTGTCCATCGAATTGGCGGTCGCGATGAAGAGCACCTTGGACAGGTCGAACGGTACGTCGAGGTAGTGGTCGGTGAACGTGTGGTTCTGCGCGGGGTCGAGCACTTCGAGCATCGCGCTGGCGGGGTCGCCGCGAAAGTCGCTGCTCATCTTGTCGATCTCGTCGAGCATCATGACGGGGTTCTTCGTCCCGGCCTTGCGGAGCTCGGCGATCAGGCGGCCGGTCATGGAGCCGATGTACGTCCGGCGGTGCCCGCGGATCTCCGACTCGTCGCGCACGCCGCCCAAGGCGACGCGGATGAACTTGCGGCCCATCGATTCGGCGATCGACTTGCCGAGCGACGTCTTGCCGACGCCCGGCGGGCCGACGAAGCACAGGATCGCGCCGGCCCCGCCCACGTTCGCCTCGCCGGGGTTGCCGTCGACGACGTTCGGGTCGTCCGGCACCGCCGGCTTTCCCGCGTCCGCGACGGCCGCGCCGCCGGCGCCGGGCGAGCCGGTCGCGCGCACGGCCGACGTCTCGGCCTTCGGCGCCTTCGCGCTCTTGGCGCGCGTCTGCTGTTTGAGCTTGAGGACGGCCAGGTACTCGATGATCCGCCGCTTGACCTTGTCGAGGTCGTGGTGGTCGCGGTCCAGGATCGCCCGAGCCTCCTTCAGGTCGAGCTTGTCGGTCGTCGTGACTGCCCACGGGAGCTCGCTGACGATCTGGAGCCACGTGCGGATCACGCCGTACTCGGGCGACGCCGACGGGATGCTCTCGAGGCGGTTCAGCTCGCGGTCGGCCTCCTTGCGGACGTTTTCGGGCAGCTTGGCGGCGTCGAGCTTCGTGCGGAGGTTTTCAACCTCGCTGGCGGCGCCGGCGTCGCCCTCGCCCAGCTCCTTGCGGATCGCCTTCATCTGCTCCTGCAGGTAGTAGCGCCGCTGGCTCTTGTCGATGTTTTCGCGAACTTGGCTCTGTATGCGGTTTTGGAGCTCGAGCTTGTCGAGCTGGTTCGCCAGGTGCGTGGCGACCATGCGCAGTCGTTTTTCGACGTCGAGCTCTTCGAGGACGCGCTGTTTCTCGGCCGCGTCGGCCTGGATGTTGGCCGCGAGGAAGTCCGCCAGCGCCGACGGCTGGGTGATGCTGTTGAGGACCTGCGCGGCCTCATCGGGCGTGTTGGGCGACAACTCGATCACCCGGTTCGCCTGTTGCCGCACCGAGCCGACCAGCGCCTCGATCTCCGGGCTCGCGTCATTCGAGTCTTCGAGGATCTCGATTCGTCCCATCAGGAAGGGCGCGTCCTGGATCAGCTCCATCAGGCGGAACCGCGTCAGGCCGTGCACGATGATCGACTGGTTCCCGTCCGGGAGCTTGAACAGCTTGAGGATCGACGCCGCGACGCCGACCGTGTGCAGGTCGGGGTAGCCCGGGTCTTCGGATTCCGAATTCTTCTGCGCCACGACGCCGATCGTTTTATCGCCTGGCATGACCTCGTCGAGGAGGGCCTTGCTCTTGGGCCGGCCGACGTTCAGCGGCATCACGGTGCCGGGGAAGACGACCACGTTTCGGATCGGGAGGATCGGGATCGTCGTGGGGATCGTGACCTGTTGCCCGTTGCCCCCGAGCCGCACGACCGTCGCCTCCGGCGACCGCGAGATGACCTGTGATTCCGCCATGAATGTTCTCGTCAGTTCTTAAAGTGGCTACCGAAACGCCTCACCGTCATCCTGAGCGGAGCGAAGGATCTTGCTTCGCCCTGGCGGCCTGCCTGGCAAGCCGAACAGGCCATTTCGATCGAGGCGAGATCCTTCGCTGCGCTCAGGATGACGGTTTGTTAAGCTCGCCTGGGGTGTTCAACTGCTCTTGGGCAGCTCGATCCAGAGCAGCCCGTTGCGGTGGGTCGCGGAGATGCGTTCCTTGTCGACGTTCTCCGGGACGTCCACCTCGCGGCAGAACGGGCCGTGGTCGATCTCCATCACGTGGATGCGAACCTTGGGGCCTTGGCCCGGGCCTGCTCCTGGCGTGAGTGCCGCCTCGAGGTCTGAGGGCGCCGGGACGGCGCGCGTCCCACGGAGTTGCAGGCGGCCGTCGGCGACGACCACGTCGATCTTGTCCTTGTCCACGCCGGCCAGGTCCACGCAGACGACGTAGGCGTTCTCGATTTCGTAGAGGTTGACGCTCGGCTCCCAGGTCTCGGAGGGGCAGAAGTTGAAGAAGTTCTTCTTCATCTGGTCCATCAGGGAGCGCATCTGCCGCTGCACGTTCCCGAATCCCGGCTCGGTCGCGGTCTCGATCGACATATCAAGTCTCCTCGGACAAGGGGGAGGACTATTCGGACTCCAGCACCGGCGGCCCGACCGGCGACGCGGGCATGGCGGCGGGTCCGCGCGCCCCGGGCGTGGTCACGGGCTCGGCCGCGATCACAAACCCCGCCGCCGCCGGGGCCGCCGCGATGACGTGGAACTCGACGCACGTCAACCCCGCGACGGGACGGAAGGTTCGGTCGGTCGGAGTCAGCTTCCGGTCGGCCCCCCGCACCCACACGCGGTACACCTCATCGTCGCCGAGCAGCGGCACCCGCTCGCCGAGCACGAACCCGGTCAGCCGGCGGGCGTTCCAGGCGATCGTCACCTCTGCACCCGCGGCGGGCCCGCGGCCAGTCAGACGGAAGGTCTTCGTGTCCGGCGCGGACATGAAGTGCGCGAGGTCGTCGCGTTGGGCCATGACGACGGTGTAAGCCTGCCCCAGGTCGCGATTGCGGACCGCCAGCCGCGCCCGCTCGCGGTATTGCGCCACCCCCCACGACACGGCCGCCCCCAGGAGCAAACACACCACGATCAGTAGGAAGGAAAGCCGGCCCGACGTCCGCCCGTCTGGCGCGTAGGGCCGGTAGGGCGGAATCGGCTCGGGGAGCGTCGCGCGTCGAGTTTGTGCAGGCGAAGTGTCGTCCACGTGGTCTCGATATCTGATCGCCGCGCGCCGTCAGGGGCCGTTCGCCGACTTTAGGGCGTCATTGTGCCGGTTTCCCCGCGGGGTGTAAATCCGGTTAATCACACGGCCTGCGCGGCTGTGACGACAATTGTGCCTACGGCTCAGTCTGCTCAGCTCGCCGCAGTTGAATAATCGATATTTCCAGCCCGATTTTCCTTGAAGGCATATCTAGCCACCGATAGGGTGTGCCCCACTCTGAGGCGCTTGTCGGAGGGCGGCTCGGAGCACGTCCGGTTGTTCGCAGATCTGAGGGCACACTGATGAATTTGAAGTCGAGAGTGGCGGCGGGCACCGCCCGCGCGCTGGGGGCTGTTGTTGTTGCTTGTGTCGCGCAGGGCGCCGCAGCCGTCGAATCGTCGACCGGTAGCGTGAGTTTGGGCGGGGCGACGCTTCCTTACCGTCTGTACGAACCGGCCCGCGTTGCGCCCGGCCAGAAGGTGCCGCTGGTCGTTTACCTCCACGGTATCGGCGAGCGCGGGACCGACAACGCCAGCCAGGGCAATAGCGCCGGCAACCTGCTCGCGCACACCAACTCGGGCAGGTACGCCAGCTACGTTCTTGCGCCGCAAATCAACACCGATCAGTGGTTCGCCGGGGGGACCAACGCGACCGAGGCGATGAACCTGACGCTGTCGGCCGTGCACGAGGCGATGAAGAACGAGAACGTGGACACCAGCCGGGTCTACGTGACGGGCATCTCGATGGGCGGGATGGGCGTGTGGGACGCGATCCGCCGGGAGCCGGGCACGTTCGCCGCGGCCGTGCCGGTCGCCGGCGGGTACGACCCGCGCGCCGCAGGTGCGATGACGGACGTCCCGGTTTGGGCGTTTCACGGCGGGGCCGACTCGGTCGTGCCGGTCGACGAGACGCGGGCGATGGTCGACGCCCTGACGGGCGCGGGCGGGAACGTGAAGTACACCGAGGTTGCCGGGGCGGACCACGCGATCTGGGACGGCGTGTACGCCGACGCGGGGAACACGCTCTACCCGTGGCTGTTCGCGCAGGGCGGGTCGACCGAAGTCGTCGCCGCGCCGGTCGTGGTGCCGACGACGCCGGTGCTCGACCTGGGGAACGGTAGCGGCACGGTCGTCACCGTGTCGCCCGTGCCCGAGCCGTCGGTGATCGGGTTGGGTGTGATCGGGCTGATCGTCGGCCTGTCGCGCCGCCGCGCCAAATAGTGGCTCAGTGAAGCAGACCAAGTGAGAGACCCGCGGAACTGGCTTCCGCGGGTCTCATCTTTTGCTCACCAGCCGCGTCGGCCTTCCCAGCGGTCGGGCACGCCGTCGCGGTCGCGGTCGCGATAGCCGGCGGGACGGGCGTCGTGGTGGTCGTAGTGGCGGTGATCGTGACGGTCCCAATGGTGGCCGTAACGATGGTGATCATGGTCGTAGGCCTCGTCGTACACGCACCCGGTCAGCGCCAGCAGGGGGGCGCAGACCGCAAAGAGCAGGGGTTTCTTGAAGGACATGGGGCAACCTTTCTGGCGGGAATGTCCGCCTCCGGGTCTCCGTAGGTGCAAAGTGAGGGCCACTCGACTCTGCCGTAGAGGTTGCACCGTCCGGTGCCGCAGCCATGCGGCATTAGCAGATCAGGATTTGTCGCGAGCAGTCGCATCGGCTTGGCGTATCACTTGGGGCGGGGTGGGTGGCGGATTAGAATGTTGCGGGCGACGGGCGGTACGGTTCACTTCGCTTGGCCGGGAGTGTGCATGGCGCGGATGGGTCGAACGGGATGGCTGACGGGGACCGTGCTGGCGATGGCGGGCGGGTCGGTCGCAGCCGCGCCGCCGGTGGCGTCGGCGAAGGTCGACTTCAACCGCGACGTCCGGCCGATCATTTCCCAGCACTGCTTCAAGTGTCACGGGATCGACGACAAGTCGCGAAAGGGCGGGGTGCGGCTCGACGTGCGCGACGGGGCGCTGGCGGCCGGGGAGAGCGGGAAGGCCTCGGTCGTCCCGGGCAAGCCGGGCGAGAGCGAACTGGTCAAGCGGATCCTCACGGCGGATGAAGACGACGTCATGCCGCCCGCGAGCACCAAGCGGGTGCTGACTGAGGCGCAGAAGCAGACGCTGAAACGGTGGGTCGAAGAGGGGGCGGAGTATCAGGAACACTGGGCGTGGATCCCGCCAAAGCAGGCGGCATTGCCGACGGTAAAGAACGGGAAGTGGATCCGGAACGCGATCGACGCCTTCGTGCTGGCGCGGCTCGAAGCGGAAGGACTCGCGCCAAGCGCGGAGGCCGGGCGTCACGCGCTGATCCGGCGCGTGTCGCTGGACCTGATCGGCCTGCCGCCAACGCCGGCGGAGGCAGACGCGTTCGCGAAGGATGCGTCGCCGGACGCGTATGAGAAACTGGTCGACCGGCTCTTGGCGAGCCCGCAGTACGGCGAGCGATGGGCGCGGAAGTGGCTGGACCTTGCGCGGTACTCGGACACGAACGGGTATGAGAAGGATCGCCCGCGCGTGATGTGGCCGTGGCGCGATTGGGTGATCAACGCGATCAACGCGGACATGCCGTTCGACCGGTTCACGGTCGAGCAACTCGCCGGCGACATGCTCCCGAACGCTACGGCCGACCAGCGCGTCGCGACGGGGTTCCACCGCAACACGATGATCAACGAGGAGGGGGGCATCGACCCGCTGGAGTATCGGTTTCACGCGATGGTTGACCGCGTCGGAACGACGGGCACGACATGGCTCGGGCTGACGGTGGCGTGCGCCCAGTGCCACACGCACAAGTACGATCCGATTCGGCACGAGGAGTACTTCGGCATTATGGCCGCGCTCGACAACGCGGACGAGCCGGTGATGGAGCTGGTGACGCCGGAGATCGAAGCGAAGCGCGCCGAGGCGGCGGCGAAGGCGAAGGCGATGCGGGCGGAACTGCCGTCGAAGTTTCCGCTGGCGCAGGCCGAGTGGATCAGTGCGGGGGGGAAGTTGACGACCGCCTCGGGCGAAAGGGCCGAGTGCCAGGGCGACGGCTCTTGGCGGATCGGTGGCGGCAGCGGGGAAGCGCCGGACGCGGACGTTTACACGATCGAGTTCGAGACGGATCGCGCGCTGACGGTGGATCGGTTGAGGGTTGAGGCGCTGCAGGATGGTTCGTCAGGACCCGGGCGGACGCCGCACGGGAACTTTGTGCTGACGGAGGTGTCGGTCGAGATAGTCGCCAAGCCGCAAGCGGCAGCGCGGCGCGTCAAACTGGCGCGCGCCGAGGCGGATCATTCCCAGGACAACTTCAACGTCGCCGACGCGATCGACGGCAAGCCCAGGACCGGTTGGGGCATCGCCGGGCAGGCGATCACGAGCCGCACGGCGACGTTCCACTTCGACAAGCCCGTCGCCGCGGCGGCGGGAACGAAGTGGGTCGTGAAACTCGAACAGACCCATGGCGGAAAGCACACGCTGGTGCGCCCGCGCATCAGCCTGGGCGGGAAGGCCGCGCCGGCCGCCCCGCAAGGCGAAGCGGAGCAGCGCAAGGCCGCCGTCGCCAAGGCGTTCGCCGCATGGGAGGCGAAGCAGGCGAACTCGGCGGCCCGGTGGGTGATGGCGACGCCGGTCAAGCTGCAGAGCAACGCGCCCACCCTGACGGCCCGGCCGGACGGGTCGGTGTTCGTCAGCGGCGACATCACCAAGAGCGACGAGTACCGGATGACGTTCGCGCTGCCGGCGGGCGTGTCGGGTGTGACGGCGGTCCGCGTCGAGGCGCTGCCGGACCCGAGCCTGCCGGGGGGCGGGCCGGGCAAGGTGCACTACGAGGGTCCGAACGGCGACTTCTTCCTGAGCGAGATCGGCGTGAGCGCGAACGGCGCCGCGGGCAAGTTCGTCTCGGCCGTGCAGAGCTTCGCGGCGGGCAAGAACGACGCGTCCAAGGCGATCGACAGCGACCAGCAGAGCGGGTGGTCGATCAACGGCGGGCAGGGCAAGGCGCACCACGCGGTGTTCGTGCTCGACAAGCCGCTGGCCGCGGGTGCGCGCGAGATCGACGTGCGGATGCTGTTCGAGAAGTACTATGCCGCCGACATCGGGCGGTTCCGGATATGGGTGAGCACGGACCCGCGGGCCGGGAACGCCGCGCCGCTGCCGCCCGAGGTCGAGACGGCGATGGCGACGCCGCCCCAGGATCAGACCGCCGAGCAGAGGTCGGCGATCTTCGAACACTGGCTGGACGTCGCGCCGGAACTGGCCGAGGCGCGCAAGGCGATCGACGCGGTGCGGACGGCGGTGCCCAAGCCGGTGACGACGCTCGTGATGACCGAGCGTCCGGCGGGGCACGCGCGGCAGACGCACCTGTACCACCGCGGCGAGTTCACGCAGCCGAAGGGGGTCGTCAAGTCGGGGGTGCCGACGTTCCTGACCGCGTACGGCGCGAAGCCGCAAGCGGGGTTGAGTCGGGTGGAGTTCGCGAAGTGGCTCGTCTCGAAGGAAAACCCGCTCACCGCGCGCGTGACCGTGAATCGCCAGTGGGCGACGTTCTTCGGCCGCGGGATCGTCCGCACGACCGAAGACTTCGGCTTCCAGGGCGAACTCCCGTCGAACCAGGATTTGCTGGACTGGCTCGCGGTCGAGTTCATGAACCGCGGGTGGTCGATGAAGCAGCTTCACCGGCTGATCGTGACCAGCAGCGCGTACCGGCAGTCGTCTGGCGTGACGCCGGAGTTGCTGGCGAAGGACCCGCAGAACGTGCTGATGTCGCGCGGGCCGCGGGTGCGGGCCGAGGCGGAGGTCATTCGCGACGCGATGCTCAAGGCGGCGGGGTTGCTGTCGACGAAAATCGGCGGGCCGAGCGTGTTCCCGCCGCAGGTGCCGGGCGTGACGACCGAGGGCGCGTACGGCCCGCTCAAGTGGGTGCCGTCGACCGGGGAAGATCGCTTCCGCAGAAGCCTGTACACGTTCGCGAAGCGGACGGCGCCGTTCGCGCTGTACAACACGTTCGACGCGCCGGCGGGGGACGTGTGCGTGGCGCGGCGGGAGGTGTCGAACACGCCGCTGCAGGCGCTGTCGCTCATGAACGACGAGGTGTTCTTGGACGCGGCGCGGGCGCTGGGGAAGATCGCCGCCGAGACGCCGGGGGATGACGGGGCGAAGGCGGGCGAGATCTTTAGGCGTGTCATGGTCCGGCCGGCGGCGGCGGAGGAGGTCGAGATGCTCGCGTCGTTCGCCAAGGCGCGGCGGTCGGGATTGGCGGTCGCGGAGGCGAAGAAGGTCGCGGGCGACGGCGCGACGGACGCGGACGCGGTGGAGCGCGCGACGTGGACGCTCGTCGCGCGGGTGGTGATGAATTTCGACGAGGCGGTGGTGAAGGATTGATTGTGCTCCGAGGCACGAGGTCCGTCATCCTGAGGTACTCCGAAGGATCTAGCTCGAGAGTCCAGGCCCCGAGGTTCAGGGCCAGATCCCTCGGAGTACCTCGGGATGACAGCTTAGAACGGTGCCGGTGTTTGCGACAGGGTCAGGCGCACCGGTCAAGCCCAGCGGCTAAAAGGGTTGTCGAGGTTAATGAAGATGCACAACGATCCTATTCACCCGCTGCTCCGCACCACCCGCCGGCACTTTTTCAAAGAGTGCGGCGTTGGCGTGGGCAAGGTCGCGCTCGCGTCGCTCCTGACGGGGACAGCGGCGCGGTCGGCGTCAGCACAGGCACCGTCGGCCAAGGGCGTTATGGCGCCCAAGTCGCCCCACGAGCCCGGCAAAGCCAAGGCCGTCATTCACCTGTTCATGGCCGGCGCGCCGAGCCAGCTCGATCTGTTCGATTACAAGCCCGAGCTCGCGAAGATGGAGGGCAAGCCGCTGCCGCCGAGCGTGTACGGGAGCCAGCGGTACGCGTTCATCCGGCCGGACGCGGCGGTGCTGGGGCCGCGGTTTAAATTCGCCAAACACGGGCAGAGCGGGGCGGAGATTTCCGAGGCGCTGCCCGGCCTCGCGAAGATCGTCGACGACGTGTGCATCATCCGGTCGTGCAAGACGGACCAGTTCAACCACGCGCCGGCGCAGCTGTTTTTCAACACCGGGTTCGGCCAGCCGGGCCGGCCGAGCATGGGGTCGTGGGTGACGTACGGCCTGGGGGCCGAGAGCGAGAACCTTCCCGCGTTCGTCGTCATGTCGACGGGCGCCGGCATCAGCGGCGGCGCCGCGAACTGGTCGAGCGGGTTTTTGCCGACCGTGTACACCGGCGTGCGCTTCCGCAACGGCGGGGATCCGATTTTGAACGTGTCGAGTCCCGATGGGATCGACGCCGCCACGCAGCGGGAGTCGCTGGACCTGATCGCCGCGATGAACCGCCGGCGGCTCGCGGCCGACGGTGACCCGGAGATCGCGACGCGCCTGGCCGCTTACGAGATGGCGTTCAAGCTCCAGACGAGCGCGCCCGAGCTGATGGACCTCAAGGGCGAATCCAAGGCGACGCTGGACCTGTACGGGTGCGACCCGGGCAAGCCGAGCTTCGCGCGGGCGTGCCTGCTCGCCCGGCGGATGGTCGAGCGGGGCGTCCGGTTCATCAACATCTACCACGAAGGGTGGGACGCCCATTCTGATGTCACGGGCAATACGAAGAAGAATGCCGGCGCGACCGACCGGGCGGCCGCCGCGCTGGTGATGGACCTCAAGGTCCGGGGGATGCTGGACGAGACGCTGGTGATCTGGGGCGGGGAGTTCGGGCGCACGCCGATGGTCGAGACGAATGCGGCGCTGGGCCGAAGTCAGGGGCGCGACCACCACCCCAACGCGTACACGATGTGGATGGCGGGCGGCGGGTTTAAGGCCGGCATCACGCACGGCCAGACGGACGACCTGGGCTTCCACGTGGTCGACAAGCCGGTGCACGTGCACGACCTGCAGGCGACGATCCTGCACTGCCTCGGGCTCGACCATGAGCGGTTGACGTACCGATATCAGGGCCGGGATTTCCGTCTGACCGACGTCCACGGGCACATCGTCAAAGACGTGCTCGCGTGACGGCGTCCGGTCGCCCGATTACTTCTTCTCACCGCCGTCCGGGCGCGACGTCGGGCCCGTCGCCGGGGTCGCGTTGACCTTCACCTGCACCCCCGTCGCCAAGCGGGTTGCACCGGACGTAACCAGGCGCTCGTCGCCCTTCAGGCCGGACGTGATTTCGATCAAATTCGGGTCGTCCGGGTGCGGGTCGCCGGCGCCCACGCGCACCTCGGTCGCCTTGTCGTCGGCCCCGATCTTGAACACCTTCGACACGCCCGCGAAGACGATCACGGCCGACTTAGGTGCGAAGACGACCTTCGGGTCCGTCCGCGTCTCGACCGCCGCCTTGGCAAACGACCCGGGCTTGAGCTTCCGGTCGTCGTTGGGGATCAGGATCTCGATCCCGAAGGTGCGGTTGTTCTCCTCGACCTGCGGGTTGACGCGGGTGACCTGGCCGACGAACTCGACGCCGGGCCACGCGTCGACGGTCGCGGTCGCGCGCTGGCCGACCTTGATCTGACCGACGAACCGCTCGGGCACGCGCGCCCGCAACTTGATCCGGCTGTCGTCGACCAGGCGGAAGCAGGGGGTGATCTCGCGCACGAGCTCGCCCTCGTTCACGTACCGGTGCGTCACACGATAGACTCGCTTGGGCGCGGGCGGGGCGTCGGCCGACTGTAGTGACGCGCTCGGCGCCAGGTCCTTCGGGTCGGCCGGGCTCGGCGCGCGGGTGGTCGCGTCGTTGAGGCGCTGGGCGGCGATGTCCAGGTCGCCCTTGTACGCCCACGCCTCGGCCAGCGTCGCGGACGCCGCCAGCGCCGCCACGTCGTACTCGCTCTTGGCCACGCGCAGGGCCGTCTGCAGGTCGGCGTACCGCTCCTCTGAGATCAGCGGGGGCTTGGCCTCGAACAACTTCTGGTTGCGGTTGAGCCGCTCCTGGGCGTTCTCCGCCTCGACCTTCGCCTTTACCACCGACGGCACGTTCGCCAACACCTTGTCCGGGTCGTACCCCGGCGCCGGCAACTCCTTCAGGCCGATCTTCGCCAGCGCCTGCTCCATCGCGAGCTTCGCCTTGGCGACGTTGAGCTGGTAGTCGTTGGGCTTGAGCTGGACGAGCGGCTCGCCCGGCTGCACGGCGTCGCCGATGTCCTTGTACAGTTTGATGATCCGGCCGGGCACCTTGGCCGAGACGGTGGTCTCCTCGTCGGCGAACAGCGTGCCGACCACGTCGACCGTCCGCTTGACGTCCTGCACCACCACGGGGGAGACGGTGACGGGAAACGTCGTCGGGCGCGCGGCGGCGTTGTCAGCCTGCACCTTCTTCTCGCACCCCGCCAGCGCGATCGCGCCGCCGACGGTGAGCGAGGCGACGAGCAGGGGGGCCACGAACGAGCGGACGGTCCACTTACGGTCGGCTGAAGTCGTCATGCGGCACTCTCTACACGCGAACGTGCGGTGCGTGGTGAAGGTCTGCTCGTCCACGATCCTCTTCCCTTGATAGCCGCGGGCGGCAGCCCACGGTCGGCCCGCGGGAGCCCACACCGTCAGATTCCGACGGGTGCAATCCGTTAGCAAATCTCGCGCAAATCGTCGTCCGTCCCGCTAACGTTTGACCGCACCGACGGTACGTCTACAATACTGACGAGTCGGTATTGGATCATAGACGCCCGCGGCCCCCGGAGGCAACCCGGCGGCCGTCCCGCTCCGCGAATTCGCATGCAACGTCCCGACGAGAAAAAGCGCCAGCAGATCGTCCGGGCCGCAGCGCGGCTGTTCGCGACCCGCCCGTTCCACAAGGTGAAGCTGGACGACGTCGCAGCCGCCGCCGCGGTCGGCAAGGGGACGCTGTACGTGTACTTCCAGTCTAAAGACGACCTGTACTATTCGCTGATCTACGAGGGGTTCGCGCAGCTTGTTGACCGGCTCGCCGCCCAGTTCTCCGACGCCGAACCGGCGCCGCGTGAGGGCCTTCGCACGCTCTGCCGCGAGGTCGTCGGATTTGGGTTCGCCAACCCGCACTTCTTCGAGCTCATCCGCGCCGCCGGCGGGACGATGCGGCACCCGCGGTGGGAGGCCAAGCGGCGCGAGCTGGTCGCGCTGATCGAGCGGACGATCCGCCGCGGCGTCGCGGCGGGTGAGTTCGACGACCCGCACCCCGAGATCACCGCCGTCTGCATCCCCGGGCTGATCCGCTCGATCATGCTGTACGCCCCCAAGTCGGACCGGGATCAGGACGTGGTCGCCGGGCAGATCGTCCGCTGGGTCGAGCGCGGCGTCGGGGCGACGGGAGCTTCGACCGCACACAGGCGGCGCGTCGCGCCGTCACGGGGCAAGTCCGCGCCGCGGCGGCCAGCGCTGGCGAACGGGAGGAGCGGGCGATGAGGGCAGACGGCGGACGAGGATTCGGACGATCGGTCGACCGGCGCGGGTGCGGCGCGGCGCTCGTCGCGTGTGCGCTGGCGCTCGTCGCCGGCGGGTGCGCCGTAGATCAGAAGGCCGAGGTCGCCAAGTACCGGTCGATCCTCGACGCCGACTCGGGCGGGCCGGTCGAGCGGCCGGCGGCGGGGGAACCGTTGACGCTGGTCCACGCGCTCCGGCTGGCGAACCAGGACAACGAGCGGCTGGCGATCGCCGGGGAAGATTTCGTCCAGGCGTGGGCCGAGAAGGACCGGGCGTTCGCCGGCTTTCTCCCGACGCTCTCGTTCGGCCCGAGCTACAACGTGGTCGACGCATCCGATGCGCCCCGGCAGACGACGACCGACAGCAACGGTCAGGCCCGACCGGTCGGCGCCAGCGGCGGGTTCAAACAGGTCGGCCAGACCCTCCGCCGGTTCGAAGCCCCGGTCAATTTGTCGGCGAACCTGTTCCGCGGGTTCGGCGACCTCGCGTCGTTCGAGGCCGCCGTCCAGAGCATCGAGCTCCGCCGCCAGTTGCTGCTCGATGCGCGGTCGACGCTCCTCCTGCAGGTCGCCGACACGTACTATCAGGTGCTCCGGTTCGAGCGGACGGTCGCCGTCCTCCGCCAGTCGCTCCAGGCCCAGACCGAGCGCGTGCGCGACGCCCGCACGCGCCTCGATGCCGGCATCGGCAGCACGCTCGAGATGGCCCAGAGCCAGGCCCAGGAGGCGTCGACCCGTGCCCGGCTCGTGCTCGCCCAGGGGTCCGTGACCAGCGCCCGCACGCTGCTCGCATTCCTGATCGGCACCAGCGGGACGATCACCGGTCCCCTGCGCGACGACTACGACATTCCCGCCGACGTCGGCCCCGTCGAGGCCCTCGTCCAGCTCGGGTGGGATCGACGCGAAGACCTCCGGGCGGCGGTCGCGGCCGTCACGGCGGCGCGGGCCAACGTCAACGCGGCGGTCGCGGAGTATTACCCCTCCGTCACGCTCAACATCAATGGCTTCCTCGTCCGCGAGAACTTCGAGACCGCCAGCAAGTGGAACGCGCTGCTCCAGGTCAATTTGCCGCTGTTCACGGGCGGCCTGATCGAGGCCGACGTCCGCCGGGCGTGGTCGGTCCTCCGCCAGCGGGCGATGGAAGAGTCGCTCCTCCGCCGGCAGATCGAGCAGGAGATTCGCACGCGGTACGAAGACCTCCGCACGAGCCGGGCGAGCTTGGCCGAGTTCCAAGCCCAGATCCGCGCCGCCTCCGAGGCGTTCCGCCAGTCCCGCGCCGGCCTGGCCGCCGGCACCGCCATTACGCTCGACGTCCTGACCGCCCAGGACGTGCTGCTCCAGGCCCAGCTCGAGGAGGCCAACGAAGAGTTCCTCGGGAAGTTCCGCTACCTGGACCTGCTTCGAGCCACCGGCGGGCTGACCCTCAATGAAGTTCGCCGGGCGACGAGCCGGCCGACCCCGCGACCCGCGACCCCGTAAGAATGCACCCATGCCGGTCCAGAGGAGCGTTAAACGACGGCCCGGATCGTCAGACGACGCGGATTCGCCAAACGTCTACGAACGGGATGAGACTGTTAGAAGTAGAAGGATCGTGGGGATACAGATCGGTCAATCGGGGTTGGGCGGCGCTCGCAACTTCGCACCCGTGGTGCGAATCCGACTCCTCGGGAGTCGGCGTGAGCGCGGCAACGCGTGACCGACCGGACGACGAGTCTTGTGACCTGACCAACACACCATGCAGAAGCTGGCCGAAATCTGTATCCGCCGCCCGGTCTTCGCGACCATGCTGATTTTGTCGCTAGTCGTCGTGGGGACGGCCGGCTACTTCAATCTGGGCGTCGACCGCGTGCCGAGCGTCGATTTGCCCACGCTGTTCATCCGCACGTCGCTGCCCGGCGCGTCTCCGGAAACCGTCGAGACCGAGGTCAGCCAGCGAATCGAGGAAGTCGTCAACACGGTCGAGGGGCTCGAAGAGCTGCGATCGATCTCGTCGCAGGGCCAGTCGTTCGTCATCGCCACGTTCAAGCTCAGCCGCAACATCGACGTTGCCGCCCAGGACGTCCGCGACCGCGTCAGCTCGGTCATGCGGCAATTGCCGGAAGACATCGACCCCCCGGTCGTCCAGAAGCGCAACAACGACGACGACCCGGTCATGAGCATCGCTGTCTACGGCCCGCGCACGCGGCGCGAGCTGACCGAGTACGCCGAGCGCGTCATCAAGGAGCGGCTCGAGCGGTCCGTCGGCGTGGGCGAGGTGCAGGTGACCGGCGGTACGCGCCGCGCGATCAACGTCTGGGTCGACCCGGACAAGCTGGTCGGGTTCAACCTCCCGGTGACGGCGGTCCGCGACGCGATCGTCCGCCAGAACGCCGACGTCCCCGGCGGGAACGTCACCGGCAACGTCCGCGAGCAGCAACTCCGGACGATGGGCAAGCTGACCGACGCGAAAGACTTCGCCGACCTGGTCGTCAAGACGGTCGGGGGCCAGCCGATCCGCGTGAAGGACGTCGGCTACGCCGAGGACGGCACGAAGGAGCTGCGCAGCGTCGCGCGCCTGTGGAAGCGGGACAAGGATTCGGAGAAGGCCGAGCCGCTGACCACGGTCAGCCTCGACATCAAGCGGCAGAGCGGGGCGAACTCGGTCGAGGTGGTCGAGGGGGTCAAGGCGCAGCTCAAGAAGATCGAGGACGAGCTCCCGCCCGACGTGAAGATCGAGGTCATCCGCGACCAGAGCACGTACATCTACGAGGCGCTGCACGAGATCAACGTCCACCTGTGGGCGGGCAGCGGGCTGGCGTGTCTAGTCGTGCTCGCGTTCATGCGGAACTGGCGGAGCACGCTGATCGCGGCCGTCGCCATCCCGGCGTCGGTCGTGTCGACGTTCGGCATGATGTGGGCGCTCGACTTCACGCTCAACAGCGTGACGATGCTCGCGCTGGTGCTGATGGTCGGCGTCGTGATCGACGACGCGATCGTCGTCCTCGAGAACATCTTCCGGTTCATCGAGGAAAAGGGCATGGCCCCGATCGACGCCGCCCGCGAGGCGACGCGCGAGATCGGCCTGGCCGTCCTGGCGACCACGCTGTCGCTCGTGATCATCTTCATCCCGGTCAGCTTCATGAGCTCGATCTCCGGGCGCTTCCTCTACCAGTTCGGCATCACGGCCGCGGTGGCGGTCATGGTCTCGCTCCTGGTCAGCTTCACGCTCACGCCGATGATGAGCGCGAGGATGTTGAAGGCGGCGAAGAAGAAGGGGGAGGGAGAGAAGGGGGGACAAGGCGAGGGGGAGGCCGCCAAATCTGCGGGCGCCGCCGCCCCTCATCCCGTCACCGCGTCGTCTCTGCATCAATCGCACGCCACCCCGCATCACGCCTCCTCCCACGCCAGCGCCTCCCGCACCGGCTTCTACAAGTACATCGACGCCGCTTACACCTGGATGCTCCGCTGGAGCATGACGCTCCGCTGGGGCGTCGCCGCGGTCGCGCTGGTCGTGATGTGGACGGCCGTCCCGCTGTACGGCACGGTCAAGCAGGAGTGGATCCCGAGCGACGTGGACGAGGCGGAGTTCCAGATCAACGTGACCGGCCCGGAGGGCACCGCCCCGGAATCGATGGACCAGGCGATGCGCGTGATCGAGCAGGAGATCATGCAGGTGCGCGGCGTGCGCCTGCTGTTGTCGGGCGGCGGATTCGGGCTCGGCGCCGCCAACTCGGCGCGGGTCCACGTCAGCATCGCCCCCCACGAGGAGCGCACCTGGTCGCTCGGCCGGTGGGTCTACTGGCTCGCCCGCCTCCAGCCCGGGAAGGCGTTCGAGGGCAACTACTCCCAGCGCGACGTCATGACCGACGTCCGCAAGCGCCTGGCCAAGTACCGCGACGTGCGGCCGCAGATCCGCAACTACTCCGCGTTCAGCCTCGGCGGCTCGCCGGTCGACATCGACTTCCAGATCCGCGGGCCCGACCTCGTCGAGCTGGACCGGTACGCCAACCAGCTCCGCGACATGATCAAGTCGGGCAAGATCGAGGGCATCGTCGACGCCGACACGACGCTCAAGCTCGACAAGCCCGAGCTCCAGATCGTGCCCGACCGCCAGCGCGCCGCCCAGCTCGGCGTCGACATGCGCGCGATCGGCTCGGCCCTGGGCATCATGGTCGGCGGCGACGAGCAGGTCACCCGCTTCCACGACGACGCGGTCAACGACGACTACGACGTGCAGATCCGCCTGGTCGAGGGCAAGCGCAACGCCGAGGCCGACATCCAGCGGCTCTACGTCCCGCGCGACAACGGCGAACTGGTGGCGCTGTCGAACGTCGCCACGATCAAGCGCGGCCTGACCGCCGGGCGGATCGACCGCGGCGACCGCGAGCGCATGGTCGCGGTCCGCGCCGGCGTCGCCCCGGGCTACGCGCTGGGCGACCGCATCGAGGCCCTCAAGAAGGCCGCCGAAGAACTCCGTATGCCGTCGGCCTACACGACCTCCGTCGCCGGCAAAGGCAAGGAGCTCGAGCGAACGTTCGGCGAGTTCCTGACCGCGTTCATGCTGTCGGTCGTGTTCATGTACATCATCCTGGCGATGAACTACGAGAGCCTGATCCACCCGCTGACGATTTTGCTCTCGCTCCCGCTGACGGTGCCGTTCGCGCTGCTCTCGCTCTACTGGACCGACGGCACGCTCAACCTCTACAGCGCGCTGGGCATCCTGGTGCTGTTCGGCGTCGTCAAGAAGAACTCGATCCTCCAGATCGACCACATGAACCACCTGCGGGCCGAGGGCATGCCCCGCGCGCAGGCCATCATCGAGGGCAACCGCGACCGGCTCCGCCCGATCCTCATGACTACGCTCGCGCTCGTCGCCGGCATGCTCCCGCTGGCGATCGGCACCGGCCCGGGTTCGGAAGAGCGCCGCGCCGTCGCCGTCGTCGTCATCGGCGGGCAGTCGCTCGCGCTGCTCCTCACCCTCCTGGTCACCCCCGTCGCCTACAGCTTCTTCGACGACATCGGCAACCTGATCCGCCGCCGGAAGACCCCCGAACTCCCCGGCGACACCGGCGCGGCCCCCCCGATCGCGGTGGTCGAGCCGGGCGTGCCCGTCGCGGCCGAACCGGTGCTGGTGCCCCCGCTGGACGACGACGACCGCCCCAAGCGCCGCCGAAAGCCGATGCCGGTGTGATCGCTATTCCGCCCACTCCCCGCTGAACACTTCCGTCGCCGGGCCGGTCATGTAGACGTTGTTGTCGGCCTCGCGCCACTCGAGCGTCAGATCGCCGCCGGGCAGGTGTGCCAGGACCGTCCGGTTCGTGCGCCCGGTCAGCACGCCCGCGACGGCCACCGCGCACGCACCGGTCCCGCACGCCAGCGTGATCCCGCTCCCGCGCTCCCACGTCCGCATGACGACCTCGTCGCGCGAGACGATCTGCACCCAGTGCACGTTCATCCGCCGGGGAAACGCCGGGTGGTTCTCCAGCGGCGGGCCGATCCGCGCCAGGTCGAGCGTCTTCACGTCGTTCACGTAGATCACCGCGTGCGGGTTCCCCATCGACACGAACGTCGCCTCGACCAGGTCGTTACCCTGCAGGACGGACACCCGGTAAGAGTTCTCGCCGCTCCCGCGCGTTACCTTTTCCCGGTCGACCGGGATCTTCGGCAAGTCCAGAATGGGCTCGGCCATGTTCACCGTGACCTGCTCGACCTTGTCCTTCGCGTCGACCGACAGCGCCAGCGACAGCACGCCCCGCCCGGTCTCGACGCGCATCGGGTTGTTCACGGTCAGCCCGTGGTCGTAGGCGTACTTGGCCACGCACCGCACGCCGTTCCCGCACATCTCGCTCTCCGACCCGTCCGCGTTGAACATCCGCATCCGCACGTCGGCGATCCCCGGCGTGGTCGGCGGGACGATCATGATCAGCCCGTCGCCCCCGACGCCCGTGTGCCGGTCCGCCACGCGCACGGCGGCCCCCGCCGGGTCCGCCACCTGTTCGGCGAACCCGTTGACGTAGACGTAGTCGTTCCCGATCCCGTGCATCTTCGTGAACTTCATGGCGTATGAGTTGTTAATGGTCAGTGGTCAATTGTCAATCGTAGGTGGCGGGAGGGAGTTTGCCGCCTCGGACAACAAAATCCGGTCAAGCCGCGACGCCGGCCCGTCCGATAACGGTGGAATCGCACCGCGCGCCCACCGCTGTCCCGGGAGACGTACCCCATGATCGGCCAAGAAGTTCGCACCACCGTCGCCGCCACTCTCGCCCGCAACAATTTCCGCCGCAACCTCCGCGCGCTGGGCCGGCGGCAGATCGCCGTCGCCGATCCCGTCCACGCCGCCGGCCTGCCCGCCGACCTCGAGTGGGTCCGCGGCCGCGACGGCACCCTCACCGCCCGCGACCCCGCCGGCGCCTGGGTCTCCGGCTCCGCCCTCCCAGCCCACGTCGCCCAGCGCCTGCTCTCGAAAATGACCCTCGGTTCGGCCGTCGCCTGCTTCATCTGCCCGACCCACGCCCGGCAACTCCGCTACACGCTGTCGCGCATGACGCCGTCCCAGGGACTGATCGCGATCGTCCCGGACCTGGCAGACCTCCGCGTCATGCTCGCCTGCGAAGACTTCGCCGCCGAGATCACCGCCGGCCGCCTCTGGTTCGCCGCCGGCGACGCCTGGGCCGGCGCGCTCGCCGACCTGTTCCGCCACAACGAGGGCCTGCCGACCGCCGGCCAGTTCATCCGCACCAACCTCCTCGACGCCGAGGAGACGGCCCCCGTGCTGGCGGCCGCCGAGCGCGTGCTGCGCGCGGAGAACGAGCGCCGGGCCGCGCGCGTGCCGGAGATCTTCGCGACTGCGACCGGCGCGACCGGGCGCGTGACGGTGATCGCGCCGTCGCGCTTCCGCCTTTGGGACGATGCGGGCTGCGCCCTGGGTCAACTCGCCCGCGCCGCCGGGTGGTCGACCATCGACCCGGACGACGTTTGTTCCGCGTCGCCGGTCGCATTGGCCCGAGCCGCCGCCGGGTCGGACGCGCTCCTGCTCGCGAACGCGGCCCGCGCCGACCTGCCGACCGGCCTGCCCGGGTCACTGCCGATCGTCACGTGGATGACGGTCGCTC
Source organism: Tepidisphaeraceae bacterium (assembly GCA_035627895.1). Taxonomy (GTDB): domain Bacteria; phylum Planctomycetota; class Phycisphaerae; order Tepidisphaerales; family Tepidisphaeraceae; genus DASPKW01. Next base: position 45,782 of record DASPKW010000178.1, on the reverse strand, counting down.
GGTCGCCCCGCGCCGGCGGTGCGGGTGACGCACTGATCCTCGCCGAGCCCGCCTGGCGGCCGCTCGCCCTCGCCGCGGGCTGGCGCGCCGAGCAGATCTCGATCGGCGCCTGGCCCGCTTGGGAGAACGTCCCCGCCGCGCCCGATCGGGCCCAGCTTGTGGTCATCGCCGACACGCTGCCGGTCGTGGCGCCGGAGTTCGATTGGTCGAGTCACCGGGTGCTGTGGGACACGATCGCCGGCGACATCGCGCGCGACCCGTTCACCGTCGGCCGCGACCCCGTCGCGTATCTCGACCAGTGGGCGCGCCGGGTCGGCATTGCGCCCGAGACGCTCGACCGCCGCGCGTTCGTCGATCGGCTGATCCTGCCCGCGTACGCCCAGGGTCTGGTGCGCGACCTCCACGCCGCCGGGCTCCCGCTCGAACTCTTCGGCATCGGTTGGGACGCCGTCGGCGACTTCACCAGCCTAGACCGCGGCCCGATCGGGTCGCCCGCCGACCTCCGCACGGCGGCCGCGGGCGCCGCCGCTCTGATCCACGTCTGGCCCGACACCGGCGCTCACCCGATCGATGCGACCGGCCGACCGGTGCTGCGGCCCGGGGCATATCGCACGTCGTGGGTGCCGGCGGCGCGGCACGCGCTCGCGGGGGGGGCGAAATCGGTGCCGACGATTGCGGCGATTACTGCGGACCTGGTTCGGTCGCGCATTGCACCGCAACGACGAGCGGCGTGATCCGCGGCGCTCGGAGTTCACGCTTTAGCGTGCAAGGGAGGATTTGCAGTGTTGGAACGGCACCAAGCCGCGCTTTCGGGTTTCCCCCTTACACCCTAAAGGGCGAACTCCGAGCGCCGCGAACGGGCGCCGTTCGACTTCGTCCCGCGACAAGTCGCTGGGCTCCCTCAGAATGGGAACCGGGCACGCGAATCGCTCGGCGGACGGTACAATCCCGTGCGATGTCCGCGCCAGAGTCGTTCTCGCACTATCCCTCCCACCCGCCGCCCGTGCGCGTCTCCCTGCACGTCTCCGCCCCGCACGCGTGCGCGTACTTCGCCGACCGCAAGTGCACCACCCGGGCCCTGTGGACGGAGCGCGCGGACGCCAAGATCTACCACCGCTTCATGGACGCCGGCTTCCGCCGCTCCGGCCGGATTCTTTACCAGCCGGTCTGCGCAGGTTGTCGGCTTTGCCAGCCCCTGCGCGTCCCCGTCGCCGAGTTCGCCGCGTCCAAGTCGCAGCGCCGGGCTTGGCGGAAGAATCAGGACCTGATCGTCTCGGCCGCGCCGCCCGAGCCGACGCCCGAGAAGCTCGCGCTGTACAACAAGTACCGCCGCCTCTGGCACGACTCGACCGACGAGCAGACGTGGGAAGACTTCACGTCGTTCCTCTACGACTCGCCCGTCGACACGATCGAGGTCTGTTATCGCGACCCGACCAGCCACCAAATCCTCGGCGTCGGCATCTGTGACGTGGCCCCCGAATCGCTCAGCGCCGTCTACTTTTACTTCGATCCAGATCACGCAGACCGCCGACTCGGTACATTTTCCGCGTTGTGGGAAATAGAAACCGCGCGACGATTGGGGATCCCGTGGTACTATCTCGGTTTCTGGGTGCCCGGGTGCCGGGCGATGGAGTACAAGGCCGACTTTCGCCCGTGCGAGGTGCTCGGCACCGACGGGATTTGGCGCCGACTGGAAGCGGCGTCGGCGAACGAGGAAGGTCGGTCGCACACGTCCGATGGGTGACCTGCATTTGAACGCGCGTCGGGACTGAAAAGTCTGACGCATGAAGCGCCCCTCTCGGCGCGTTTTCGGGATGAACGTCGAGCGCCCCAAGCTGTCCCCTCCACGCGTCAGCGTGTCCGTCGCGGACTCCCCGCGGCTGGCCAAGGTCCCGCTGCGCGTCCTCTCGGAGCACGACTGCCCATTCTTTCCCGACCGTCGCGCCACCATGCGCGGCGTGTACGCGCTCAAGAAGTACGCCCGCCATTACGCCGACCTCCTCGAACAAGGGTACTGGCGGCGGACGGACCTGATCGAGAAGCCCGTCTGCCGGGACTGCAAGGCCTGCCGGTCCGTCCGCATTCCGGTCGACTCGTTCAAGCGCGACCGCGCCCACGACCGCTGCTGGCGGCTCAACCGCGACGTCACCGTCGAAACGGTGGACTACGCATCCGACCCCGAGTCGATTGCCCTCTTCCGCGACTACCTGATCAATCGCCACGGCTGGGATCAGAAGGCGGACGAGGGCGAACCCCTCGACGACCTGATCGACTGGTACGCCAAGCGTCTGGGCCGTTCGCCGGTGAAGTGCCGGGCGTTCAAGTACCGGCTCGACGGCAAGCTGATCGGCCTGTCCGTCTGCGACGACCTGAAGGGTGCCCTCTACAGCGCGTTCTTCGCCTGGGACGTCGCCCACGCCCGTCGCGGGCTGGGGAACTTCAGCGTCCTATACGAGCTCGAGTGGTGCCGCGCCAACGGCAAGGACCACTACTACCTCGCCAACCAGATCGAGGGGTTCACGCCCGCGGATTACAAGCTCTCGTTTTGCCCGCACGAGGTCAGGGGTGAGGACGGACGCTGGCACCGCAACGCCTGAGCGCCGTCCGAATGTCCCGCCGAAGCCGCTCCGCGTCGTCGCGATTCGTTCGCCGTCCGGGCACGCCAATCCCTCATCCGGTTGTTAAAAACCTCCGCCAACCAACGCCCCAGTCCGTTGTACAATTCAACAATGGCATCGCGAACGCTCACGCTCGCCTGGCTCCTCTCCGTCTGCGCCGGCGCAGTCCACGCCGCCCCGCCCAAATCCGATCCCAAGGGCCTCGAGTTCTTCGAGAACAAGATCCGGCCCGTCCTGATCGCCAAGTGCTATTCATGTCACAGCGCGCACAGCGAGAAGCTCAAAGGGGATTTACTGGTCGACTCGCGCGCCGGCTTGCTCAAGGGCGGGGTCTCGAAGAAGCCCACGATCCACCCCGGCGAGCCCGAGAAAAGTCCGCTGATCAAGGCCGTCCGCGGTGACGACGCGGACGAACTCATGCCCCCCAAGGGCGACGCGCTGACGCCGCAGGAAGTCGCCGACTTCGTCGCCTGGGTTAAAATGGGCGCGCCGGACCCGCGGACGACGGAGACCAAGTCGCCCTACTCGCAGCCCGCCGCCGACTCGGCCGAGGCTAGGGCCTTTTGGTCGTTCAAGCCCGTCGCCGATGTCCCCGTTCCCAATTCGGGCTCGGCAGCCAAGTTCGCTCACCCGATCGACAAGTTCCTCGCCACCAAGCAGGACGAGAAGGGCGTCGCGCCCCTAGCCGCGGCCGACAAGCGCACGCTGATCCGCCGGGCGACGTTTGATCTGACCGGACTTCCGCCCACGCCGGAGGAAGTCGAGGCGTTCGTCGCCGACATCTCGCCGAACGCGTTCGAGAAGCTGATCGACCGTCTCCTCGCCACCACGGCGTACGGCGAGCGCTGGGGTCGGCACTGGCTGGACGTCGTCCGCTACGCCGACACCGCCGGCGAGTCCGCCGACTACCCGGTCCCGCAGGCGTACCTCTACCGCAACTACGTCATCGACTCGTTCAACCGCGACAAGCCGTACGACCGCTTCCTGACCGAGCAGATCGCCGGCGATTTGCTGCCCCACGCTGATTCGGAAGACAAGGAAGACCACCTTGTCGCCACCGGCTTCCTCGCGATCTCCCGACGGTTCAGCGTCGCCCCCGAGAACGTCATGCACCTGACGTACGAGGACGCGCTCGACACGGTCGGCAAGGGCGTGCTCGGCCTGAGTCTGTCGTGCGCCCGTTGCCACGATCACAAGTTCGACCCGATCCCGACCGCCGACTATTACGCGCTCTACGGCATCCTCTCGAGCACCAAGTGGCCCTTCCCCGGGAGCGAGAACACCAAGTTCCAGAAGGACATGGTCGTGCTGTCGGCCAGCGACGAGCAGGCCGCGCAGGTGCAGGCGTTCAACGACAAGGTGAGCGCGCTCGACCGGGAATACAATCGCCTCAAGCGCGAGGAGCGCCGCCAGTCCGATTCGGCCGCCAAGAAGCAGGCGCGGGCCCAGATGGACAAGGCCAAGGCCGAGCTCGACAAGATTCGCGCGCAGGCCCCGAACGTCCCGTCGGCGTACGCCGTCCAGGAGAAGCCCGCCGACGAACAGGGGGATGCGAAGGTTCAGAATCGCGGCGAGCCGGGAAATCCCGGGCCGACCGTCCGCCGCGGATTCCTCACGGTTCTGGGCGGCCAGAAATTGCCCGACGGCCACAAGGGCTCCGGCCGCCTCGAACTCGCCAAGTGGCTCACCGACCCGGCCAACCCGCTCACCGCGCGCGTCATGGTCAACCGCATCTGGCAGGGCCACTTCGGCCGCGGCCTGGTGACTACGCCCAGCGACTTCGGCAAGCGCGGCGCCGCCCCCACGCACCCCGAGCTGCTCGATTACCTCTCCAAGCGCTTCGCCGACGGCAAGTGGTCGATTAAGGCGATGCACCGCCTGATCATGACCTCGGCCGCCTACCGGCGATCCAGCGCGGATGACGTCGCGCTCGCCACCAAAGACGCCGGGAATACGCTGTACTGGCAATATGACCGCCGCCGGCTGGACGCCGAGGAGATCCGCGACGCATTCCTCTTCGTCAGCACCGACCTCGATCGCACGGTCGGCGGCGCCCACCCCTTCCCGCCGATGGGCAAGTGGGGCTGGACCCAGCACGCCCCGTTCGCGGCCGTCTACGACTCCAAACTCCGCAGCGTCTACCTGATGCAGCAGCGGATCAAGAAGCACCCGTTTTTGGCGATGTTCGACGGCGCCGACACGAACACGAGCACGGCCGAGCGCACCGAGAGCACGACCCCGCTCCAAGCCCTCTACATGATGAACGACAAGTTCGTCCACGAGCAGAGCGAGCGACTGGCGGCGCGGTTGATGGCCGAGCGAGCGGACGCGACGAGCCGAGCCGCCCGGGCGATCGAGTTGGCGTTCGCGCGGCCCGCGACGCCGGAGGAGACCGCCGCCGCCGTCGCGTTCGTGGACCGCTACCGCGCCAAGCTCGCCGGCAGCAACGTGTCCGCCGCGGAATACGAGAAGGCGAGCCTCGCGGCGTACGTGCGGGCGCTGCTGTGCAGCAATGAGTTCTTCTACCTCGATTAAGAACAACAGCCACAGGCACAGAGACACAGAGGAGAAAAGTGATTTCAGCGAGTTGATTGCTTCCCCTTTGGTTTGAACTCTGTGCCCCTGTGCCTCTGTGCCTCTGTGGCGAATTGTGAGCCCGACGATGACCCCTTCCCCCTCCCGCCGCTCCATGCTCCGCTCGCTCGTCGGCGGATCGCTCATGATGCCCGCGATCCTGTCCGAGGTCGCCCGCGCCGACGCCGGTCTGCCGTCGGCCGCCGCCGCCGATCCGCTGCTGCCGCGGCCGACCCACTTCGCGCCCAAGGCCAAGCGCGTCATCTTCCTGTTCATGACCGGCGGCGTCTCCCACGTCGATTCGTTCGATTACAAGCCTCGCCTGATCGCCGACGCCGGGAAATCCGTCCCCGCCAAGAACGGCCGCGGCGGGCAGTTCCTCAAGGCCCCGTCCTTCGACTTCAAACCGCGCGGCCAGTCGGGCCGGATGGTCTCCGACCTCTTCCCCCACGTCGGCGCCGTCGCCGACGACCTATGCGTCGTCAACTCGATGTACGGCGACCACGGCAACCACTTCGAGGCCACCCTCGGCATCCACACCGGCTCGGTCTCCTTCACCCGCCCGTCGATCGGCTCCTGGATCTCCTACGGCCTGGGCACGCTCAACCAGAACCTGCCGAGCTTCGTCGTGCTCGCGCCGCAGCTCCCGTACGCCGGCGGCCAGGTCTGGGGCTGCGACTTCCTGCCCGCCTGCCACCAGGGCACGCGCGTGATCCCCGGCCCCGAGCCCATCCCCGCCATGCACCGCCGGGCCGCGACGCAGGATCTGCAGGACCTCGAGCTGGGGCTGCTCGGCGAGCTCAATCGCAAACACCTCACGACGCGCGGCGGGGCCGACCCCGAATTGGCCGCCCGCATCCGCAGCTTCGAGACCGCCGCCGGCATGCAGGCCCAGGCCCCAGAGGCCTTTGACCTCGCCGGCGAAACCGACGCCACACTCGACCTCTACGGCCTGAAGCGCGGTCAGACCAAGGGCTTCGGCTGGCAGTGCCTCGTCGCCCGCCGCCTCGCCGAGCGCGGCGTCCGCTTCATCGAATTGATCGACGTCGGCGCCTCAAGCAACTGGGACTCCCACGGCGACATGAAGGCCCACGTCCCGCTCGCCAGGAACGTCGACCAGCCCATCGCCGGCCTGCTCCGCGACCTCAAGTCGCGCGGCATGCTCGATGACACGCTCGTCGTCTGGACGACCGAGTTCGGCCGCACCCCCATGGTCGCCACCAAGGACGGCAAGGGCCGCGAGCACCATGCGGCGTGCTTCACGAGTTGGATCGCGGGCGGCGGCGCCAAGCCCGGCACCGCGTACGGCACGTCCGACGACTACGGCATCCTCCCCGCGACCGACCCGGTACACGTACACGACTTCCACGCGACGATCCTCGCGCTGCTGGGCTTGGACCACGAGCGCCTGACGTTCCGCCACGCGGGCCGGGATTTCCGGCTGACCGACGTCGCCGGCAAGGTCGTCAAGGGCATGATGGCGTGAGAGCGCGAAACGTGGCGTCACGATTTTCGGGATGTGGCGCCTAGCGGAGCGACTCCACCGCCGCGCGCACGACGTCCGGGGGGACGTCGTCGCGGATCACGACGTGCCCGACGCGATCGGGGAGGACGAACCGCACTTTCCCCGCGCGGACTTTCTTGTCGAAGACCAGCGCGTCGACGACCTTCGCCGGGTCGAGCGTCAGCCCGCCCGTCGGGAGGCCGGCCTTGTCGATCAGGGCGACGATCCGCCGGCGGCTCTGTTCGTCGAGCAAATTCAGGCGGACGGCCGCGTCGGCCGCAGCGACGATGCCGAGCGCGACGCACTCGCCGTGCGCGTACTCGTAGTTGGACAGCGTCTCGATCGCGTGCCCGAACGTGTGGCCGAGGTTGAGGTGGGCGCGCTCGCCGTGCTCGAACGGGTCGGATTCGACCACCCGCGCCTTGATCGCCACGTTGTGGGCGACGAGGCCCGTCAGGTAGTCGAGGTCGAGGGCGGCGGCGCGGGTGACGTGTTGTTCGAGTCGCGCGAACCCCTCGGCGTCGCGGATGACGTCGTGCTTGATGCACTCGGCCAGGCCGGAGCGCAGCTCGCGCGGCGGGAGCGTCGTGAGGGTGGCCGGGTCGATGAGGACAGCGACCGGCTGGTGGAAGGCGCCGATCAGGTTCTTCCCGACCGCGTGATTGACTCCGGTCTTGCCGCCGACGGACGCGTCGACCATCGCCAAGAGCGTGGTCGGCACCTGCACGAACGGCACGCCGCGGAGCACCGTCGCCGCGACGAAGCCCGCCATGTCGCCGACGAGCCCGCCGCCGAGCGCCAGCACGGGTGTCGTCCGTTCCATGCGCGCGGCCAGCAGCGTGTCGAACACGGGGAGCAGGTCGGCGAGCGTCTTGTGGTCTTCGCCCGGCTCGAGCGTCGCGGCGATCACTTCGAAGCCCGCGCGTTCGAGCGACGCGCGGAAGGCCGGAAGGTGGAGCGGGCCGACGGACGCGTCGGTGATGACGGCGGCCTTGCGGGAGTTCGAGAGCGTGCGGAGCAGGTCGCCGGCACGCGCGAGCAGGCCGGGGGCGACGTGGATCGGGTACGCGGGCGATCCGGGGATCGCGACGGTGACCGTGTGGTCCTGAGCCATAGGGGGGCGAATTGTATCGGGTTAGCGCGAGATCACGAACTTCGGCAGCCGGAGCGGCCGGCCGAGCGTGTGCTGGACGTGGTGGGCGAACACGCGGTTGAGCGGGTCGGTCTGCGCCCGCGAAAGCCGGGGCAGCCGCTGCTGGTGGCCGTTGGCGCGCGGGAGGCGGAGGAGGCTGCTCGCGAGCGACAGCAGGCGCGGGTCGATCGGGACGCGGTCCGCCGCCACGCCCTCGCAGTTCCGGCAGATCACACCGCCGCGCGCGGGCGAGAACGACCACGTGCCCGCGCGGTCGCTGAACGAGGCGCGGCAGTTGGCGCAGGCGGTGAAGTCGGGCAGGTATCCGGCCTCGCGGATCAGGTCGAGCTCGAAGGCGAGGAACGCCTCTTCGGCCCGGGGCGTGGCGAGCTCGGTCAGCGTGTGGGCGAGCCGGTCGAACAGCCACGGGTGCGGGTCGTGCTCTTCGAAGAGGAGACTGGTCAGCTCGGCGGCGTACTGGCCGAGGTAGAGGGCCCGGAGGGACGCGCGGAGCTCGAGGTGGCCGTCGCGGAGGGACCACTCGGTAAGGGTAGCCAGGTCCTTCTCGAGGCGGAGGGAGAAGACGGCCTCGCCGAGGTCGAGCAGGTCGCACCCGCCGTCGAACTTCGACGCGCCGGCCTTGGTGCGACGGTGCGCACCCTTGGCGATGCACCGGATCAGTCCGAGGCCGCGGCCGAAGAGCGTGAGGATTTGTGAGGTCTCGCTGTACTCCACCTTGCGCAGGCAGAGGCAGCGGTCGCGGGTCAGCGCCATGGGGGGAGATTATAGCGCGGTCGGCCGCGCCGGTCGTCGCCGCCGCCGGGAAAGGACCGGGGCCGCCAGCAGGGCGATCGCGACGATCGCGCCGCCGGGCTCGGGGACGGGGGCGATGCCGGCCGGCAGGTCGAACGCGCCGCCGAAGATGTCGAACGCGTAGTGGGGCAGGTCGATGAGCATCTGCTCGTTGACGTCGCTCATCCCGTAGTGGTTGGCGAGGATGACGAGGTCGTTGAGGCTGATGACCCCATTCCCGTCGAAGTCGCCCGTCTTATACGGGTCGCCGGCCTCGGCCTCACTCCCGTACCTGTTCGCGAGGATGACCAGGTCGTTGAGCGACACTTTCCCGTCGCGGTCGGCGTCGCCGGGTGTGCGGAGCTTGAACGACAGCAGGGAGTTGGGGTCGTCGTACACCGCCCAGTCGAACGGCGACGGCGTCAGGTCCTGCAGGTCCGGGATCGGGAACCCGGGGGCCAGCGGCTCGCCGATCCAGATCGACGAGATGATGTTGTTCATCCCGAATATGCCGTCGAGCGTGACCTTTTGGCCGGTCACGTCGTTCAGGACGGAAATGTCGGTGACGAGGACGGGCGATTCGAGGAAGCGGAGGTGCTTGGCGTCGTCGTCGTTGGCGGCGTCGCCCTGGAGGGTCTTGAGGACCATGGACGACAGCCAGAACCCGGAGACCTTCTTCGTCCCGTCGATCCCGCCGATCGTGAGGGCGAACTGGTCGCCGATCGGCGTGCCGACGGCCCCGGGGTTGGCGGGGTTGAACGTCTCGAGGATCGGCGCGTCAGTGCCCTGCGTCCCGGGCCGGTAGCGGACGTTCAGGTTGGCGGCCACGCCGTTCGAGATCATCGAGGCGGCGGCGCCCGTGTCGAGTAGGAACGACCCGGTCGTCCGCTTGCCGTTGAACGTCAGCGCGACCGGCGGGGTGGTATCACCGGCCGGGGCCAGCGGGTTGGGGCCGAGGAACGGGTTGTCGTTGAGCGTCGGCAGGTAGGCGTCGCGGTCGGCGGCGGGAATCGGCGTGAGCGCGCCGTCCGGCGTCGGCGCGGTTCCGACTTTCGAGAACGCATTGAAATTCGCCTTGGACACTCGCACCGAACGCGTGGTCAGCGGGATTCCCGGGTCGGAATCGACCGTCAGCGGGCGCCACGGCGTGCCCGGCGCGTACAGGTACGTCCGCATCCGGATGTCTTCCTGCTCGCCCGTTGCCTCGTTGTACGCGGGCTGTCCGCCGTTCATCAGCTTTTCGACCGGGCGCGGGTCCATGACCATCACGCGGCCCTTGATCAGCGGCATGCCGAACACGTCGAGGTCGGAGACGAGCGGGTTGTCGTTCGGGTCGCTCGGGTCTTCGCCGATGAACGGGCCGACCTGGGCGCGGACGTTGGCGACGGTCTGCGTGTACCCGCCGAAGTCGGTCGACGCGAGGGTGCCGCCGGACGAGAACGCCTCTTCGGCCGCCTTGATTCGCGACGTATTGGTCGGCGTGAACTGCCCGATCGCGATGTTGACCGGGTTGGAGACGTTGAACCGCGGGACGTGCTGGCCGGCGACGCCGACGTCCTCGAAGTAGACGTTCTGGCCGTTGGCGGGGTAGGTCAGGTTGCCGACGCCGGGGTTGTAGAGGTCGGGCCGGCCGGTGAGGCCGAGGGCGCCGTAGGTGTTGGCGGAGATGACGACGCCGGAGGCGCCGGTGTCGAGGAACGCCTCGACGTTAAAGAGGCGGTCGCCGAAGAAGTCGGCCCAGAGCGCGCCGGTGTTGGGGGTGGCGCCGGGCTGGACGAGCAGCGCGTTGATGCGCGGCTGGTCGAGGGCGGCGGGCTGGATGCCGCGTATGTCGGTCGCCCCGGCGCGCGAGCCATTGAAAACGGCAGCGACGGTAAGGGCTCCCAGAGTCGCGGTGCGACCCAGGCGATAACACGGCATGGGCAAAGCCCTCCGTCGGTGAGTCGAGACCACCCGCCGGGGATTGTACCGGGCCGCAATGTCAGATACAGGGGACGCCCGGACGTTTTTCCGGTCGTCGGGGCATATTGAGGAACCGGCGTGTAATCCCTATAGTCTCTGACCCGTCGGCCGGGCCCGTTGAGCCCGCCGAAGGCGGCCGAGTGCGTAGCTCAGTTGGTAGAGCAACGGACTTTTAATCCGTAGGTCCTGGGTTCGAGCCCCAGCGCACTCATTTCCCCCTCCCTCAAAATCCGCGTTTTTCGCCCCGCCCGTGGGGGACTCGCCGGACGCCCCTCCCTGCCTCAAACCGCCGGAGCCCGTCTCGGCACGCATCGGACGGTAAGCGGGACGGTAAGCAGGAGGGCCGCTGCGGTCGTCGTCCGCCGCCCGTCCGTCGGTCCCGGTCGCCTGTTGCCGCGCGGGCCCGACGTCGGGCAGGGCCGCGATCGCCGCCGCCCGGGCGTCCATGCCGCTGTGCACGTAGCGGTCGGTCGTCGCCGAGCGGGTGTGGTGCAAACTCGCCTGAATGTCCTTTTGCGGGACCCGCGCGTCCGCCAGGGCCGTGCCGTGCGTGTGGCGGAGCGAGTAGAAGTCGACCCGGGCTTCGTGGTGGTCGACGTCGGCGAGGAAATCAGACCGGCGGCGGCGGAGCTGCTCGGCGTCGTCCCCGGCCGCCTGCTCGATCCACTTCGCCCGGGCCGCCGCCAGGTCGTCGCGCAGCATGTCGGCCATCCGCCACTTGCTCGGCAGCGCGAACGCCGCCGCGGCCGGCACCTTCGCCCCGACGACCGCCCGCAGTTCGGCGGCCATCGCCGGGCTCAGTACCTGGGTGTGCGGCTTCCTCCGCTTGACGGTCGCCGCCCGGGCCGTGACGGTCGGCGGGCTGGCGTCGAGCGCGAACGCCCCGCACGCGAGCCCGCGGATCTGGCCGGGCCGCATCCCCGTCTCGTAGGCGAAGCGGTACACGAGCGCCCGCGCGGCCCCGTCGAGCCCGTAGCGGACGCCGGCCCCCGCGGCCGTCGAGATCAGCCATCTCACTTCGTCGATCGACAGGGGGCGGCGGTCGACCTTGTCCGCGTCCGACTCGCGCACGCCCTCGACGCCGGCGAGCAGGTTCGACCCCGCCCCGCCCGGGCCCGCCATCCACTCCCCGAACTGGCGGAGGGCCTTGACGTAGTACGCGACCGTCCGGCCGCGCACGGGCCGGCGCGCGGCCCCCGGCACGTCTTCGGAAGATGCGACGACGCCCGTCCCAATTTGGGACGCCGCGCGGAGCGACGCCAGGTGCACCTGGATCCGCGAGAGGGCGCCGGGCCGCGCGAGCTCGTTCCAGTAGGCGAAGCCGCACGCGTCGAGCACCCGGCGGACGCGGCCGACCGTCTGGTCGACGTGGGCGGGCGTGTTCCCCTTGGCGGTCAGCGCCTGGCGGAAGCCGACCGCGAGCAACTCGCCGCCCGGGCCCTGCTCCCCGTCGAGGTGCGCTGCGAGCGGCCGGGCGACGGCCAGGCGGCGGGCGTCGATCAGTCCGGCGTTGACGAGCCGGGCGCGCAGGTCGCGCGGCGCGTTGTCGACCCAGCGGGCGAGGTCGTCGTCGAGCGTGCCGTCGCCGCGGCGGGCCGCGGCCAGCCGCTCGAGCTTCAGGCCGATCGAGTGGGTGGCCTTGCGGTCGTCGGCCACCGGCCACCGCCGGGCGATCCGCTCGTGGTCGCGGAACTCGACGTACCAGTTCGACGAGTGGCGGGTCTGGCCCGTCTTCCGATCCTTGTACGCCTGGCGGAAAACTCGCATCGCTCACCTCTCTGTTGCGTCGCGCGACGGCCGGGCCGCGCGTCCGCGATCATACACGCGGCGTTATAAAGTTCGGAGCCTGTTCGATAGCCCGGGCGGCCGGCCGGGTGTTATCGTGCGGGGCATGCGAACCGCCGCCTTCACGCTCGTCGCGCTCGTCACGTTGTCCCAATTTGGGACGCCGGCCGCCGCGGCCGACAAGCCCGCGTTCGGCAGCGACGCGGTGGCGGCCCCGGCACCGATCAGCAGTGTCGCGGAGATCGTGGCGGCCCTGCCGAAGGATCTCGCGCCGGGCCGAGAGGGGTGGACGGCCATCCAGAGCGAGCTGGTGGGGGCGTGGGCTGCTAAGCGGTTCGCAGACGTCCCGGTGCAACTGACGGGCGAGGTTTTTTCCGTCGGGCTCAAAGACAAGGGAGACCTCCGCGTGCCGTACGCAGTCATTCGAACGCCCGGCGGTAAGGCCGGGGCCCTCGCGGTGTCGGGCGGGTCGGCAAGCGCGACGTTCGCGAGCGGTGCGGCGCCCGGTATGGCGAAGCTCAAGCCGGGCGACCGGTTCACGTTTCACGGGGCAATCGAGCGGGTCGACCTCGCCGCCGACCGAACCGGTATTGCCGTCGCCGTAACCGTCAAGGACGCGAGTCCGGGGCCCCGCCCGAAGTAGCTCCGTGCACCGGAAGTCCCGCCAAGTCCGCGGCCCACGTGCCGTCGACCGACCTTGAGATCGCGGCTCGCGTCGCCGGCAGCACGTCGCCGACGGGCCGGTGTGCTCCCATCCGTTCGAGATGCTCGAGCTCCTCGACCAGTTCAGCGCGGCGAACGCGCAACTGCGCGTCCGTGATGCTGGATCCCTCGGCCAGGTCGACCAGGCGGTCGACCTCCGCGAGTTGCCCGCAGATGAACGGTCGCGGATCCTGGCCGTCGAGGATCCGCGTGGTCGTTCGCGAACCGGGGGGCGGGGCGGCCGGCGCGGCGTCTCCCGTCGCCATCGCGCGGGCGAGCTCGTGCGGAATCGGAACCATCTCAGGATTGCTGGGCATTTTATCTCCCGTAAGTAAGTGGAGGGGATGCGTTGTCTAGAACGGGTCGCCGGGGCGGCCGAACCCGAACGCGGCCCCGAAGTCGGCGACGTCGTACAGCCCCGCCTTGAGTAGTCCGTTTTTCAGGATGACGTCATACTTGTAGGCCATGGCCTTCAGCACGTCCAAGTCGTTCGGGTCGTACGGGAGCGCGATGCCCGTGACCGGGTCGCGGTAGACCGCGTACGAACTCCAATCTTTCCCCTTCTGCATGTACTTGGTGAACTCGAAAGAGAACGAGTAGCTCCGGGCCCGGTCCTGCGTCCGGTCCTCCTCGCCCGTGCACAGCCACCGGCCGGACGCGCCGTCCCGCCAGAAGTGCTCATTCACGTGTCCGATGCAATTCAGCATCGCGTCGGGCACGGCGCCGCGCACCCACGCGTGCGCGGTCAGGACCTGCATCGGCGAAAGGTACCTAAGACCGACCGTGTTCGCGCGGGCCGTCGCCTGGGGGTTCGGGTCGGCCTTGTTTTCCCACTTCACGCGCATCGGCGCGCTTGTCCTGGGGTGGAACTCGGTCGTCAGCTCGACGAGCGTCGTCCGCCGCGTCAGGAAGAAGGAAATCCCACCGCCCGCCGGGTTGAAGTCGATCGGCTCGTACAGCAGCGCGAACCGCAGCACGTCCTGGCTCTCCGGGGTGAAGATGTGCCGCGTCAGCCGTGCGTACGAGTAGGCCGCGAGCGGGAACGCGTCGAAATATTGGGGCATGCCGGCGACGTTGATCGCGGTCGCGAACACTTCGGCGCACGGGAGCGTCGTGTCGATCCCCTTGATCAGGCCCGTGCGCCGCACGTGGACGCGGTCGCGCACGGTCTCGATCTGGGCGTCCTTTACGGTGTCGAGGATCAGTTCGGCGGGCATGTCTCGTCTCTCCGTTCAAAGCCGGGCCGCCGGTTGAAGGGCGACGCCGGCGGGGGTGCGGCCGGTGGATTTCGGGGTCGGGTCCCGCACTGACCCTTGAAAGGGCGGGGCGGACGCCGTTGCGGTCACGCCTCACTTCCCGCGCCCCGCCAGAGGGGCCGCCGGCTCGCCCGGGTACCGGCGTCGGACATCCTCAACGTTCGTCGTCGCCGGCGCTCGCCAGGTCGGCCGCCGCCGCGACCCGCGGGCTCGCCGACCGGACCGCGTCGAGCGCCTCGCGCAGCTGGCGGTTCTCGGCCCGCATCGCCTCCGCGGGGTCGGTGCCGATCGCCTGCCACCGCTCGCCGATCGCCCGTTGCGCGGCGGCCTGCTCTGGGGTCAGGCTGGCGGCCAGCGACCCGAGCAGGTTCCACGCCTCCTCCGCGTCGAGCGTGGCGACGATCCCGGCGAGCACGCCGCGCAGGTCGGCCGCGACCGCCGCCCGGGCCGCCGCCGCGTCCGCGGCCCGCCGCTCGATCTGCTCGGGCGTCCAGACCTGCGCGGCCGTGGTGCGCATCGCCTCGAGCGCGCGGACGTCGGCGGCGACGTCGGCGGCGGACAGGCCGAGCGTGGTCATTGCCGCGCGGAGCTCGTCGACGTCGCCCGGGTCGGGGGCGGCGTGGCGGGCGAGCAGGGCGGCGTAGGCGGCGGTCGCGCGGCCGCGGTCGGCGGCGAGCTGCGTGTTGAGCGTGTCGAGCAGGGACATTCGATCCTCTGGTAGGGGGTCAATGGTTCGGCGGGGCGTCCGTCAGGCCGGCCGGCGCGGCGTCAGGGCCGGCGCGCCGCCGGGCGTGCGGAGGCGGCCTCGCGGTCGCGGCGGGCGGCGTCCACGCGGTTGCGGGTCGCGGTGAGCGCGGCGATCTCCCGATCCAGTCGGGACGCCTCGGCGCTCAGGTCGGCCGCGTCGCCCATGTCCGCCGGGCTCGGCAGGTCGGCGAGGCGCGAGATCACGCGGCCGCCGTGCAGCACGCTCCCGCCGGACGCGATCACCTGCCGCATGCCGTGCAGGGTCAGGCGGCCGTCGGACGTCCGCTCGACGACCGCGTCGGGCACGCCCACGCGGTCGACCTCGACGGCGGGCGCCGCGGACGCGGGCGGGGCGGCCGGCGCGTTCGGGCTCGCGAGCGCGGCGACGACCGGCCCGGGCGTCCCGCCGCCCTCCTTGACGACCGGGACGGCGTCGGCGTGGGCGGGTGCGGCCGCTTGCGGTTGTTGTTGCTTTGCCATGTGCGTAGCTCCTGTATCGGGGTTGACGTTCGTACGGGATGGGTGCGAAACGTCCCAAATTGGGACGCGGGGCGGGTCATGCGGCCGGGTCGATGCCGCGGGCCTTGAGCTGCTGTTCGCGCCACTCGCGGCCGAACTGCTCGGACGCGTCGGGCGAGAACGCGTCCGCCGCGCGGACGGCGCCCTTGCCGAGCGGCCGCGCCGACGCCGTCGATCGGTCGCCGTTGCCGAGCAGGGCGCGGACGCGGTCGACCGCCTGGCGTTCGTTTAGGGTCTGATCGTTGAACAGGTCGCGGAGCTGGTTGAGTAGGAACACGTCGGGATCTCCGGTGAGGGAAAGCGACGCCGCGGCGGGCGCAGCCCCGCCGGCGGACGTCGCGAGGTGCTCGCGCCGTAGCCGCGCGAACGTTTCGTCAAAAGTTCCGATGGAGTCGGCGAGTCCGGCGGCGACGGCCTCCGCGCCGACGTACACGCGGGCCTCGGTCGCGCGGACGGCGGCCGGGTCGAGCCCGCGGCCGATCGCGACGTCGTTCACGAACTGATCGTTCAGGGCCTCGACCTGGCGTTGGAAGTCGGCGACCTGCTCGTCGGTGATGGGCGTGCCGGGCAGGCCCGCGGCCTTGTACTTTCCGGCCGCGATCGGGATCACCCGGATCCCGTCGCGGCGCATCGCCTCGCTCGTGTCAACGAGCTGGGCCCGCGTCCCGATGCTGCCGACCATCGCCGTCCGGTTGACGGTCACGCGGTCGCAGACCGACGCGAACAGGTAGGCCGCGGACGTCATCTGATCCGTGCCCTGCGCGTGCACGGGTTTGCGGCGGCTCGCCGCGCGGATCCGGTCGACCAGTTCGAACGCGCCGGCGACCGTGCCGCCCGGGGCGTCCTCGAAGTGCATCAGGATCGACGAGACGTCCGCGTCGTCGGCCGCCTGGCTCAGGGCCCGGCCGACCGCGACCGTGGACGTCCCGCCGAGCAGCGAGGCGAACGACGTCTGGTGCTTGGTCGTCGGGCCGCTGACCGCGATCACCGCGACGCCGCCGGCGACCGCGTACGGCTTGTCGGCCTTGCCCTCCGCCTCGCGTTTCGCCTCCGCCTGCGCGTTGAGCCGCGCGAGCGCCTCGAGGTCGACCGCGAGGGCGCGGCCGCGGTACGCGTCGAGCGTAGCCGGGTCGATCAGCCAGAGCCCGAAGAGTTGTTCGGGGCGGCATCCGTTGGGGGCGATCACGTCATGCGGCATGTTTTCGTCTCCGGTGCGGTCGGCGCGCAACCACGCCTTTTATGGCCTGACTCTGGGGCGAAGTGCCCCGCGAGTCCCAGCGGCATCCTCTCGGGCCTCTAAAACCACTCTGACGTCAGGCACCGGGTCGCAAAGGGGAGCGTTGCCCGGATTTGGATTTGCGAGTGGAACGTGGCCAGGTCGTCGCCCGTGCTGTGGGAGGCACGGATGGCTCGTCTCGATCCTGCGACCGTTTTTGACCTCCGGCTTTTGAACACGCGTTCGGGTGCCGGTTGGTAATGAAACCCGCGATGTCGCCCGGCGCGTGGCCGGGCAAGCCGGCGCCGCGGAGTCAACCGCGGGCGCAAGCGAGCGAGGCGCGCGGGCCTCAGGCCGCCAGGGGCGCGGCGAGAATGTCGTACAGCTGGTCGAAATCGGATTCTCCTATCGCCCCGCCGCTCTTGCCGCGGAGCCAGTCATCGAACGTGTCGGCCCCCTCGTGTCGGTACAACCCGTGTTTCCGCACGATGGCGGTCGCGCGGAGCCCCGCGAGCGGACCCGCGAGCGCCATCGGGGTGCCGGCCGCGATCATCGCGTCGACGGCCCGGCGGCAGAGGTCCTCCGCCCGCTCGACGATCGCCGGGTCGACCGCGTCGGCGTCCGATGCCGCGTCGGCTGGCGGGAGGCCGCGGGCGACGCGCACCGCGTCGGCGATCGAGTCGACCTGGCCGGCGTCGACCGCGGGGAGGATCGCGTCGCGGCCCTCGTAAAGCTGGCAGTATCGCTGGATCGTCCGCGGTGCGATGCCGAGCCGATCCCGGACGAAATCCCCCCAGCCGCCGTGACCGACGGTCGACTTGAGTTGCAACAGTCGCCCGCCGTTTTCGATCGCGAGCCGGATCATTTCTTCGCCGCACTTGCGGCACCGGGCGTGCCCCTCGATCACTTGGCCGACCAGCCTGTCGACGGCGGCCGCGGGTAAGTTTCGTTCGCTCACAAGGCCTCCAGAGACGTTGGCCCGCGTTCGCAAATGCGTCTCCGGAGACGCATTTGGCCGACGGGCGATTTACGACTTTCGATTGCCTCTGGTAAGCCCTCGGCGTATGCTTCGGGCATCCAGAGACGGCGGCAGCGGCCGGGTGTAACGACCCGGCCGTCCGCTTTTACGCACTCCGCCGCGCGGCGGACTTCTGTGCGTTCCACATAGCGCGGGACGGGCAGCCGGCCCGGATCCACGCTCGCAATTCCTCCAGTGAAAAGCGGACGATTCGCCCGGAGTCGCCGAGCCGCAGCGGGGCCGGGCCGACGTACCCGCGGCTCTCCAAATCGGTGAAGGCGGTCAGGCTGAGGTTCAAGAGCTCGGCCGCCTGGCGGCGCTCGAGCAGTTCGGGCACGACGGTGCCGACGGCCGGCGGCGCGTGCGTCGCGGCCATCGCCGCGAGGGCGGCCCCGATTGCGGCGAGCACCTCGCGCGGGACCGGCGGGGCGGGGGAGTTGACGGGCTCGTCGGCCATTAAGCCACCGCCTTCCGCTCGCGCGGCCGCAGGGCCAGGACGAACCGCTCCAGGTCCGCCCGGCGCCATCGGACGCACCGGCCGGCGACCGTGACCGGCGCGGGCAGGTCGCCCGACGACGACCGCTGCCACAGGGACGCGCGGCTGATCGACAAAAACGCGGCGGCCTCCCGGTCGCGCAGCAGGGCGGGCCAGGGAGTCTCGGTCGCTTGGGATGAGGGGGATTGCTGACCCATATGCGCACCTTCCGCGGGTCAGCGTCCGCATCGTAGGTACGGCGTCCGTTCGGGTCAACGGAAAAACCGTCCACGGCCGTCTACACCGTCCCGTTACTAATCGGTGGCTACTGAGCACGCCCACCCCCTTCGACCGGTCGCGACGCGCGTTCGGCCAGGATGCGCACGACGGTCGCGGGGTGCACGAGCACCTGCGCGCCCGCGCGGACGGCGGGCAGGCGGTTCGCATCGACCTCGCCGAGCAGCCAGTCCGCCGAGACGCACAGCAGCCGCGCCATCTGCCGGAGCGTCAGGAGCTGCGCGTCGGATTGAAGGTCGACGACCATGCCCCGATGATTGGTCGGCCGCACTCGAATCGAAAGGTAATTATCGGGTCATTATCGGGAACCCGAAAACACCGGCGGCCCGCCGATCGCTCGACGGGCCGCCGGCCCTTGCCATGCCATGTCACCGCCCGCTACTCGGCTGCGCGGTTGCACCCTTGTGGGCACTTCCAGTAGCCGCGGTAGAACCGTCCGCCGGGCGCGATGCCCGGCTGCCAGATCTGGCCGCAGGCTTCGCAGCGGAGCCGCAGGTTGCCGTGCCGGTCGTCGCTCTCGATTTCGACTTCGGCTTTCGCCAGTTCCGATTTCGAGAACCGACGCGGGCGCTGCAGCGCGTCGCTGGACGCGTGGGCATGGGGGACACTCCTGCCCCGTTCGGGGCGGTTAAGAGGCTTGTTGCTTCGCCCGCAGCACCTCCGCGCGGCCGGCGTCCGTGATCGCAGCCGGACTCTTCGCTCCCTTCCGCGCGACCAGTCCCGCCACCCGCAGTCGGGCCAGGCGCAGGCCGATCGACTTCACGGAGAGGCGCCGCACGTCGGCCGGCAGGCGGGCCGGGTGTCGGCCGATCGCGTGCTCGATCTGCTCGCGGGACATCGCCCGCCCGGCCGCGTCGAGCGCCTCGAGGATCCAGGCGTCCTTCTCCTCGATCGTCGGCGTCGCCGACGGCGGCAGGCAACTCGTCATGCCGACCCAAACGACGTGGCGCAGCCGGAGTAGCCGGCCGACGATCGCAACCCCGTCACGAGCCCACGCGTCGGCGTCCGCCGCGGCGATCGCGAGCCCGCGGGTGACCCAATCGGCGATCGCGTCCATCACGGCTAGGCAGGGCCCGTGGTAGGCCGGCGGCGACGCGTCGAGCAGGCGGTAAAACCCTTCGACGAGCCGCGGGTTGGGCCAGACGTCGGGCGCCAGGTCGGCGGCGAGTTGGGCGGCGCGCGGGTCTGCCGCCAGCACGGCGGCGCGGAATACGGCGACCTGGCCGCGCGTCTCGTTGAACGCCCGCCATGCGACCATGGGGGGGTCGGCGTCCTCGATCGTCATAGGGGCCTCCCGACGGTGCCGGTCGGTCAGATGCCGGCCTTGGCCAGGCGGGACGCGGCGGCGCGGTGGGCGCGCGAGGCCTCCGCTCCGGTCGGCCTGGCGGGGTCGGCGGTCTGGCCGGCGTTGACGCGTTCGAGGAACTCGCGGACGGCCGCCCGCGACGTGGTGATCTTGGAGCCGATCCGCCACGCACGAAGCTTCACGCCCTTTACCCCGGTGGTGATCCACCGGAACACGGTCGCGATGTGCGGCGGCTTTCCGTCACACAATAGCTCCGGCATTAGCGAGGCACTGTTGACGGAGATACCGTCGTCGTCGGCCACGGGTGCCGGGGGCACTGCTGTAGGTCGGGACCTCGATTTCTTCGCTGGCATGGGCTCTCCTGTGTGTGCCGACCGCAGACGATCGGTGCGGGAATAGTTAGGCAGATGTTAACATCGCGAATCATGCGGTGCGACGGATAAATTTGCCCGCTTGCGAATGCGGTCAGCCGCGCCACCGCGGGACCGTTTCGCGGTCCTCGACCGTGCGGGCGTCGGCCAGGTACGCGCGGGTGAGCAGTTCGTCGGCGACGTCGAGGATCCGCGCCGCGCGGGCGATCGCGGTCGCGACCGGGCCGTCGGCGGCGGGGGCGATCTCGACCAAGAGGGCGTGCGCCTCGCCGCTCCAGGTGGCGATCTCGGCGACGGCGGAGAGTTGTTTCGGGGACATTGGGAACCTTGGACGGCTAGAGAATCGGGCGTCGCTTGTAAGACACGGAGGGTGCCGACCTGCCACTACTCTCCCCGCCATGAAGAACGGGAAGAGCAGCGGCGTGGACGGCGCGGGCGTGGTCAAGGAAATGCGTACGACGGTGCGGGGCGTGCGCGTGCTCGTCGAGCTCTCGCGCGACGCGGGCGGCGAGCTGTACCTCACGGCGTCGGAGAACGATCGGCCGGTGAGCTGGGAGCGGATTTACGCCGACGCTTGGGGGCACCGTCGGTTTGCCGACGCGGTGCGCCGGTACGCGTGGATTGCGGCCGCGGCGGCGTGACCTTCGCCTCGCACGTGCGGAACGCCTCGCGGAGCCAGTCGATCGCCGCAGGCACCGGCACGCCGGCCGCCGCCAGGGCGTCGGTCGCGCTCCGCGGGAGTCGGGTCTCCCGCACGGCGAACCCTTCGCCGTCGGCCAGCTCGACCGCGTCGCTGGCGACCGCGAACGCGACCTCCGCCTTGTCCCGCTCGGCGAAGCTGAGGAACTGCCAGTGCCAGAGGGCACCGCCGAGCGCCAACAGCGTGCCCTTATCCTCGCCCTGGCGGCGGAGCATCCCGAGGATCAGGCGGTTGCTAAGCGTCTGGTGAAGAAACGGCA
Source organism: Tepidisphaeraceae bacterium (assembly GCA_035627895.1). GTDB lineage: Bacteria > Planctomycetota > Phycisphaerae > Tepidisphaerales > Tepidisphaeraceae > DASPKW01. The sequence continues at coordinate 24,549 of DASPKW010000178.1, read as the reverse complement.
TCCCGTCGGCCGCCGGCCCGAGCAGTTCGACGAGTGCCGCCGTCCGTCGGGCCTCCGCCTCGCGTTCGGCGTGCATCTCGGCACGGAGCTCGGCGGCCCGATTCTCGTCGGCCGACTGTGCGGGCCCCGCGACCGGAACGGCCTCCGCCTCGCGAGGGCCGTCTCGGCGGGCCACCGGCGGCACGGGCGGCATGCCGGGAATCCGCCCGACCACGTCCCACGCCTTGTAGAACTCGCGGACGGCCTCGTCTTGGTCTATCTTCAGCCGGCCCGTCAAGTGCTGCCAGAGGATCGCGGACGCCGCGGCGACCGCTTCGTACCCGTCGTCATTCAGGGCGGCGATCAGGCCGTACAGCATCCGCCCGGGGTTGCCGTAGTCGTTGAGGATCCACTCGACGTGCTCCTGCATCGACGCGGGCACGTCCCGCCGCGGTGGGCCGCCCCTGTCGATGCCGGCGACTGCCGCGCCGCCCGCGATGCCCTCGCCGACGAACTCCCACACGGCCCGCCACCGGGCCGCGAGCGAGTCGGCCGACACGCCGAACCGGTCGGCCGCCTGCTCGACGGTGAGGATCGTCTCGCCGTCGGCGGCGCGGGCCGACCCGTCCGCGCGGTGCGACGGGACGGGGACCGGCTTGTCGTCCTCCACCTCGAACAACAGGCCGGGCGTCGGGTCGGCGCGCCCGGACAAGTCGGGCCGCGCGCCGAGCAGGCGGACGTGCGGCCACTCGATCGCGAGCCGCGCCCCGGTCTGGTTGTAGAACGCTTCGGCCCCGGCCGCCGTCTGCACGATGGCGTGCGTCGGCGACAGCTCGACGATCGTCCCTTCGCCGTCGTAGTCCGCGTCGAGCTCGACGCGCATGCCCACGCGGGCGAGGGGCAGGGGTCGGTCGGTGGTTTGTTTTTCTTCCATTGGATTTCTCGCTTGCTGTTGAGGGTCATGCGGCCTTGCGGCCGCGGCGGGAGACGTGAAGCGCGACGCCGGGGACGTCGAGCTGGATCACGGCCAGCGTGTAGGCGGCGCGTTCGCGGTAGAGCCGGCGGGCGATCGCCCGGGCGTTGGCGAGCGGGCGGTAGGGCCAGGCTTCGACGTCGGCCACGCCGGGGACGCTGTAGCAGTTGAAGCCGCGGACGACGCCGGCGCGGACGGTCGGCCGGTGCGGCGCGCGGGCCGGGTTGGGGCGGATCTCGAAAGGCACGGGGCCTCCGGTGTCACTTCCGTTTTCCGGAAGTGAGGACGGCCGCGCGGGCGTCCCAAATTGGGACGGCGGGCGGGCGGTGGGATGAGAGGGGGAAGAAAGGGGACGGCCCGCCGCCGGGCGAATGGCTCCGGAGCCGACGGCGGGAAGTCGTCCCGACTGTTAGGCGGCGGACGCGCGGGCGAGCTCGATCGACCGGGCGAGGATCCCGGTCAGGTCGACGTCGCCCCGGTGGCGGTCGGCCAGTCGCTGGGCCGCGTCCCAAGCGAGTTGCTCGGTCGCGAACGTGCCCGGGTACTTCACCTTGCGGCCGGTCGGCAGTTCGATCGCGGCGACGAACCGCTTGCCCCGCGGGCCGACGACGAGCTTGACCTTGCCCGCGACCGGGGCGGCCGGGGCGGCGGCCCCTTCCAAGTCCGGGACGACGACCTGCATCGCGGGGCCGCTGCTCGCGCGGCAGTCGGTCGACGCGTGGAACCGGCCGGCCGCACAGTGGGCACACTCGAGCCGGCGGACGTAGGCGGTGGAGTCGAGCCGGATCGACCCGGCGTGGGCGACGGCCGCGGCGACCGACGCGAACGTTAGCGCGCCGAGCGTGCTGCCGCGGACGGCGGACGATTGGGCCGCCAGGTACGCGCCGTCCGTCTCGACGACGAACATCGGGGCGACCGCGGCCGGGGCGGCCGGCGGGGGCGTGCGGTCGTCGTCGTTCTGCTCGGCGGCCGCGGCGGGGGCGGCCTTGACCGCGTTGCGCTGCGCTGCCCACGCGAAGTAAGCGGCGTTGTCCGCGGCCGCGTCGGCCACCGTGTAGGGCCGGGCGACGGTCGCGGCCTCGTCCGCGAAGCCGAACCCGCCGACCGCCCCGTCGTTCAACTCCGCCACGTTGACACCGAAATAACGCTGAGACATGATCCGGACTCCTGTTGGGCCCTTCCCGGTTCTGTCGCCAAACTTGGCCGGGTCGGGCTCGACTTGTTTGATACGGAGTAGTGTACGGTTATTTTCGACAGGGTCAAGAGAAATGTACGATTATTTTCGACACTGATTTTGTCGACCCACCCCGCCCCGCCGTACGTTAATCTTCGTACATGGTCACCGAACCCCCCGCCGCCCTCATGCTCGACCTCGATAAGGTGAAGACGCTCCGCGAGGCCCTCAACCTGAGCCAGGGCGACGCCGCCGACCGCGCCGGGCTCAAGGCCGGGCGGTCACAGTGGAACGACATTGAATCGGGCCGGCGGTCGAACGTCACGCTCGAGACGCTGGGCAAGATCGCCGCCGCGCTCGAGGTCGACCCGGCGGAGCTGCTCGTCAAGCCAGCCGCGAAGGGGAAGGGCAAGGCGAAGGGAAAGTAGCGGGACGATGCTTCAGTGGCTCAAAGAGGTCGCGGGCATCCTGCTCGGCGCGGCGAGCGTCGGGGCGGCCATTGGGTACCTGCTCAAGGCCCGGGTAGATCGAAAAGACTTCGAACGACGCACCCGCTATCCGAAACTTTACGAGTTGCGGGCGGGTGTCGCGATCGGACTCGCTCGACGGCTTGCCCGCACGTCCCGGGCGATCGCGATAATGCTGGATCCGACGGCCTTCGCGAGCGAAAGGGCCACCGCCTACGCGCGGGCTATGAAGGTGAGCGAAAGCCTAGAACGTTACTATTTCGAGAACCGCGTCGTGCTCCCGTCGTCCGTCTCGCTCATGGGCGATATCGCCATCGCGAAGTTGCACGAGGTGATCACCGGGTTCCGGGACGCGCATGGAGACGTGGCCACCTCAGAGCCCGGGGGAATTGCGAGGGCTCGCGAGGCTCAGTCGCTTTTCGAAAAGCTGGAATACCTTCTCGCGCAGGACTTCCGGAAGCTGCTCGACCCCTGACGGGCTACCATGATCCCATGCCCCGCCCACCACGCGTGCCGCTCGCGCAGCTCCTGACGCCCCGCCTCCGGCTGGCCGTCGTCCGGTTCAACGACGATCGGACGCCCGCCGAGATCGCCGCTGAGTTCGGGATCAGCCGCGCGGCCGCCTACAAGCGGATCCAGCGGGCCCGGAAGCTGGCGCCGCACGCCGTCCGCCCGTCGAGCCAGGGCCGCAACGCCGCGTGACGGGAGGTAAGGTTTGGTAAGGTTCGCGCGGCCGGTCAAAGTGGCAACCGGTTGCCACTTTGGCTCGCCGGAATCTGAGGTTTTCTGAGGTTCCGGGACGTGGGACGCACGTCGGCGGAAATGTTAGGTTTTGTTAGGTTCCGGGGTGAGACACGCGCCGCGCCGGCGTGAGGTTTCGTGAGGGTCGGACGGGTGGCAAATGCGTCTCCGGTGCGCATTTGGGCGTGAGACACGCACGCGGCGAACATAAGGTTTTCTAAGGTTCGCGCCGGGGGTGAGACTGTGGGACACGCGCCGCGAAAACCTTAGCTTTCCTTAGCCTCCCCCGCGCCGCGCGACCCGCATGCGTGATGCGGTTCTGCGGTCGCCGTCCCCCTAGGCGCCGGCACTCCGCAAAACCCTGCCGGACGAAAGTGAAATGGCCGGAAAAACCGGGGGATCGCCGAGAGTTTTGCGGTGTAAGACATCGCGTTGCCGCCCCGCGGGAACCTTAACAAACCTTAACGTGCCCCGGCCGCTGATCTGCCGCCCTCTCGACTGCGTTCTCGCCCCGGTAACCGCGGCGATCTACCCCCATTCGGAAATTCGACCCGGCGCTGCATTTCCGCCCGCATTTCGTGGGCGATCTACCCCGGTGCGGAAATTCGACCGGCGAAGACGCGTTCGATCTACCCCCCGGACATAATTCCCGTCCCCGCCCGCAATGTGGCACCCGAATCGAGGGCGATCTACCCCGGTGTCAAAATTACTGACGCCCCCGACGCCGCATGAGCGACCGTCTCGCCCCGCCTTCCCTGCGGAGCGTCCGGCTGTGCAACGTGTTACGCGAGGTCGATCGACCGGGTGAGGCGGGAAAAGTCCCGCGACGCGCGCCCAATTTTGTCCAGTTTCGCTGTGGGACATGAACCCGCGGAAGGTTAGCAAGAGTTAGCCTGTCTTCCGCCGCTCCCACGCCAGCACCTGCCGCAAGATGACGGTCAGGTCGAGCATCGTTTCGGTTAGCGTCCGGGCGATCACCAAGAGGCGATTGCGGTCCGCCCCCCGGCTACGGATCAGCGACTCCAGCTCTGCGAACGCCCCGTTGAGTTGGTCGCACGCGTCCCGAAGGTGATCAGAAGCTCGCGGCATCTGCCGACGGTCTAACCCCCGGAACGGCGACCGGGCTACCTAGGATTTTCAGTAGCTACCCCCCCCCGTATTTACGGGCATCGGTTCAACCCGCCCGCCTGGCATGAGCCGCCAGCGTGACGCGGTCCTTCCGCCGCCGCACCTTCGGCGCCGGGATCTCGACGCCGTACAACTTGGCCTTCGCCCGGAGCCGCTGCAGCCGCTTGAGGATCGCCGCCCGGCTCTTCCCCTCCGCCGCCCCGATCTCCCGGGCCGTCTTCCCCTCGTGCAACATCCCGACGACCGCCCGCACGGTCGGGAGGGACATGCTGAGGCTCAGCACCTGGCGGATCATCGCCTGTACGTCGTTGGCCCTGCTCATGTCCATATCATACCCCGCCAGAAGCCGAACGGCGGGCCGGAAAGGCACCGTAGAGCGACGATCGGCCCCGGAGACGTGTTCGCGGACACCCCTCCCCCTCGATCGTGGCTGCAATGGCGTTTGGCAAATCGGAGCCCGCTGCGCCCAACCATACGCGAATCACGGAACCTCGGGAGTCGCGGCGGCCTCCAAAGCCCGGGCACGCGGGCTCTTCACCCCGGTGTACTTCGAAAGTTGGTCGATCGCGAACTCGATGAGCTCCACAATACCTGCGAGCTCGTGTTTGCGTGCACTGTCGAACGGCGGGAATCCCGAATTGGCATCCTTTTCCCACATGACCTTGACGGCGTCGCCCCGAATCGCGGCGCACGTGATGGTCTCCCAGTCGTCCGCGGGCAAGTGAAGGGCGAGCATCTCGCACCATTTTGCCCATCGGGGAAGTTCGAGCATGTCGCCGTACGAGTTGAGGAAATATTGCCAATCCAAAGCCGAGACGCAGATCCCGCGGAGGTGCGATAGATCGTACTCGACCATCCGGGCCGCCCGTTGCGTCTCCGCGAGTCGATCGGCCGCCGCCCTCTCCCTTGCGAATCGCTCCTGTCGCGAGGAATTGATGTACGTCGTGAGGGCCGAAATCGTCGCGCCAATCAGCACGCCGACCAGTCCAAGGATCGCCCCGCTCATAGCCCGCCTCCTCTTAAGATCGCTCAATAAGGTTCGCTGTGAGAGAATCCTCAGACCAGAGTTTACCGGGCCGGTCCGGTGGAAGACAGTGATCGCCCGATTGCCGCCCGTACCTTGGCCGCCATCCGCGCGAGCGCGTCGTCGATGCTCGCCGGGGCCGGCTTCATCTCGGCCCGCCGGAGCACGGGGGAGAACGGCCCGGACGGTAAGTCTGACGGTAAGCGCGGGCGGGAATCGCATGATTCCCCCGGAAACTCGCCGATCTGCCCCGGACTTTTAATCCGTAGGTCCTGGGTTCGAGCCCCAGCGCACTCATTTTCCCGTCCGTAACTATCGAAAGGGGATTTCCGGCACGCCGTGACGTGCCGGGAGTGGGGCGGGTCACTTCGCCTTGCCGGCGGCCTCGTCGATTTTCTTGAGGTATTTGGCCGGGTCCTTTTTGAACTGGGGTTCGCACGAGGCGCAGCAGAACTTGACCTCTCGGCCGTCGTGGACGATCGCCTTGGGCTCGCCCATCGAGCCGAGTTTTTCGTCGGACACGACGCAGACGGCTAACGGGTAAGGTTTGGCTTTGGGCTTTTCACCGGCGGCCGGCTCGGCGGCGCGGGCGGTGATGCCGAGGCCAAGGACGAGCAGGGCGGCGATCGACGGGGACGTCAGCGATTTGCGGAACGACATGCGGTTCCTCCGTGGGGGCTTGGCTGCACGGTCCCGACGCGGGGCCGGCGGGGGTTCGGTAGAGCATAGGCCGGTTGGGCCTGGACTGGGAGGGACCGCCGGTAGAATGGCGGCATGGCAGAAGGCGATTCCTCCACGTTCGGTCTATTCGACGGGGTGCCGCACTCGATCGGAGGGGAGAGCGGCTCGCCGGCGGGCAAGGGAGCGCGTCCGGCGGCGGCGGCGGCGGCGGCGCCGACTTTGGAGGAGCGGATGGTGGGGGCCGTGTTGGGCGGGGCGATCGGGGACGCGATGGGGCATCCGACGGAGTTCATGTCCATGGGGGCGATCTGCGAGCGGTATGGGCCGGGCGGGGTGCGGAAGTTTGAGTTGTACCGGCAGGGGGCGGACGGGCGGCGCGTGGCGCCGTACACGGACGACACGCAGATGGCCGAGTGCGTGCTGCGGGCGCTGCTGGACGAACGCGAGGATCTGGACCGGGCGATGACGGGGATGGCGAAGCGATTTGTCGAGTGGTCGGAGCGGCCGCAGGGCGGGCACCGCGCGCCTGGGAACGCGTGCCTGGCCGGGTGCCGGGCGCTGGCGGCGGGCGCGCACTGGTCGACGGCGGGCGGGGCGACGGCGGGGGGGTGTGGGTCGGTCATGCGGGCGTACCCGTTCGGGCTGGTGTTTCGCGACGACTTGCGGAAGGCGGAAGAGTGGGCCGTGCAGCATTCGAAGCTGACGCATCGGGACCCGATCGCGCTGGCGGCGTCGGCGGCGATGGCCGTGGGGACGGCGCTGGCCCTGCGCGGCGAGGAGCCCGATTACGTCGCGTCGGAGATGACCGCGGCGGCGCTGCGCTATAGCGCGCCGACGGCAGGGATGATGGTCGACGCGATCGCCGACGCGCGGGAGAAGGTCGGGCCCGAGGTGACGCTGGACCGCCTGCGGGCGTGGGCGGCCCACGAGGCGATCGCGGCGGCGGCGTACGTGTTCTGCCGCCACCCGGACGACCCGGCGGCGGCGATCCTCGAAGGGGCAAACACGCCGGGCGACAGCGACAGCATCGCGACGCTGGCGGGCGCGCTGTGCGGGGCGCGGTGCGGCATCGGGGCGCTGCCGGAGGAGTGGGTGCGGGAGGTGGAGCGGTCGGAGGAACTTCTCGAACTGGCGCGGTTGATCAGGTAGAGGCAGCCCCGCCGAGCGCGGCTCGGAGCTTCGACTGCCATTGGGGGGCGCGGACGGGGTCGACCATGCTGGCGAAGGCGACGCGGCCACGCAGGTAGGCGGCGAAGTTTGGGCGTTTTTCGCGGTTCTGACTTTCGAGGCCGTGCTTCGCGGCGTTGTGGAGAGTGGCGCGGAGCTCGCGCGCCTCGTCTCGCCCTAGCGTCGTCCGGGCGTTGACGGTGACGCCGGTGACCTCCTGCCGGCCCGAACGGCGCATGACGTGGGTCTTGTCGGCGTGCTCGGTGAGGCCCTCGGCCTTGAGGATCATCCGCACGCCGCGGAAGAGCCAGTTGATTCGGCTCGTGTCGTCCGACGAGAAGGTGAGGTCGTCGGCGTAGCGGGTGTAGGTGAAGCCGAGGCGGGCGGCCAGGCCGGTCAGACGCTTGTCGAGCTTTCGGCAGAGGAGGTTGGTGATCGCCGGACTGGTCGATGCCCCCTGCGGCAGGACGCGCTCGCCGAGCGCGACGTGGTAGCGCTTCCCGCGCACCTCGGCCGGGACGCGCGGGGGCTCGGTACAGAGGAGTGCGAGGACGGTGGCGACCTGTTCGCTGTAGCCGAGCGCTTCGAAGACGCCCTTCACCCGCCGGAACGTGATCGAGGGGAAGAAGTCTTTCAGGTCGAGGTTGATGACGACCGCGCGGCCGACGTGGGGCGCGGCGTTGGAGACGATCGACCGGCCGGGGACGAAGCCGTGGACCTGCGGCTCGGCGGGCACCCTCGACAGCACGTGCTCCAGCACCCACGCCTGCGCGCCTTTGAGCGCCGGCTTGGGGGCGGAGATGGACCGGGCCTTGCCGGTCTTCTTGGCGACGTCGTAGCGGTGGTAGTGGACGAGGGTGGCGCCGCGGCGGTGGTACGTGAGCCAGCGGAGCGTGGCGAGCGGGATGCGGATGGCGGCGGCGAGTTGCGCGGCGTCGTGCAGGACGGGCAGGCTGCGGCTGGCGAGCAGGGGGGCGTCGCTGAGGTTGAACGCGAGCCCGCCGCTGACGCCTTCGCCGAGGTGAGTGATCGAGATGGCCCGGGCGGCGTTCCAAGTGTCGAGCCAGGCCTGGTGGGCTTTAAGGCGGGCTTGTTTGCGCTCGGCGCGGCGCTTCTTGCTCTCGGCCCAGCGGCGCTTGCGCTCGGCGGCGAGGAGGTGCTCGGCTTCCTGTGGCGTCGCCCCGCCGGGCTGGAGGTTGGCCAGTTCGACGGTGAGCTTGGCGCGCTCGGCGGATTCCTCGGGCGGGTCTGGGGGCAGGCCTTGCCCGGCGGGCCAGAAGCCGTGGAGGCGCATGCGGTCCAGCAGCACCATCGGGGGGAGCTGGGTGATGCGGTGGTAGAGGATGGCCTTTTCGGAGCTGGGCATGACGGGGTGAAAGTGCGGTGGGGCGAGGCGGACAGACGTCGAACGTCCCTGCGATGAACGGCGGCAGCGGGTTTCAATGGCGGGGAAGGCGTCGCGAGTGCGTGCGGAGGTTCGAGGTTCGACGCGCTCGCCTGCGGGCGGCGCTGTCGCTCGCCCTTCGGGTCGCGGCTAAACGAGGTGTCGTTCGTTGCGCTCATTAGCGTTGTGCTTTAACCCGATCCGTGACCGGTCGGCAGTGGGCCGTCGCTTACGAACGTCCCGAGGACGTGCTCGTTCCACTTAAGCGGAATACGCCCCACCCGAAGCCCGCGGGATCGGAGATCCCACCCAGCAGCGGGCCGGGTGGGGCGTATTCCGCGAGTGACGAACGGGGACGTGACGAATGGCAGGCACGGGGGCACGCGCGGCGTAACGCCGCACAGGTTGCTAAGTCCCGCGGCCACTGCCGACCGGTCACGGATCGGATTGTCGAGTCAATTCGGGGGGTTGATCGGTCGGTGCGATCGAAGCCGCGGAGCGGCGGCAGCCGATAGCCCACGACGTGAGTCGTGGGTATGGTCGTCGTCGCAGCCGGCGTTCGGATCCTCGGGCGGTCGAGCCCCGGCAGGGGCGGCAGCGGTGCGCCTTGTCGCGCCGCTGTCACCCCTACGGGGCTTTCGCCGGTCGCGCGGTTGCACCACCCACGGCTCGCGCCGTGGGCAATTGGCTGTCGCCGCTCCGCGGCTTTCGAACGGCTCGGACGGAGCCTCGCCCTCCCGGGACGGAGCCTCGCCCTCCGGTGATCATCCCGTGGTGCCTCCTTTCTCCGAATCGAGTCGGGTCATGTGGGCCAAGCGCAGGGCGAGCACGTGTTCGCACGGGCCCTGGGTCAGCTTGTACTTTTTGTAGAACGCGCACGAGCACTCGGCCTCAATGAGGTGGCCGGCGGCGCTGATGTGGAAGAGGGGGCGGTGGCGCGTGTTGTCGCCCATGCTTTTGGCGCTGCCGCTGACCTTGTACCCGCCCGGGACGGGGCGGCGGGCGATGATGCGGATGTTGTCGGAGTCGACGATCTCGCGGGCGATGTTGGCGCGCGGGTCGGACTCCTCGGCAGCCGGACTGACGACGGCCGCGGCTTGGCCGGGCGTGAACGGCTCGGCGAACAAGTCGCGGTGGCGGTACGTGCGGCCGGCGAGGTCATACATGGCTCGGCCGACCTGACAGAGATACGAGAGCGCGCTGCGCGCCTGGGGGACAGTCAGGCCGGTGCGCTGCGCGAGGCCGGCATCGGTCGACACGCGCACGTCGCGCATGGCGTGGTACGCGCGCATCAATTCGTCGGCCGAGATCGTGAGCGGGCGGGTGAGCAGGTCGAAGCGGGCGGTGGTGCCGGTCCAGTCGTTGTCGGTCCAGCCGGAGAGCGCGAGGGTGAACGAGGCGGCCGGGCCGAGGTCGGCGACGTAGATCGTGGGCAGGCCGAACCCGGCGAGGTAGACGTCGACGCCGCGGCACACCGGCAGAAGCCGCGCGATGGCCTGGAGGCGGTCGCGGCCCCACGTCCGCACGGATTTGAAGGCCGGGCCGTCGTAGACGGGGGACGACGCAAGCTCGATCACGTGTTCCCACGGCTCGAGGACGACGCGCGGGACCTGGCCGGGCGTGAGCTCGTAGCGGAGGGCGCGGGGCGACTTTCGCGCCTTTCGGCGGCGCAAAAACCGGCAGACGTTGTACATGTCGACCAGGGCGATTCGCAGCCGGGTCAGTTCCAGCGTCATCGTGCTGTGGACCTGGAGGAAGCCCATGACCCAGCTCTCGGGGAGCTCGATCTTCTTCTCCTTGTGTGCGGCCGATACGTCGGCGTGGGCGACGGTGAACCCGCCGGGGTCGAAGGTGAAGCGGGTGTCGCGGTAGCTGCGCATCCGCTGCATTTCGGTCGCCAGGCGGGCGCTGAAGTCGATATTGGTCGTGCCGCACTCGAAGTGGCCGACTTTGGCGAACAATTCGTGCCGGGCGGCGAGGCGGGCGTAGGTGCTCTGGTCGCGGGAAAAGGCCTCGAAGGAGATCTCATCCGGGTGGACGGTGATGACCGGGTCGAGCAGGTACTGGAGCTCGTACTCCAACTCGTAGGCGTAATCGAAGTAGCGGCGGCGGGCGGCGTGGAACGGGCGGAGGCGGTGCTCGCGCGCTTCGTCCAGTTCGGCCAGGCGCACGTTGATCGCCTCGGCGCGCTGGCGCGCCTTCTGGCCCTTGGCGGCGAGGCCGGCGAGGAAGGCGCGGTCCTGTTCGGCGAGCCAGGCGAAGAACGCGAGGCGGTCGCGCGGGTGGTAGCGGTGGTCGCTGACGACGACGCCGTGCAAGGCGCCCATGGCCTCGCGCATCAGGAGCGGCTGGGCGAGCGTGCCCTCGAACAAAGTCGGCTCGCGGAGCATGTTGGTGGCGAACGCGAGGTGGGCGACGGCCATGCCGTTGATCACCCCGCTGGTGCCGGCATAGCGGGTCTGGAGGATCATGCGGCACCCCCCGGCTGGAGCTCGGGCACGCGCACGCCGGATTCGATTCGCGGGTAGGACATGCGGAGCCGGGCGAGGGCGGCGAGCGCGCGCTCGAAGTCGTACTTGGCCGCGAGGGCGAGCGTTTCGTCGAGCAGGCGCGCGGCGATGCGGGCCTGCTCTTCGCCCGCGAGCCCGCGCTCGCCGAGGAAGGCGATCAGGTCGTTCTTCTCGCGGCGGCTCGGCCAGGTGTCGAGGAGGATCGTGCGGCAGAAGCGTTCGAGGCCGGCGAGGGGCGCGGGGCCGGCCGGGAGGTGGGCGATGACCGTCTCGAGCGTGAACTGGCGCATGTGGGGGTGCGGGTGCTCGACGAGGCGCGCCGCCATGGCGGGAAGGTCGAGGAGCAGCGCGTTCTGGCGCGCCAGGTCGATCGCGACGTCCTGCACGTCGGTGCGATTCGAGTCGAGCATGCCGAGGAGGGCGGCGGGGCCGGTGCGGGCGACGTCGAGGTGGTCGCGGAGCAGGGCGAGGGCAGCGGAGCGGGTGTCGCGCCAGTCGGTCTCGATCAGGACGAGCAGGACGGACGGGTCCGTCGCCCAACTCGCCTTCGCCGACCGTAGCAGGGCGATCCCGCCGCTCCGAACCGCCGCCAGCGGGTGCTGCGCCAGCGCGGCGACGCCGACGAGCCCGAGCGCGGCGACGGCCTCGGGCCGGCGGCCGAGCAGGTCGCCGGCGACGCCTTGCGCCGCGGGCGAGCCGGTCGCGATCCACTTCAATAGTTCGTCGGTCGACAGGCGGGCCGAGAGGGCGTCGGCCAGCGCCTCTCGGGCGACGCGGGCGACGCTCTCGTGCAGGCCGGGCGCGGGCTCGGGGGAGCGGAGGATGACGATCAGCCGATCGGCGAGCTCGGCGTGGGTCGAGTGGTCCGTGCCGAGCCAGAGTATGACGCGGTCGGCGACGAGGGCCCGGGCGCGGGCGCTGGGGGAGGCGAGGAGCGCGGCGACGCGCGCGGGGTCGTTGGCCCAGGCGGCGACGTGGTCGGCCAGGAAGTTGAGGCCGAGGTCGGCGACGGCGTTGCGCGGGTCCATCGTAAGCCGCTCGATCAGGGCCCAGTCTGGGTTGGCGGGGTCGAACCGGCGAGTGATCTCGGCCATCGCCAGGGAGACGGTGGGCTCGTGCGGGGCGTCGAGCATGCCGATCAAATCGTCGATCGATGCGGCCGACATGACGCCCGGGTGGCGGGCGACGCCGGCACGGGCGAAGGTCTGCGCCTCGACCGTCCGCGCGGCGGCGAGGACGCGCACAAAGGCCTGGGGGTAAGCGTCCCACAGGGCGGGGAACGACTCCTCGCGCGCCCCGGCCGGCGGGGTGAGGGCGGTGCCTTTGCGCAAGCGGAACTTCATGCCGATCAGCTCGAGCCGGTCGCCGCCGGCGAAGAGGATGCGGTTGAACAGGTAGGCGCTGGCGTACGCGCCGTAGCGCTTGCGCGGCGGCTCGGCGTCGGTGGGCGCGTAGTGAATCAGCGCCTCGGCGGCCGCCGCCGAGTAGAGATGCGGGCGGTGGGCGGCGATCGTCCGCAAATGGCGCCAGGTGGCGCGGCGGAGGTAGTCGCGGGTGCGGACGCCGAATATGAGCGTGAGGCGGTCGGCGCCGTCGTAGCCGGATTTGACGCTATGGCGCTGGCCACGGGTGACGCGGCCGCGGGTCTCGATCTCATGAATCAGCCAGCCGAACGTGCGGAAGTCGTCGCGGAGCAGGGCACGCTTGAGGACACTCTTCACGTACCGCCAGGCGAACGGCTGGTCGAACTCGAGCTGGTCGACGATCGCGACCGCGGCCCGGACGGCAGTGGGCGTGGCGCGCTCGTACAAAAGGTCGGCGGTCAGCCCGCGGCGCTTCGGGTCGCCGGCGGTGACCGCTTCAACGATGGCCGAGACCGCCTTTTCGGTCGGCTCGCCACCTTCGAGGGGGATCAGGACCTCGCGGACGTTCTCGGAAAGTTCATCGAGTGTGCGGGCGCGGGCGTGCATCAGGCCCTCGGCGTCGCCGAGGTTGCGCATGGCCTCGACGGCGGACCGGCGGCGGGAGAGGAGCTTGCGGGCGGCGTAAGGGCGGATCGCCGGCAGAGCCCGCGGGTCGCCGAGGCGGCCGAGCGCGTCGATGACCGCGCACGCCTCGTCGACGGCGGTCGGGAGGAGCGCGAGGAGCGCGTCGACGGCGTGCGGGTGGCCGCCCCACCCGAGGCGGGTCGCGGCGCGCCCGCGGACGGCGGGGTCCGGGGACTTGAGGCGGTCCATCGCGCCGTGCGCGCCGCCGGGGAGGAAGCCCTCGCGGAGCAGGGCGGTGGCGAGTTGCGCATGCGGGATTGCGAGTTCGGCCTCGGTGTACGGGCCGTAGGTGGCGCCGGTGCCGAGCTGCCCGCTGCGCTGGCCGCGCGCGAGTTTGAGGAGAAACGCATCGGCCCGCCCGTACGCCGGCTCGACCCAGACGACCGCGACGCGGTCGGGGCCGTTCGGGTTGAAGAGGCGTAGGGGGGCGGGGGTCATGGCAGCGATCAGAGTTGCGGGCGGGGAACTGTCCGATTCGATCCGGGGCATTACCCTGAGGCTCCGCCTCCGGCGTAATCGAGCGGATTCGGCGGCCAAACGCTTCGCGGCTTACCCGAAGTCGTCGAAGTCCTCGTCGTTCTTCTTCGGCGCAGGCTCGGACGGCGCGGTGCTTACGGCGGGCGCCGGTTTAGCTTTCTTGGGTACGCCGCCGCTGGCCGACGACTTGCCGACCGTTCCCATCGGGCCGAGGTCACCGAGAATGTCCTGCAGCGCGACGCGCATCGCCCCGAAGTCGTCGAACTCGCGCTCGCGGAACAGGTTGTAGGCCGTCCACATCAGGTCGGCGCAGATCTCGACCGGGACCTGACCGGTGTTGGCCCCGAGGCCGGGCAGCGCGACCGACCGGACGCTCCCCGGCTCGGCGGCGTTCTGCATGTGGACGGCTTGGAACGCGGCCGCGCACGCCAGGGCGACGTTCATCGAGTCGCTGATGTCCTCGCTCGACCCGACCATCGTCGGGGTCGAGATGAGGTAGCGCGGCTGCACCTGACCCGTCGGCACCGCCACCGCGTGGCCGACCGGGAGGTTCAGCATCCCGTACTTGCGGATGATCTGCGCCTGGAGGTTGGACTCGATGCCGGGGCCGAGGTGTCGTTTGATGACGGCGTCGAGTCCGCCGTCCATGCTGCCGCGCGCGTTGGTCGGCGAGACCCAGGCGCTCACCGGCTGCTCGAGCATCGACCCCTTGACGATCTCGACCTCCGGGTTGGCTTCGAACGTGGATCGCCAGGCCTCGACCATTTTCGGATTGATGTCGACCAGGGTTACGCGGACCAGCATAAGTGCTCCGGTGGCACGGGCTACCAGCCCGTGGACCTCAGTGATCTCAAGACGGACGCGCTGATCGAAACATTGAACGCGGCTGGTAGCCCGTGCCACGGAGTTACACCGTGAACTCGACCAGGTACTCCTGCCGGTGCTGCCGGGGGTCGTAGATGACGTACTCGTCGTCGGCGAACTGCGACGGCGCCTTGGCCGTGTTCCGCACGCCGTGGCAACTGTCGTACCCCTCGGGCGGTGCCGACAGGCCGTACGTGATCTGTGTGTAGTCCTTCATCTTGCCCAGCGCGACGCGCGTGACGGCCATCAGGCGGGTCTTCTTCTTCCCCGGCGTCGTGTAAAACGCCGACGTGCACGACGCGTCGCCGAAGTAGATCCCGTGCCCGAGCCACCCGGCGTCCGTCCGGTTCACGCCAAGGCTCACCACGATCTTCGGCATCAGGATCCCGCGCGACAGGATGCCGACCCAGTTCTGGATGCGCGACCCGTGAAAGAGCAGGCGCTGGTTGTCCATCTTCTCGGTGAAGCTCTCCCACTCGCCCGGCCGCTTCAGTGTGAAGACGTTCTGCACCTTGATCGACTTCGACTTCACTTGGCTATTGATCACGTGGTCGGCGATCTGCCGGTACGCCGGATGGTCGGCGTTCAGCGCGCCGAGCTCGGCGCCTAGCGACAGGTACTGCGCGTCCACCTGCGCATCGTACAGCACGCTCCCTTCTTCGCCGTTGACCTGCAACATGTCCTTCATGAGCTGCAGCGTTTCCTGCTTCTGGGCGAACGCGGTCATGTTGTCGATGACGGCGGCGGCGACAGCCTCGCGCGTCCGCCCGATCCGGTGCGGGATCACCGTGTAAAACTCGCCCGACAACTCTTCGAGCTTGCCGCGCAGGCTCGAAGATTTCTTCTTCTCGAAGAGTTCGTACAAATCGAGCAAAATCTTCTCGCCCTTTTCGATCTGTCCGATCGTCAGCACGCCGAGCGGCGTCTCGATGCCGTTGGCGGTGATCTTGGCGGCAACGGTGCTCGTCAGCGCGCTGGTGGCCTCGGAGAAGATGTAGCGGACCAGGTCTTGGACGCCGGGCGCGAGGTCCAGCGTCTTGGGCTTCTCGACGGGCTTGCCCTCCTTGGCGGCCTTCTCGGCCTTCGCCTTGGCGAGTTTCTCGAGCGTCTTGGCGTCGACTTCGCCGGCGCTCGTGCCGCGGGCCTTGTGCGAGCCGATCTTGGTCGACGCGAGCGAGACCTCTTTGTACCCCTTGCGCGGGTTGGTCTTCTCGCGGTAGATCGTCTGGTAGCACGCGTCGGCCTCGGCCATCGTCGCGTAGTACCGGCACTCCTTCTGGCCGGCGTTCGGGTTGTTCTCCAAATCGTCCGTGCGCCCGTAGTGCGTGAACACGCGGAACGCGAAGTCGCCCGCGTCCTTGGTCGCGTGGTGCAGCTCGATCGCGTAATACTTATTGTGGTTGGTCTTGATGTCCGTGACCTGGAGCACCGCCTTGCGGGCGATCTCGAAGTCGGACGGGAACGCGGGCTCGCCCGATTCCTGAACCTTCCATGCCTTGACCGAGGCCATGTACCCTCCGGAATCGGTTCCGTCCGATCCCGCGTCGCCGGTGGACGCGTCGGATCGCAACGTTATCCTAATAGCGCCCGAACATGCAACCGAAATCTTCTAAGAATTGATCGAAACAGGGAATGGTCGCAAAACTGAGTGGAGCGGTATCTACTTCGGACGAGACCGCGGGTTACGGGAGTCGGCTCTTAGAAGATGGAGCGTGCAACGATGATGAGGAACGGACTTTCACGTCGCGAGTTACTCGGTGCCGCGACCGCGATGAGCATCGCGCCGTTGATCGCGCCCGCCGCGGATGCCCCCCGGCGCGACGACGCGGACGTGATCATCTGGGACTCCACGCCCGCCGGCCTGACCGCCGCCGTCGCCGCCGCCCGCGCGGGGCTGAGCATCATCATCGTCACCGAAGACAAACACCTCGGCGGCCTGCAAACCAGTGGCCTGGGCAACACCAACGCCGGCCAGGTCCCGACGATCGGCGGCATCACCCGCGAATTCCACGCGCGCGTACTCAAGTACTACACCGACAAGTACGGCGCCGGGTCCGCGCAAGTGAAAGACGCCCTCAACGGCTTCCGCCACGAGCCCCACGCCGCCGAGGCGATCTGGGAAGCGTGGCTGCGAGAACTCAAAGTTCCTTGCGCCCGTGAGTTCGTCATCGAATCCGTCGAGAAGGTCGGCCCGCGGATCACCGCGCTCCGCACCGTCGGCGGCCGGCGCTTCACCGGCAAGGTCTTCATCGATGCGAGCTACGAGGGCGACCTGCTCGCGCTCGCCAAATGCGCTTTCCACCTCGGTCGCGAGTCGCGCGATACGTACGGCGAATCGCTCGCCGGCGCGACCTATCCGCCCGACCAGGCCGGCATGGGGGATCGAAAGCTCCAGCCGTTCGACTACCGCTGCTGTCTGACCGACAACCCCGAGAATCGCGTTCCCTTCACCGAGCCCGAAGGCTACGACCCGGCCGCCTTCGGCTGGCTCGCGTCAAAGATCCGTCCCACCGCCCGATCGCTCACGGCCGCCATCCCGATCAACCGCGTGCCCAACCGCAAGACCGACTCGCGCATGGCCGAGTGGCCGGGCAAGTCGTGGGACTACATCGACGCCGACCGCCCCCGCCGCGCCGCCATCGACCGCGCCCACCGCCTGCACAGCGCCGGCTACCTCTGGTTCTGCCAAACGCACCCGTCCGTCCCCCAGCCGATCCGCGAAGAGGTCGCCCGCTGGGGCCTGGCGAAGGACGAGTTCACCGACAACAACAACTGGCCCTGGCACGTCTACGTCCGCGAGGGCCGGCGGCTCGTCGGCGAGTTCGTTATGACCCAGAAGGACTGCATCACCGACCGCTTCAAGCCCGACTCGGTCGGCGTCTGTAGCTGGTACCTCGACGTCCACCCCGTCGAGGTCACCAAGGTCGGCGACAAGTACCACGGCGACGGCGAGATCCATCAGGCCGTCCAGCCGTTCGACATTCCGTGGCGCAGCCTGCTCCCCAAGGCCGCCGACGCCGACAACCTTCTCGTCCCCGTCGCGTGCTCGTCGTCGCACGTCGCGTTCTCGTCGATCCGCGTCGAGCCCGTGTGGATGATCCTCGGGCAAGCCTGTGGTGTCGCCGCAGCGATGAGTGTGGCGGACGCGAAACCGCTCCACCAACTGCCCGCCGAAAAGCTGCGCGCGATGCTCAGGCACCAAGGGCAGGTGATCGACGCGCGGCCGTTCACCGAGTTCTACCCGAAGCGCAAGGGGTAATCTGATGGCATGGGAGTGGCCATTCCGGTTCGCGGAACGCATGGCGACGCAGACTGCCCTGTCCTCGTCGATAGGATCCCTGGCGCATGGCTATGGCGCCCAGAAGTTGTTGAGCCCGACGGGCCGCGCCCCGACGCGCGTGTGCCCCTGTCTATTCCACTAGGCGCGTTTCCCGCTTCAATTGCCCCATCAGCAGGGTCTGCCCTATATTCCTCCTACTCAAGTAGGAGAAGTAGGAATGACTCAGAATGATTATCGGAAAGGACTTAAAGCTGGTTCGGGGCACGGTTCGCCCGCCCGCTACGCCGTCCGGCGCGCCTTTACACTGGTCGAACTCCTCGTCGTCATCGGGATCATCGTCGTGCTGATTTCGGTGCTGCTCCCGTCCCTTGCCAAGGCCCGCCGCTCGGCCAACGCGACCAAGTGCCTCGCGAACCTCCGCTCGATCGGCTTGGCCCAGGTGCAGTACGTCTCTGATTGGCGTGGATGGGCCGTCCCACCCATCCAGGGCAACAACAACGACGTCTGGCCCGACACGACCACGAAGAAGCGCACCGTCTGGTTCAACAACAACGGCTTCCGCTCGGCCCTGGGCATGCCCGACTGGGTCCCCGGCAGCGGCAACGGCGGGCGCTTCCCCGAAGGCTTCATCTGCCCCGACGCCAGCCAGGCGAACGACGAGCAGACCAACCGCCAAGGCGCGCACATCGGCTTCAGCTACGGCTACAACGCCCGCCACGTCAATTACGTCGGCACGCCGATCTTCACCCAGCCGGCCGACAAGACGTGGAACGCCGCCACCGAGTTCGCCGGCGTGAAGGCGACCCGCGTCCGCAACCCGGCCGAGAAGCTGATGTTCGCCGACGCGATGACCCCGCACCTCCAGCCGCAGCACTCGGCCCACTACTTCCGCGTGGACGGGTTTGACGAGCGGCGTGACGGGGAGGACGAGACGGCGTTCGTCGCCTACCGCCACAGCGGCCGCAACGACCGGATCAACGTCGTCTTCTGGGACGGCCACGCCGAGACCAAGGACCGCGGCGACGTGGAGGCGGTCAAGGACCCGAACGCCGCGAGTACCCACGGGCCCGTCGCCAACCGCACCCCCAACTGGGACCGCGTCTGGGAACTCTCGGCGCCGTGATCGCTGACCGCGTTCGGTCGCGTTGCTCGGAGTTCACACTTTAGTGTGTAAAGGGGGGGCACGCCGGGATGTGCGAGAGTCGACGGTGCCCGGACGGATCCCCCCTTGCACGCTGAAGCGTGAACTCCGAGCGCCCCGACGCGCGCCAGTCGTCATCGAATCTAACAACCCGACCCGGCGAACGTTCGCCGGGCAAAGGGGTCAGGTAACCCGCGCCGCATATCGCCGGCGCTCACCGGAAGGAGTCAGTACGCAGTGACTAAGGGCAAGTCGATCATCTCCGCCGCCGCGCTCGCGTGGTCGGCGTCCGTCGTCGGCGCCGCCGAGCCCGCCAATCTCCAGCAGGAGATCGAGGCCCTCCGCGCCGAGGTCCGCGAGCTCCGGGCTAAGCAGGACGCTCCGAAGCCCACGTTCACCACCGCCGACGTCGAGGCCGCCGTCGATTCCGTCCTCCGCGACGCCGACAAACGCTCCACCCTCCTCGCCGAGACCTCGACCTTCTACGGCGGGTACATCGACGACAAGTTCCAGATCCGCTCGGCCGACGGCAACTGGACGCTCAGCCCGTCGCTCTGGCTCCAGTTCCGCGGGGTCACCAACTTCAACGAAAACGGCAAGTCCGAGGGCCGCGACAACGTCGACAACGGCTTCGAGGCCCGCCGGCTCAAGTTTAGCCTCGACGGCAACGCGTTCTCCAAGCAGTTCTACTACAACTTCACCTGGGCGACCGACCGCAAGACCGGCAACCTCGTCAACGAGGAGGCCTACGTCCGCTGGCAGTTCGCCGACCGCTTTGCGGTCAAGGCCGGCAACTACAAAGAGCTGATCTACCAGGAGACCGCGACCAGCTCGAAGCGCAAGCTCGCCGTCGACGTGTCGCTCGTCGGCCAGGTCCTGTTCAACGGCGACGTCTACTCCCAAGGCGTCGAACTGAACTACGACGACGGCAAGGACGGCTCGATTCAGGCCCTCGTCGGCTTCTCCGACGGCTACGGCTCGGTCAACACCAACTTCCAGGACCCGCCCACCAACGGGTTCGACTTCGGCGTCTACGGCCGCGCCCAGTACAAGGTCTTCGGCGACTGGAAGGCGTATTCGGACCAGACCGCCCTCGGCACCAAGACGGACCTGCTCGTCGTCGGCGCGGGCTTCGACTGGAGCGAGAACGGCGACACCGAGGTCGTCCGCCACGCCGTCGACGCCCAGTTCGAAACCGGCAAGCTCGGCCTGTTCGGCGCGTTCGTCGGCCGGTACACCGAACGCGCCAGCGACTCGACGTGGGACTGCGGCGCGCTCGTCCAGGCTGGCTATCTCATCGACGCCCAATTCGAGATCTTCGGCCGCTACTCGTACCTCAAGCTCGACGATGCGAGCACCGACGAGAACCAGTTCCACGAGATCACCGTCGGCGCGAACTATTACCTCAAGGGCCACAGCGCCAAGGTCACCGTCGACGTCGGCTGGCTGCCCAGCGGTTCCCCGGCGATTTACGACGGCATCGGTGTCCTTGCCAACGACGGCGACACGCAGTTCTACATCCGCGGTCAGTTCCAACTCGCGATCTGACGCTCCACCCGGGCTAGCCGCTTCAGCCGCGGCTAGTGCTCCCCACCAACCGGCGTCGAACGGGGACCGGGCAATTCTCGTCCGGTCCCCAATCGAAGCTTGACGAAATGTCTGATTCCCATAGATTAAGCGATAAGCCTACTAATCAAATAGGAGAAGTAGGCAATCCGTGACTTGTGCTGTGAGTGCCTCTCAATGCATCTTCCCACCCGCCCGCCGAGCTGTGACCCGCTCGGCCCCGCCGGGAGCCGCCGCGCGCTGTAGACGCTCACGCTGTTACCGCTGTGAGCCGGTCTCCGAACCCCCGCCGCGCCCGTTGTCCGTTCTCCCCGCTCCCACGTTTCCCAGGACGTTCCCATGGTCACGCAACCCACTCCTTTCACGCCCAACGAGCCGCGCGAGTCGGCCGAGACAGTCCTCGCTAAGAACCTGATCGCCGCCCGTTCACTCCGCGGGTTCACCCAACACGAATTAGCCGCCGCCGCCGACGTGTCCCGCGCCACCGTCGCTCAGCTCGAGGCCGGCCTGTCTGACCCACGGCTGTCGACGGTCTCGGCGCTCGCCGAGGCCCTTGGCATTGCGCCGCTCGCGCTGCTTGCCTCGCCGACCGAGGTCCGCGCCTTGGTCGACACGCTCCACCACCCCTCGCCCGCACCGGCGGTCGACCTGACCCGCGTCCGCTTCTTCCTCGCCAGCGGCATGCTCAAGGACCGCCTCCGCGCCGCCCGCGACGGGGCGGAAATTGCCCGGCAGTTTGGGTACGAGTCGTCGGGCTCACAGATCACGGCCGGGCTCTTCGCCGCCCTTGAACCGGACGCGGTCCTCCTTGGGGCCCAACTCGGGAAAGCCCTCGCGGACCCGGACTCTGCTTGAACAAGCGATGCGCCTTTTACTTGAGCGCTGGGTGAAGACACGCGCGTGACGGCAAGGACGAAACCCACGGAACAAGTTCCGTGGGCTTTCCGGGAGAGTTTACGCAAGTGCGTGCCGGCGAACTAAGCACCTTTTCAATCGCCGTCGCCGGGCTCGCTCATTTATCGCGCGTCCGTCCACCAACCGCAGGTCACACCCGAACGCCTTTCCAATCGAAATCGGCCGCATTTTCCTCGGGAAAACAGCAATTCGAGGGAATTCCTGAGCCCGTTTCCGCCCTTGGCACCACCTTCGCTCTAGGGAGGGCGTCGACGTCAAGAAGTGAAGTGAAGGATGACGACGACGCGGAGATCGGAACGCAAAACGATCTCCTCCAAACTTAGAGCGCGGTTGGTTCCCACGGGCAGCACGGCCCGCAGGCGGTCTGCGGGCCGTGCCCTGTCCGGGGGCTCCGTCCGACGCTCTGAGACGTTTGATGACCACTGACAATCCGCGAGGGCCCGCCGTGGCAAGCGGCCCTCGGACAAGCCTCGTTTCCTCCTCCGCCAGGCCGCACGCATACCCTCGCGTGCGGCCTTTTTTATTTCATCGCCGGAAAAGTTCACCAGGGAGGCACGGAGGCACGGAGAAGAAAAGAGAACACGAGGATGGAGGATAGAAGAAGGAGGATGGATCTGCGCGCCGGCTCCATCCTCCACCCTCTATCATCCATCCTCGTGTGTCCTCTTCTCCGTGCCTCCGTGGTGAAGAATCCTGTCTCACTTCAGCTTCATCAACTCCTCGGCCGTCCACTGTTGTTCGCCGCGACCGGCCGTCGCCTTACGGATCTCCGCCACGGCGGCGGGCGTCATCGCGTGGCCCTCGTGGCCCCACTCGCGGCGGAGGTAGGTCACGACCGCGGCCACCTGGTCGTCCGTCATTGCGGCGCCGAGGCCCGGCATCTCCAGGTCCATCGTCTTCTTCCCGACCTTGATCGGGCCCTGCACGCCCTGGAGGATGATCCGCACGAGCCGCGAATCCGGCCCTAGAACCCACTCACTGTCCGCCAGCGCGGGCGCCACGCCGTCCTGCCCCAGGCCCGACGGTTGGTGGCACTGGGCGCACACGGACGCGTAGAACTCGCGGCCCGCGGTGAACCGCTTGTCCTCGTCTGGCGTCAGCGGCGTGAGCGGGGGGGTATTGTCGCCCGGCTTGCCCGGCCAGCTCATGCCAACCTCCGCCTTGCCCGCCAACTCCGCGAGCTTCTTGTCGGATGACGCGTGGAGCTTAATCAAGCCCGCGGGCTCGGTCTTCAGACGCAACCGCCGGGGCGCCGCGCCCTTGGCGGGCGGCATGATCGCGTCGACCACGCCCGCGAGCAGCGCTTGTTGCGCCGACGCGTGACCGGCCGGCTGATTGGCGATCAGCGTCAGCAGTTTGTCGACCCGGTCCGCGCTTCGGCTCTTGATCACACACTCCGACAGGTCGTTGAGGATGGCCGCCGCGTTCTTCGCGTCGGCGCCCTTCATCTTGGCGACGAACTTCTCGTCCTTGAGCAGCATGTCGAGCAGTTCGAGCTCGCGCCCGACGACCCCGCTGAGCGCCGCCGTCCGGAACACCGGGCTGCCGATCTGTTTGGTCAGGGTCGACAGCAGCGCCGCCCGCGCCTCGGCCGAGTTGATCGTCCCGGCGCTGATCAGCACCTGGAGCTGCACCGAGTCGTCCGCGTCGCCGGCCAGGCCGATTAGCGCCTTCAGCGCCTCGCCGACCTCGCGCAGGCGCGGCTCGCCGGCGCGGATCGCCGCCACGCGCACGCGCGGGTCCGCGTCCTTCATCGCAAGCGCCGCCGTCTCGTCGTCCAGTTTGCCCAGGCCTTCGAGGGCCCAGACGGCGTGCATCCGCCCGAGCGGCGTCACACCGGCTTGTACCTTGTTCGTGAGCACGTCGAGCAGCAGTGCAGCCGCGGCCGGGTCCTGCCGCTCGACGATCAGCCGCTGCGCCGTCTCGCGCCACCACCCGTTCGGGTGCGAGAGCGCCTTCACCAGTTCCGCCGTCGGCGCTTTTGATAGCTTGGGTTGCGGGCCCGGCTTGGCCGACTCGTGTACGACGCGGTAGATGCGGCCGAGGTGCAGGCCCTTGTCCAGCCCGCGCTGTTCGACCTGGTTTTTGAGGTACGACGTCAGGTACGCCGCGTGTTGGAGGATGCCGCGGTAGAGGTCGACGACGTACAGCGTGCCATCCGGCGCGGTGTACATGTTGACCGGCCGAAACCGCTCGTCCGTCGACGTCAGGAAATCGACGGGCCCGTCGTTCTGCCCGCCTGACCCGTGCTGGATCGACTTGCCCGTCAGGGCGACGCCGCTCTGCGTGATCGTGTGCCGGACGACCAGGTTTGCGGCCGGCTCGCACACGAGGGCGTTGCCGAGCATCTCCGCGGGGAGCTTGTCGCCGCGGTACACCACGGGTCCGCACGCCGCCGTCACGCTGTTCAGGTAGCCTTGCTCGTTGACGATGCCCGTGTAGCCGCGGTTGACGCCCGGGTTGACGCGCGACGGGTAGACCTTTCCGGGCGCGAGCGACACGTTGAGCCCCGCCGCCCCGCCCAGGTACGGGTTGCGCCCCAGGTACTGCGACGGCGCGAGGTCGGCCCGGAGCATCGTCGAGTTCGAGTTGTAGTAAAACCGGCCGACGTCGTCCTGCGTCAGCCCCCATTGTCCCTTCGCGCTCGACCCGTCGCGAAGGAAGCCTTTCTTTGCCGGGTTGTACTTGAATCGCGACGGGTAGTTCGAGCTGTAGATCCAGTTGTCGAGCCCGTGCGTCAGGCCGTTGGCCATGTGCTCGGGGTTGGGGCTCTTGCGCCCGTAGTCGGAGGCGATCAGGTCCTTCTTATCCGCGACGCCGTCGCCGTCGGTGTCCTTGGAGAACCACAGGTTGGGCGGCTCGGCGACCAGTACCCCGTCCGCCACCACCGCCACCGCGCGCGGCGCGACGAGCTTGTCCATGAACCGCGTGGCCTTGTCCATCCGCCCGTCGCCGTCCGTGTCCTCCAGCAGCGTCACGCGGCCGACCGGCTCGAGCTCGGATTGCCCGCCCTTGGTGTCGGGCATGTAC
>DASPKW010000177.1:0-2007 GCA_035627895.1 Tepidisphaeraceae bacterium | reverse complement strand
CGCGCCCCCCCCGCCCCTAGATCCGCCGCCCGGGCGCCCCCGCCCCGCCCGCGAGCCGCGCCGCCTTCCGCGCGTAGTACTCCTGCATCGCCTTGCCGCCGAACGCGTCGTACATCGGGCGGTCGCCGAGGGCTTTGAACTGCGCGGCGGCGACGTCCCACTTCCCCGACCGGCAGGCGATCAGGGCGTACCGCGCGCGCCGGCGGTGGTCGTGCGGGAAGTTCGCCAAACCGCCCGCGTAGAGCGCGCGCAAATCGTCCCAGACGGCGGGCTGCTCGTAATACTCCTTCGCGTCGCCCGTCTCTTCGGCGATCTCCTCGTGGGCCTGCGCCAGGAGCAGCGCGACGCCGCCGCGCCAGTTCTCGGTCGCCAGGCACTCGCGGCCGAACGCGAGCATGTCCTCGTGGCTCCCGTGCCACCGCGGCCGGAGGTAGTAGAGCTTGCTCCAGCAGGCATTGACGTTGTCCGGGTTGGCGTCCATCGCGCGCTCGAACCACCGCTCCATGGCCTCGCGCCCGCCGCCCTGATCGCCCTGCCCGAGCTTGACGGTGATCATGTGCGTCGCCGCCCGCGGGTCGGACGGGTCGAGCTCGTACGCCTTCGTCAGCGCGGCCTCGGCCTCGGCGAGCTTGGCGTGGAACCCCTTCCACCCCTCGGGCGTGACGGTCGACGCCCACCCGCTCCCGCGCGCCTGCCACGCCTTGCGGATCGCCTGCCGGCCGCGGAGCACCAGGGGTCCGGGGTTGCCGGGGGCGGCGGCCTCGTACGCCTCGGCGAACTTGATGACCGTGTCGAACGGGTCGAGGTCGCGCTCGGCGGTCAGGTCGAACACGGCCTCGGCGGTCGCGTTCAGCGCCCACGCGGGGATCGCCCGGTCGGCCGCCATCTCCTGCAAGAGCTTGGGGAACGTCCGCTGGAGTTGCGGCTCGCCCCGGCCGCCCTGGAGCGCGACGAACCGCGCCGCGACCATCAGCCGGACGAACGCCGGGTATTCGTCGGACTGGAGCTCTTTGACGACTTGCGGGAACCGCTTGGTCACGGGTCCGGACCCGGTGCGGTACGCCTCGCCGACCGCCAGGTAGTGCAGCGCGAGCACGAGCGGGTCGTCGCACCCCTTGGCCTGCGCGGCCTTGAACGCGGCCAGGACGTCCTCGGGCGCGGGCGGCGGGGCCTTCCCACGCACGGGCCGGGCCGACCCGCCCGGGTCGAGGTAGACGGCGATCCACCCGTCGATCGCCCGCACGACGTCCGCGTCCCACTTGGCGTTGGTGCCCCACGACCCCTCGTACGCCCTGCGGACCTGCG
Organism: Tepidisphaeraceae bacterium; assembly: GCA_035627895.1. Lineage (GTDB taxonomy): Bacteria > Planctomycetota > Phycisphaerae > Tepidisphaerales > Tepidisphaeraceae > DASPKW01. Next base: position 702 of record DASPKW010000177.1, on the reverse strand, counting down.
CGGCCTCCCACGCCAGGCGCTCGCGCTCGATCTTCTCCCACTTGGCCCGCTTGCGGATCACGCCGGCGGCGCGGTCGAGCTTCAGCGCCGCCTCGGGCGACAACGAGCCCGCCTGGGCCGCCACCTTCTCGACCAGCGGCAGCGCGTCGGGGCCCAGGTTGTTGAGTTGAAGCCACATCGCCCGGCGGACCGACGCGTCCGGGTCGTCCATCCGCGCCAGCACCCGGGCGACCGGTTCGCCGGACGGCGCCAGGACCTCGCCCGGCGCCCTGGCCGCAACCCCCGCGTCGACGACGGGCCAGAGCTTCTTGGCCGGCTTGGTCTCCACCGGAATGGCTCGCACCGGCTTTCCCGCCTCCGCCGCCTTTTCGCGCTGATCGTCGTCCAGGCTGCGCACGTACCAGAGCGCCCCGCCCAGCGCCGCCGTCGCCAGCACGACGATCGCGATGCCCGGTCGCGAAGTCAATCGTATCCCGCCCATCGCCCACCGATCCCTTCGCCGGCACCGTCCGGCTCACGACCCTGAAGTACAACGCGGGCGACCGCCAACGTCCGCCCGCCCCGGTACGACCGGCACAAGGTCGCCCGCCGACCGGCCCGCGTCAAGCAAAATGACCGCGCCGGCAACGCCGCCTTCCCACGACGCGCGCCGCCCCTACAATCCCCCCCATGCCTCTCCCTTATCTGACGAAAGACTTTCCC